>NZ_JAMPLB010000023.1:0-106329 GCF_039962325.1 Leptolyngbya sp. PL-A3
TCAGTCAGAGCTACGATGTATTTCTTTTTTGCCATGCTGTTAAAGGGGGAGACGAGCTTTCATCCATTATCGTTTAGTTACCCCTCAAAATAAAGCTGACAGACCACTAGATTTGAAGAGTCTGTAGAGCGCAGCTTCGCATTACTATTTGCTCCACTATCCTGTTTCTATTTTGCTTTGCCATCTCAGACTAAGTCAACTAGAACTCCTTACGCGCTCGTAGTTCCAGAGGTTGAGAATATATTAGATTTTACTGAATCTTGTTGGCAAATTAAGCAGAAAACATCTGATTTTTTCCTTGCCACATGTATCAGTGATGCAGGGTTAAAGTTTCTGCTACAGGAAGCTTCAACAAACTTATGTACAAAGTTTGTTGTTCATAGAAGATGCTATGTGGTTTTGTTTAGAGCAACTCTGTGGTCTCCTCAACAATCAAGTCGTGCTGCCACAAGTGAAATAGCAGTGACACAGGAAAACCTCAATACTTATCAGATACTTCAGAAAGTTTTGGTTGATCTAAAGGCTTCCAACATTAGACAAACCGACACTTTGCTCTTTGCTCCTGTTCAAGTAGTGATTTCTAATAATTTAGTTGCAGGGAAGCCTTGGTGGTCCAACTTGTTTGAACAGCTTCAGGAGAAGAATGTAGTTGCAGAGAGCTTAAAATACACTGATTTTTTTATCGAAATGGCTGATCAAACATCATACAACATAGAAGCCGAAAAGCTGTTCATCAAGGCGTGTCATGAAGCACTGAGAAAAACGTATGCCCAGGTTTACGATCGTGCAGGCGAGAATGAAATCGCACAGGTTGATCGAAAGAACCAGCAGATTATATCTCGCCTAAAGCAATGTCATAATGCCGATAGATTTCGGAGCTTTATTGCTGATTTCTTTGCGAAGGCCGGAATTATCACAGTCTTTGAGGAAAATCAAGAAGAGTTGTTTCCCATCACCAGGGGAATAGCCGACTGGAGAGTTTCGAGGGACTTGTTTTTACTTGCAATGGCTAGTTATCCACGGAAGAAATCTTCAGACGGAGGAGAAAATTCAGCAGCAAGCAACAGTTTCAGAGAGTAAAAATCTAAACCTTGGTAGAAATTATGTTTCATCTATTTGGCAATATCTTAACTGGATACGGTGCAGCAGCAAATAATCATAGTGAAACTGAAGGGAATGTGGCTCAGCTACAAAAAATTTTCTGGAAGAATGAAGTTCACACAACTGTATCTGCCGAAGCTCTTCGATGGTCTTTACGATACTATTGGCAACAGTTAGGTCTTCCAGTTAATCGTCAATGGAATGACAACGAACAGAACTACAAATTAATCAACAATGACTATGATGCTCTAGCATTTATTGATGACGATGTCCTAGGTTTCATGCGTGCAGAAGCAGCAAAAATTGACAGTTCAGACCAAGAGGATAAGCAATCTACAAGAAAAAGTAGGAATAAACCCAAAGGCACAAGAATAGCTAGGAGAGGGGCATTGGATGTTAGTCGTGCTGTTTCTTCACTTCGTTTTTTTGGAGAAACAACATTTAGTGCCAAATCTGGAGAAAGAAGCAGAACATCGCTCTACAGCACAGAGTTTCACGCAACCCGCTATCAATATGGCTTTGCCCTGACTCCCGATCATCTCGAAGTCAAATCTCGTGTTTTGGCAGTGCTTGATGGCTTTGTCGCTCTTAGCAGAGTTGGGGGAAATCATGGGCGTTTTCTATATGATTTTTCCCCTGAAGTTGTAGTTTTACGGTGGACGCATGATTTTGCTCCGCGAATCCTGTACTGCTTTGAAGAGGATGAGCAATGTAATATTTCTGTCCCTGCATTGATTCAAAAAATCTCATCAGGCGATCTGAAGTCAGAAGACTTGTGGATTGGTGGATGCAATCTTGGGGGGTCTTTGCAGGAATGGGGTGTTCACATCTTTCCTGGAGTTCATGATGCGGTGGAAGCTGTTAAAGCCCGGATAGCTCAAGACCTTCAGGTGTAAGTAGGTATAAGCATGATAATTTTGAGAGTTGAGGTGCCTGTTGCTTGTTTTCGGCAGTCTCGTGCCAGGGAGTACCTAGAAACCTACCTCGTCCCACCTCCTTCGACTGTCTACGGAATGCTACTGTCTCTAATTGGAGAAACCAACCGTTATCTCCACTGTGGTGTCCGCCTAGCGATCGCACTAACTAAGTTACCAGAGAAATCAACCGTTCTGCGGACAGTTCATCGATTTAAAAGGAGAACAGCAGATCCCTCAAATATTCGTCCTGACTATCAAGAAATCTTAACAGGCGTTGATTTTTTTGTTTGGATCAATAGTGATCTCGAAACAGCTAATCCGGATTTATCTTCTCGCCTTCACCAAGCATTTGATAATCCCTCCTTAATTACACGTTTTGGTGGATTAAGTTTAGGTGAAAGTCGAGACTTAGTTAATTCTATAGCTTTTGTTAATACAGAGGCAGTAGAAAAATATAATACTCTGTACTGGCTAGTAAAACGTGAAAATGGGCAATTTATACTCCCTCATTGGGTTAATCACCTTGGTCAACATGGCACCTTTTGGAAACGGTACAATTTGCAACAACTTAAGCAGATAAGCCCATCTAGCAGCAATTGGATAGAAATTATTTCTTGCGAACAGTACAATGAACATCAATAGGAATTTCAGCTTAATTTTTTACACAAAAAAGTAAAAGTATTATAAACCTTACCTCATTACTAGGTCAGAAAAACAAGTAACAATTTAGATGCTTACTAATGTTCTAATAGCCAAGAGAATTAGTTCATAGCCAACCCTATTAACTTTTATTGCTAATACTTTGTTTTTTGAACTTTAGCCATTAGATATTTGTACAATTACTTGTATATAAAAATTTTGTCGTGATTTAGTTTTGCGCTGTACACCTAAGTTTGATGTCGTAAGGCGTTAAGAACATCATTTTTGAAAAAGAGTGAAGACCTAACATCGCAATTCTTTAAGTTTGATGTCGTAAGGCGTTAGGAACGCGCAAGTGGTTTGGCTTCACTGATGGCTCACCTCGGTGCTTTAAGGTTTGATGTCGTAAGGCGTTGAATATTGATTTACGAAGGAGTGGATGAAAATTTGGCACCCACGCCTTTCTTCTGATGCATTTTGCATTCAATTATTCTGTGCCGAGGCTGTCCTTAAGTTTTCAGCTTCATCAGCCCTAGAAACCTCCTACCAACCAGCATCACAGTAAAATTTTTGGGTAGTCCTATTTTTTAAAGGCTAAAGAAAAATAGTCGTTTTCAGAAGTCTTGCTAGATAAAGCTTTCAGAACTTGGCTTTTTTTCTCTGACCTTTACGTAAGGGCACTACCAATTTTTGTAATCGTTCAAACGTATGGGTCCACTTCACTCCACCTAAAGCACAATTAGGTTTAACTTACGGTGTAAGCTTTACTGTGCCCAAGTGAGTTAGCGCTATCAGAAGGTAATACTTGATTTGTTTCCCCTAAATCCAAAGTGCCTTGAACCCAATCTATTTCTTTAAGGGTACGGGAACGTAAATGCTTTACTAAGGTGTCCCATAGCCTGACATCACCTAAGGCTGTAAGGGATTTAATATTATTAATCTCATCTTTGTTCAAAATTATTGGTTGAGCCAGCTGGACATAGAAAGGCGATCGTAATTCAGCAGTAAAACTGACAGAATAGCTTTTAGTTTTATCGTTAGCGTTTAGATCGCCTATGGTACGTACAATCGCTGTTACCTGCGATGAACCAAGAGATTTATTAGTTGTTAAGTTACGAAGATGATCTGGAGAAATGGATATATTCTCCTGCTGAGTTGTCAACTCTTTCTTTGAGTAACACACCAAAGCATAGTGGCTATCCTTTCTTCTGCCAGAAGGTAAGGAGGCTCGGCTTGTAATAAAACAATGGCTTGGCAATTGTCGTATTTGTCCTTGGGCATCAATCCATGCATTCCAAAGAACCACTTGCGTTGGTATTGTATCGATTGCTTTTGGCTTAGAGTGCATTGGTGAAAAAAGTGCACATATAGATGTTTTGTCGCGTGCAGCAGATTTGGCATTTGCTCCTAGAGACTGACCAATCCCCCAAAAAAAATACCCTTCCCCTAACTGGCGTTCCCATTCTTTGCGACGAATAATCTCTGCCAGTTCTTCACCGGACTCGGTCCCCATTTTTGTCCAGCAGAATATCGGTGGCAGTTTTTTCATGACTATAAGTAGCTTTGATTATGCAGATTATAACACTATGCTATTCATTAAAAGCAAAACTTATTGTAGTTAATGAATAGAACAAAGGATGCACAGGCTCATACAACAGTACAGCAGCTACTATCCCACTTAAAGGCAGATAGCCGTTCTTCTAGTGAGATTGCAAGACTAACGTCTGTAAGCCAGCCTACTATCTCCCGTATGAGACATTCGGATGGAAGCCGCCAGCGAATCACTAAATCATTCAATAAGCTATGCAATTTCTACAATGTACCCCTCGTAACCCTCACCAACATTCCCCAGGATTACAATGAATTGCTTCAAGAGGCTATTATTGACGCATGGGACGGAACTGAAGCAGGGGCACAAGCCTTGTTGGTGATCATTAGAGGATTAAAGGGACTAAACAAAAAAACAGGTAACGCAGCAGGAGAGCTACTTGACCACACCTGATCCCCAGATTGAAATGATTTTTGGGTCTCTGGAGTCTGCTGGTTATCCACGCAGTTTGCAGCATATGTTGCTGCCTGAGTGGGTAACACCCGAGGTTTTGTCAGATGCGGCAGCATCTTCAGAGATTGCAGCAATCTTGGCAAAGCGATTAGGTCTTCGTGCTAGTCCTCTTTTCAAAGCCCCCCCCCGTATTGAGTCACTTCGACGACGTGATGTAAAGTACAAGCGTTCAAATCCAAATAAGTCTAAAGATCTAAAGGCAGCGACATCAATTGCACTGAGTGCCGCTGAATCAATTGCATCGGCTTGTCGCGTGGAATTTAATCCGTTTCCAAGGAGTGCTGAAGCCTTTCGCCAAGAGGTACGTACTTCTATTGGAGGCAATTGGTTGGGGTTGAGAGCTTTGCTAATAACCTGTTGGTCACATGGTGTACCTGTAGTTTATTTAGCAGAGCTGGGTTCTGGTGTATCAAAAATGGATGGAACTGTTGTACAAACAGCCAGCCGTCCGGTCATTGTTCTATCAAAAGCATCTCCACTCTGGGCATGGCAGCTCTTTATTCTTGCCCATGAAGTTGCTCACATTGCACTTAATCATGTTGCTCTAGATGAAATCCTAATCGATGAAGAATTGAGCGAGAACTCCTACGCTTTTAAGAACAACGACACTGACGAACGTGCAGCTGACAAGTTCGCGATCGAGCTACTAAATGGTCAACCAGATCCAACCTACAGCTTGTCAGACGAGCAAGCGAACTTCAGGGAATTAGCAGATGCTGCTTTTCATTATGGCAAGCAGCATTATATCGATCCTGGCCACATAGTCCTGAATATTGCAAATCAGTCTGGAAACTGGGGGCGTGGGGTTGCCGCAGCGCAGGTTTTACAGGCTGGAGAGGCATCTGCACTAGAGATCATTGATGAAGCGATGTGGCGAGAAATTGATGTTGAGGCGCTACCATCAGACACCATAGAGTTTCTTAGCCGAGTTACTGGTTCCCTCAACAAGTGAGGTCATCGTGGATCGAACTATTCTCATCGATAATGATGCCCTACTTAAACTTGCGCGCTACGGGTTGCTTAATGAAGTTGTAGTTTTATTTGGTTGTATTCCTAGTAATGTGCGTGTCCTTGCCACAGCTAAATATTCTCTTTTGCCTGCTAGCAATCGTTTACGTCTTTGCAAAGACGAGGAGAGTGCTTCAAGGCTAGAAGAATTTCTAAAAGTCTGTACACCGCTTGATGTTAAACCTGCTGATTTAGAGCTGTTTGACATGCTCAATGCTAATCAAAACATTGATGCTGGAGAGTCCTTGCTGCTTACGGTAGGTGCTAGAGACGAAAATACATTGATCATTACCGGCGATAAACGCTCTTTAGCAGCACTCTGCTCTGATGAGTCGATCGCTCATATTTCTAATGCGTTACTAGGTCGTATTATTTCAATGGAGATACTATTTCTGAACTTAATTAAAAGCAACTTTGTTCATATTCAAAAGTGTGTGAGATCTAAACCAGGTGTGGATAAAGCAATCAATATTGCGTTTGGTGTCACTGTTCCTGCTGATCTCAGCTCAGTTCGAGAAGGGCTTCACTCCTACATACAGCACTTACGCTATGTGACAGGAGATTTGTTGTACCCATCTTAATATTGTTCTGTTTGAATTTTTAATAAGGAATATTAAGAGCAATTTAGACAGCAGAAGAGTTTTGTCTTGAAATGGTAAGAGGTGTTTGTAGATGGATTTGATCGCACGAGCGAATCGTTTTATAGAGAGTGGTCATGTAAGTGAATTGAATCCCCTACTTTTTGATTGTGTTAATTCCAGAACTGTAGAAGGATTTATAGCTATAAAAAGATTGGCACGTGATATGTATGATGGAGTTACTATTAACGGCTTCTTTAAAACTCCTGCATCCTACTGCTTACTTGCCTGGCGCGAAGAAGGACTCAAAGCTTTGGTAGAAAATGCTTTAGAGGAAAACACATTAAAAAACTTTTCACTTGCATTTCAGATTCTTGGGAGCCTTGCTTCAGGAGGTTCACCGTCACGAATGACTAGTCTCACAATAGAACCTTCTTTACTTCAGTTGATTGAGGATGCAGTTGGCAATTGGGCTGATCTTACTCCATTAGCACAACAGCAACTTAACAAGCTTATTATGAGTATCAATGATGACGAAGATGCAGCGCTTTTTACAGGATTTAGTTTGATGACAGATTCCTCCGCTGCAAAACATGTAACTCTTGCACTCTCGCTCAGATGGATTTCTGTTGGGCCTGTTGCACTGAGGAATTATGAACAACTAATTTCTGAACAAATAGATAACGAGCCAGCTTTTCAAGCCTTCCTTTCAAGAAATCCCTTATTTCTCGACCCTATGGCATTCAATGTTTAGGCGCAACCTGATTTCCATGGACAGAAAGAGCCAGATTTTGTGATTCAGCGGTCTGACAATTCGTATGTTGTTGTTGAAATTGAGGTTCCATCCAAACCGATTATGACAAGGGGAAATCAATTGAGTGCAGAGGCTACCCATGCTATTACACAAGTTTTAGAATATCGTTCATTTCTGCTTGAACGTTTTTCTGATGCAAGTATGACATTTCCAAACTTCAGCGTACCAACAGGACTTGTCGTCATTGGGATGGAGCGATCGCTAAATAGAGAACAGTTAAACGCTCTGCGTCGGGAGAACGAGGTTCGTCATGGTATTACGATCGTAGGCTTTGACACCCTAGCCGCAAAAGCAGAAGCAATTTCGCAGAACATGATCTACGGTAAGCATTCAGCACATTCAGGGCGGCTACGCTAGTGGTTTATGCAACTCACAACTCAGTTAACAAATTTCAGATTAATTCTTCAAAAGCACTGCATAGGGAGCTTTCACATGGGCTACAAGACCAATGCGCTTCACAACCCTCTCCGTTTCTATGATTGGCTGTTCTGGATGTGTATAGATGAAGCAGCCTTTATCAGCTTGCCCCACTAGATATTGGTCAGCCCTCCGTCCACGGCTCGGACCCACCCCAACTTGTAGTTCACCTAAATTTAAATCAAATTCCTCAACCCGAAGCTCATTTAGAACTAATGCAAACCGAGATCCGCGAACTTCTATCCCCTTGGGAATCGGCTGCCAGTTGATACCGTCATCTGAGTACTGTTTAGCAATTTCGGGTGGAGCAGCATGCCGAGAGTTCATCTTCTGCATCACAATAAGAACCTGGTTGCCGCTTTTCTCTACTTCTTTTGCAAATGGCTGAACCATGCTTAAGGGGTGGCAGGTGTTTCCGCCATATCCCCAAAAGATTGAACCTGTCTCCTCAAATTCGCGCTGCTTCCGCTCAACGATATCTTCAATTTTTTCCTGGGCATGCAGCCCTACCTTCATGAAGAGAAGCCCTGACCGCTTAATTTCATCATTCATGATTCACCTCAAGTTTTTCAAGGGTATAGAGAAAGTCGGACTCCATGCCTGTGTCGAGTGTTTTACGTTCACGTATATACCGGAAGCGCAATGGCGAACTTTTACCATAAAAATTTTCTAGCCTTGCTGGTTCAAGCGGCTCTGAGATTACCTGCATACAACTAGGATCAATTCGGCGGAATAGGCAAGAGCATGACCTTAAGTCTGGAGCATCGTCAAGATGGTAAAGATGAAGCTGTGGCAACATTTCGGACACTACATATCCCAGTTCAAAGGCGCGTCGCTGAGTATCACGGAGCACTTCCTGAGTCCATAATAGGTCAGGGTCATCGGCAATGACGACAATACCCAAGCTTTTCTCTTTCGTTGCTTGGCTACCTCTCTCAAAGAAAGCCGTCACACTTTCCCCTCCATTACTGGCTCCCCAAGGTGGATTGATATGAAATCCATCATAGGCTCCGAAATGCTCGGGAGGCAGGGCATCCGCTACGTTGTAGAGGTGGGCTGAAATTTCAATTTGGGGTTGGAGCTTCTCGCTAAACCGTCGCACAGAGTTAACAATCCGTTCGTCAAAATCAAGCAAAGTAATAGATTTTGGACCATAAGGAATAACGTTCTGAGCTTTTAAGTGGGCAGCAGATAGGGCAATGCCATCACCGTCGCCAACAAACACAACGTCTTTATTATTGAAGACACGAGCTACATACTCTGCTTGAATCACCATATCGGCGACTTTCATGTATATCTGGTCAAACTCCCGGAGCGGAGACGGTCGGTTGTGCACGACATCTGAAATTGCGTTAAGTGCTTTTCGCAGGTCAAATTCCATCATGCCCTCCAGCAAATGTTCCTACAGAAAGTCATACCTGAGAACTCCAAGCCTGATTTCTCTTCATCATTGAATTTAGGATTTGATTCCTATCCTACTTTTGTAAATTCTTAAGCTGGCTAGCAAGTTTCCAAACTTGGCAGAATCCTTACCTGTCTTAATTCCTGGTCACTTTGCTAGACGGAACATAGAATACCAATTTGTACCGGAGTCAAGAGTTTCAATAAATTCCCAACTGAATCAAACATAGTGCTTATATAACCCCTCCAATTTTTGTTTAAACCTAGCCTGTGCTACTTCTGGTGCAACGATGATGCAGTCTTCCCCATAGCGCAGCACTTCCCTAAAAAACCAGAAGGTATTTGAAATTTTTCGTATGACTCGCCGGACTGGTGGGTCGCGATCGCTCATCCACTCACTACTAACATCGGTACTTTTTGGTTCATAGGCAAAGGCGAGACCCTTGAGCAAATGTATCTCGACTTGAAGTGTATCCAGTGTTGGGTGCCATTGTCCTCTAATCGTATTGAGGGCAGCCTCAGAGATTCGGTCTAATCGAAGTGTCCAATTGTGCTGTAGCTCTGAAATATCCCGATTTCCGTCAGTTTCTTCACACCAACATTCCAAATACTGTCTCCGTTCGTAAGGGGTAATCCTGGCATGGCGGATTGTAAAACTCCAGGGATGATCTGCGGCATCTCGGTAGGTGAGTCGAAAGGGAGTCTGGCGCTGAATACACTGGTCAATGGCTGTCCGCCAGGAGGGAAGTGGCGTGTTTAAATCGCGTTCCAACTCAGTTCGTAACGGAACTGGTAGTTCACTCCGCTCAAGCAAAAGTTGAGCGATAATTTGAGCAGAGTCAGGGTGTCCGGCGTCGATTAATGCCTGAATAGACTGTTGTAGTGCCCTGATGCGAGTTTCTGACCAGTCATTGTTTCGCCCAATCAAAAGCTCTTGGCGGGCGATCGCTTCCATCAAGCGGGAAATGTTGGGGCGGGTGCCCCACAGCATTCCCTGCTCATCGGCGATCGCCTCTAATCGGGCTTTGTCTTGCTCTGACAGGGAAAGCGTAATGGATTGTCCCTTGCGTCCCATAAATACCCATTTTGTACGTACACTTTGTACTTGTCGCTCTTCTATTGTGAATGCCATCATGGGCATATCGCAATCTTTTAGAGGTTTTTCAATAAAGTGGGCAACCTAATTAGGGGCGATCGCGCTCTAAAGGGTGGTGATGCCTAATATTTTCGGCTGAGATTTGGACTGAGCACTGTCTGATTACTGTTCATTAAGGAGTAAGGATGACATCTACGACTCTCGAACCAGGGCAAATTATTCGAGTTCGTTCGCGCCAGTATCTGGTCGAAGATGTGATTCCTGCGGATTCTCCTGTCGGTGATACCAGAGTGCGTTTAGCCTGCCTGGAGGATGACGCTCAGGGTGACATCCTGGAGGTCTTTTGGGAGCGGGAAATTGATGCTCAAATCCTTGAGGCAAGTTCCTGGGAAGCGGTTGCTAAGCGAGGGTTTGATGATCCCCGCTATTTCTCGGCGTACCTCCATGCTCTGCGATGGAACTGTGTTACCTCCACTGACCCAAAACTATTCCAGGCTCCCTATCGTGCTGGAATTGAAGTGAAGGCGTACCAGCTAGAGCCGTTACGGAAAGCTCTACGAATGCCGCGAGTCAATCTCTTTATTGCAGATGACGTGGGTTTGGGCAAGACAATCGAGGCTGGTCTGATCTTACGTGAGATGCTGATGCGGCAGAAGATTAAGCGAGTCGTCATCTCCTGCCCTCCCTCTGTAGTGCGCCAGTGGAAAGATGAGATGGAAAGCCGTTTTGGTCTAACCTTCATCATCTATGATCGCGACTTTGTGGCCTCCAAACGACGCGAACGAGGCTACGGCATCAATCCCTGGAAAACCCATACGCGGTTCATCATTTCCCATTCCCTGCTACGGGATGAGACTTATGCAGCGCCATTAAGAGACTGGTTGCAAGACTTTTCAGCCGGGTCAATGTTGATTCTGGATGAAGCTCACAATGCGGCTCCCGCCAGTGCGTCTCGCTATGCGATCGATTCCCAGTTAACCCGAACGGTGCGTGACTTAGCACCCCGGTTTGAGCACAAGTTGTTTCTCTCCGCCACGCCCCACAACGGACACTCGAATAGCTTTGCGGCACTGCTCGAAATCCTCGATCCACAGCGGTTTTGTCGGGGTGTACCTGTACGAAGCAAGAAGCTATTAGATGCCGTGATGGTGCGGCGACTCAAGCAGGACTTGCGGGAAATTAACAATGCGGATTTCCCAAAACGCGAGATTATCCCGGTCATCGTTAACGACTTACCCGAAGATGCTCCTGAGCTGAAGCTCTCTCAACTGCTTCAGGAGTACCGACAATGTCGGGAGGAGCGGTTGAAGGATGCACCGAAATCCACCCAAACAGCCGCCCTGTTAGTTCTAACTTCCCTTCAGAAACGGTTGCTGTCATCCATTGAGGCGTTTGCTCACACATTGAAAGTACATCGTCGAGCGATCGAGCGGCAGGCGGAACAACAATCCACTGCCCAGCAGAACTATTCTCTACTGCAAGAATCGCCAGGTAACGATGACGATCGAGCGGATTTGGATGAGGATGAGGTGCTGAAGGAAGAAGCCGCCCAGATGGAAAAGGCAACTCAAGTAGCAAGTGCCGCTATCTCACAGCGCGAGCTTGATCTGCTGAAGGAAATGACCCAAATTGCAGAGCAGGCAAGACACGAATCCGATAGCAAGGTGAAGAAGCTGGAGGACTGGATACGGCAGCACCTCTGTCCGGATTTAGGTAAACCAGGAGCAACCTGGCTCAATCGACGGGTCTTAATCTTCACTGAGTATACCGACACCAAACGCTATCTAGAGCAGCAGCTTGGAGCCATTATTGCCAACTCAGATCGGGATCGTGAACGCATCGATACCTTTCACGGCGGGATAGGCGAAGAACAGCGGGAGTATATCAAACAAGCCTTTAACACTGACCCGACTCGTCATCCTCTCAGGATTCTGATTGCGACGGATGCAGCACGGGAGGGGGTTAACCTCCAAAACCATTGTGCCGACCTGTTCCACTTTGATGTGCCCTGGAATCCCAGCCGGATGGAGCAGCGCAATGGACGCATTGACCGTAAGCTTCAGCGTGAGGCTACAGTTCGCTGTCACTATTTTGTGCTGGCTCAGCGGGTGGAAGACAGGGTGTTGGATGTATTGGTGAAAAAGACCAGGCAAATTCAGGAGGAATTGGGAAGTTTGTCTCCTGTAGTGGAGAAGAACGTCTCGAGGCTATTGGATAACGGAATTCGCAAGGCGGAAATCCAAAAGCTGACGGAGGCGATCGCCACCTCAGATCAATCGGATTCAGACTCCACTGATCGCACCAGCACCATTACTGAAGAGTTGGAGGCGATTCGATTACGGCAGGACAAACTGCGCCAGCAGCAAGTAGAACTGGAATCGATGCTCAGGGACTCCAAACTGTGGCTAGGGCTGGACGATCGCCATTTTCGAGATACACTGTCGGTGTCTCTGGAGTTGATGGGAGCAGAACCACTCAAACCATTAGATGCAGCGGCAGCGGTTGGGGATGAAGAACGCAGTCAGTGGATTGTACCAACTCTCGACCAACAGGCAGGGGCTGATCCAACCTGGGCAACGACACTAGACACCCTTCGGGCACCCCGGCAGAAGACCCAGAAGCTATGGGATTGGCGGAAAGAAGCACCCATTCGTCCGGTGGTCTTTCGAGATCCGGGTTCACTGGATGGTCAGGTTGTGCATCTGCATTTAGAACATCGGATTGTACAGCGGCTTTTGGGTCGATTCCTCTCGCAGGGATTTCTGCATGATGAGTTGACCCGTGCTTGTGTTTGTCGAACTGATGACCCCATTCCACGGGTGCTGATTCTCGGAAGGTTGTCGCTGTATGGCGATCGCGCGGCTCGTCTACATGACGAGATCGTTATTGTCGCCGCCGAGTGGATTGACCCAGATGCCAGAGGCAGAGGTAAGCTTCGCCCCTTGAGTGAGGGTGAGAAAAAGGATGTGTTGCAGATTTTGGAAGATTCACTGGCGCATCCCCGATTAAGGGAAGTGCCTAATGCCTTAATCGATAAGCTGAAGGTTCATACGGCGAGGGATGTTGAGGATTTATTGCCTCACCTGGAGCGTCGTGCCACAGAGCTAACCGATCGCGCAAAACGCAAGTTGGAACAACGCGGTGAGAAGGAAGCCGCAGAAATGAAGACGTTGCTGGAGGAACAGCGCGATCGCATTCTCAAGCAAGTGAAGCAATACGAAATCCAACAATTATCTCTATTCAATGCTGATGAGATGCGACAGATTAATTCGGATCGTCAACATTGGGAGAAACGAGTCCGTGAGCTTGAGACAGAAATTTTGCGTGAACCAGAGCGCATTCAGCAGGCATATCAGGTGAAGGCTGAACGGATTGAGCCTGTTGGCATCGTCTACCTATATCCAGTCTCCAATTAGTCATGGTACTTCTCTAATGAAATCCCAAGAATATAAGACTGCACTATTTCAATACTTCAATGTGACTTCTCTCAAGGAATTGCGCGCCAATCAACAGTGGCAAGAGATTGAAGCAAGAGAGGGTATAACTAACTTACGTACTGTGCAATCTCTGGAGAAGGCATACCAATCTGTTTTTGGATGTACTCAAGATTCTTCAAATGCAGATGATACTACTGATTCAATATCTAAGGAAGAGGACACTATATCTAGAATTGTGGATTTAGTTGAAAATAAATCCACTGATTCAAAATTCGATTCAAATTCTGAAGAGACTGGTTGCTTCCATGTGATGGAGGATAACCAGGGAAATATGGTTGGTGCCTTATTAGAATACTCATCAGAACAAAGCCAGAAGCTAATTCAGCATTTCAAGAATCTAGAATTACATTCGCCTCAACCTTGGCATCAAGGTAGCCTTCACTCGGCTGTTGTTGATCAACTCGGCGCAACCTCTGCTCTTGTTGCAACCGGACTCCAGGCGGGTCAGCTTTTTAGGGTCGTTGGACCTCCTGACTTAGTTGCTAAGGTGGCATCTGGAGCTTATCAAATGATGCAAACTAGCACAGGTGCTTTGGGTACTGTGACGAATGGTGCAGGGAAAATTGCAGGTCAGTTACGCTTCGCTTCTGGTAGCTCCGCATTGCCCGTTCTCGCGCCTATTGCTGTTTATCAAGTGCTGCATGCGATCGTTGGGACACAGCAACTCAACGAAATCAATCAACGATTAGCCAAAATTGAACATACCTTGCAGGAACTGTATGTTCGACAAGAGGTAACCGTTCTAGGAGAAATCCATTACGCAGTTACCGTTTTGGATGACATCTTAGAAAGCCGGATGAAAACAGGAATTTTTACACCGGATGCGATCAGCCGTTTGGCATTGGTTGAAAAAACAATCCTTTCAATCCTTGAAAGAAATCGACTATTGACGGAACGTTTTCGGGACAAGGCTTCTTCCGTCAAAAAACAATCAAAAAGAAAGGGTGCGCGGAATACTGCTGAGTTACTTAAAACCGATGGACCGCAAGCCGCCTACGATATGCAATGTTTAGTCGGACTCATAGCAGCCGACCTGAAACTAGAGCAAGCCTTGCTGCTCCTGGTAATGCAAAATAACCCAACCGATATTGGTAGGAGACAAGAGCGAATCCGCTCAAAAATGGAGTCTCACCATGCGGTCGTCGAAAATCTTCCATCCATACAGGAACTAGAGAAACATGCTCAGGCTTGCCTGAAAGCAATGGATTGGTGGGAAAAACTATTTGATTTTGGCAAGACCAAAGGTGAGGTTAAAGCTGCCCAAAAGTTGAATTTAAAAGACATTCGCCCTTCAACAGATGAGCTGCAGCCAAGCCTCAATGGATATGTTTTCTGGCGTGATGCAGATGGAATTCATGCCTTTGCAATGTCCGGCGATGACTTGGCGGTGCAAGAAAGTACCTTACAGCTTACAGTGAAGTCGATCTTATCGCCTGGAAGTACTCACAAGATTCGGTTGCCTGGAAGTTCTGAGCTAATCCAGATTTTTGTCGAGAAGGAGATAGAAACTGGGTTGTGGTTTGGCTACCGCACTGATGGAACTAGCCAAGATAAGGTGCTGATTCAGCACAAAGACCTCTACAAACCATGCTTAATTCAAGAGGGTGTTTAACTATGGCAACCGATCTAGACATCCTCAGGCATAAAGAGTGGCTTGGACTACTTCAGCCAGTCGGTTTGGTCGTTTCACCACCCGCGTTGATTAAGGCACAGGCGGTAATCGATCGTGGCAAACTCGTTGATCTGCAGGAACATCTACTGACAGTAATTTCTACAGAACCTATTTCTCGTCACAAGGATGACAGGGTCGCCTGGATTGAGAATTTTCCGGCGTTTACTCAAAAGGTTTTGGGTTGGCGCGATCGTGACTTAGTTGGTGCAGCAAGTCAGGAGGAATTGCCGGAGGAGTTATCGGTAGCTCTGCCCAGTTATGGGGAGGTGTTGAAGCCGACCTATGCTGTCTGCGATCCAGACACGCAAAAATGGGTGTTGTTGATTCAAGAGACTGCACCAGGGTTACCCTTTGATGAGGATGATCCAGCAACAGCAACGGGGCAGGGTTGGCAAGCCAGTATTCAGGCAAAGTTTGAGCGGTTGCTGCGAGAAACAGGTGTGTATGCCGGATTGCTCGTGAATGGAACAGAGCTTCGGTTGGTCTATGCGCCCAAGGGTGAGTCTTCTGGGCATCTAACCTTTTCCGTACAGGCAATGACGGAGGTGCCGGGTCGGTTGATTTTAGGTGCCCTTGATCTGCTGATGGGTGAGGATCGGCTGTTTAATGTGCCGGAGAATCAACGGCTGAATCGGTTGTTAGAGGATAGCCGGAACTATCAAGCGGAAGTTTCAACCAAGCTATCGGGTCAGGTTTTAGATGCGTTGTGGGAACTGTTGCGAGGATTTCAGGCAGCGGATGCGGCAGTGAATGGAAAGATCCTCAGAGAGTTAGCTGAAACTGACCCACAGCATATCTATGGGGGACTGATTGCCACGTTGATGCGGCTGGTGTTTCTGCTGTATGCCGAAGATGAAGGGCTGATGCCAGATGATGAGGTGTATCAGCGCAACTATGCGGTGTCGGGGCTGTACGAGAAGTTGCGGGAAGATGCAGGCAACTACCCAGACACACTGGATCAGCGGTATGGAGCATGGGCGATGCTGTTGAGTCTGTTTCGTCTGGTGTATGACGGAGGTGGACCCACCGAAGAGTATCTTCCGGCGCGGCATGGGCAGTTGTTTGACCCGGATGAGTATCCGTTTTTGGAAGGTCGCCCGATCGCTTCTCACTTTGCCACATTCGGCAGGATTGAAGCCCCTCGCGTTTCAGATGGGGTGATTTACCGGATGCTGGATAAGCTGCTGGTGCTGGATGGAGAGCGGCTGTCCTATCGTGCCCTAGATGTTGAGCAGATTGGCTCGGTCTATGAGGCGATCATGGGCTATGAGGTGGAGATCGCTCACGGACGATCGATCGCCGTTCGTCCGAAAGATGTGGTGGTGGATGTAGACAAGATCCTGGCAGCAAAGCCAGCCGATCGCGCCAAGCTGCTCAAAGATGCAGACAGTGAGCTGACAGGAAAAGCGTTGAAGGAGTTGAAGGAGGCAAAAACGGCAGAAGACATTGCTGCTGCCATTGGTCGGCGGGTTTCGCCTAGAACACCGAATTTGTTAGCAGCAGGAAGTCTGTTTTTGCAACCAGGAGAGGAACGGCGGCGATCGGGGTCTCACTACACCCCCCGGAAGTTGACGCAGCCGATCGTGGAGAAGACGCTGGAACCTGTGCTGAAGAATTTGGGGGAGCATCCCACACCAGAGCAGTTGTTGGAACTGAAGGTGTGCGATTTGGCGATGGGTTCTGCGGCGTTTTTGGTGGAAGCCTGTCGGCAGTTGGCAGACAAGCTGGTGGAAGCCTGGAATTATCACGGGAAGCCTGCGGATCTGCCGGAGACGGTAGAGGATGTGGTGGTGGCGCGGCGATTGGTGGCGCAGCGGTGTTTGTATGGGGTAGATAAGAACCCGTTTGCGGTGAACCTGGCGCGGTTGTCGCTGTGGTTGGTGACGTTGGCAAAAGATTTGCCGTTTACGTTTTTGGATCATGCGCTGAAGTGTGGTGATTCGTTGGTGGGGCTGACTAGAGCGGAGATTGGCAGCTTTGGGGCAAGTGCAGCTTATGAACCGACGTTTTTTGAAGACCACAAGTTGTTGATGAAGCAGTCGGCAACAAAAGCTCTGGCGTTTCGACAGCAGATTCAAACGTCGGATACGCGATCGGATGGAGATGCAGCAACGAAACAGGCGTTATTGCAGGATGTCGATCGCGCTTTAGAACCTGCTCGATTAACCGCCAAGATCGCAGTTGCCTCTTTCTTTGCGGGTGACAATGCTAAACAACGGCAGAAATATCGAGAGGAATTTGGCGGTCAGTTGATTGGTTATGAGAAGGGATTGGTGGATGAATCAGAGATTCAATCGGTCGTTGCCAAGCTAACAGCAGGGACGAAAGCTGTCTTACCGTTTAGTTGGGAATTAGAGTTTCCTGAAGTATTTGAGCGAGAGAATCCGGGATTTGATGCGATTGTAGGGAACCCGCCATTTGCTGGAAAAAATACTACGATTAGCGCACATATCGCAGGCTATCTTGACTGGCTCAAGGTGGTACATCCTGAATCACATGGAAATGCAGACTTGGTTTCTCATTTCTTCCGCCGAGCCTTCACTTTGCTTCGTAAGGAAGGCGCATTTGGTTTAATTGCCACAAACACCATTGCCCAAGGAGATACTCGTAGCACTGGACTCCGAGTTATCTGCCAGAGCAGTGGCACGATTTATAGTGCACAAAAGCGGGTGAAATGGCCTGGATTGGCAGCAGTAGTTGTGAGTGTGGTGAATGTCTTTAAGGGTGTTTACCAAGGATTGAAAACTCTTGACAACCGAAAGCTCGAGAAAATTACGGCGTTTCTATTTCATGATGGCGGACATGAAGATCCAGAGGCGCTACTAGCTAATGCTAGTAAGAGTTTTCAGGGCAGCATTATTCTGGGACCCGGCTTTACTTTTGATGATACTAATTCTGATGTCACATGTATTGCTGAGATGTACCGTCTAATCGAAAAAGACTCTCAGAATGCCGAACGTATTTTTCCCTATATTGGTGGTGAGGAAGTAAATAGTAGCCCACTTCATACTCATCATCGTTATGTGATTAATTTTGGCGATATGAAGGAGGACGAGGCACGGAAATATCCTGATTTGATAGCGATTGTTGAGGAAAAGGTCAAGCCGAAGCGATTACTTGATAATCGTGAAATTTATCGGCGTAACTGGTGGCAATTTTGCGAAAAAAGAGTTGCTCTCTATAAAGCAATTTCTCAGTGTAATCGAGTGTTAGTTCGTTCTCTCACTAGTAAGCATTTTTGTTTTGCATTCTTACAAAATGGTTTTGTTTACGATCAAACTCTGATTGTTTTTGCATTACCAAGTTTTTCAGCGTTCACAGTTCTAAGTTGTAGATTTCATGAGGTGTGGGCACGATTCTTTGGTGCAACGATGCGGGACGATCCCCGTTACAACATTGCTAACTGCTTTGAAACTTTCCCTTTTCCCACTGATTGGGAAACTAACCCCACTCTCGAAACGGCAGGCAAAACCTACTACGAGTTCCGCGCTGACCTAATGGTGCGCCACAACGAAGGACTCACTGCCACCTACAATCGCTTCCACGACCCCGACGAAACCAACCCCGACATCCTCAAACTGCGCGAATTGCATGCCCAAATGGATCGTGCCGTCCTTGATGCCTACGGTTGGACAGACATCCCCACCGACTGCGAATTCCTGCTCGACTACGAAGACGAAGACGATGAAGGCACCAGCAAACGCAAGAAACCCTGGCGCTATCGCTGGCCCGAAGAAGTTCACGATGAAGTTCTCGCCCGCCTGCTCAAACTCAACCAGGAGCGGGCAGAAGCAGAAAAAATAGGTCGCACCCACCGACGTAAAGTTGCCACCAAAACTCCAACCACCCGTGAACCTGCCCCCGCCTTTGATGATTTGCCCCTGTTTAACAACCCAGAGGGGGCAACCAACTCATGATCGCTGCAAGCTCCTCACCTGCTCCATCGCCCTTCACCCAATATCAAAGACAATTCCGTCAGGCTCTTGGCGACGAAATCAAATCTCTACGAAAGCTGGGTGGGCAGACAACTACCATCACCGATGGTCGCCATCTTGGTAAACGTAGCGGCAAACACCTCTATTCCTTCACCACTGATACCGAAATTCGCTTTCCCGACGACACCCCGGTCGATCTGGTTCACCAAAAACAACGCTATCCAGGAATTCTGCTGTCGATCGAGGGCTTCGATCTCCTCATTGCCATCGAGAAAAACATTGGTGAGCAAGTTCCATCCGTCAAGATGACCACTGAACCGTGGTTTCTCCTTGAGGAATTGCAGAAACGGCTCGACACCGCTACCGCTAGCCAAACCGCAAACCGCAAACTGGCGCTGAACCTGCTCAGCGATTCAGCAACCTCCCGTCCAACAAACGACCCTCAATTTGACGACTTTCGCCCCCGTATCGAAACTCAAATTCAACAATCTCTCAACTACAACCGTTATCAAGCAGAAGCGATTACCCATGTTCTTCAGCATCCGGTGAGCTTCATCTGGGGACCACCCGGAACCGGAAAAACCAGCACCCTTGGACTTACAGTTGCGTCCCTCGTCCATGCAGGGGAATCAGTTCTGGTACTTGCCCACAGCAATACAGCAGTGGATACTGCAATGAAAAGCCTCGCCAAGTACCTCTGTAAATCTAGCTATTACAACGAAGGCTTCATTCTCCGCTTTGGCATTGCCACCCCCGGCACTTATGATGACTATCCCTTAATCAACGTTCGGGGCATTGCCAAAAGACAAAACGCTCTACTGATTGAAAAAATTGAAGGGCTTGAGCGCGAGCGGAAACGATTAACTCAACAGTCTCGTGCCTCTGGTTTAACTACCCAGCAGAAGTCCGCTTTACAAGAGCGTATCGCCAAGATCCGAGAGGAACTGCAACCTCTAAAACAGCAGCTACACCAGAAAGAATCTGAGCTAGTCCGAAAAGCAATGGTCGTTGGTTGCACCCTCTCAAAAGCAGCGATCGCCCAGGAAATTTACGAACGCCAATTCGATGCAGTCATCATCGACGAAGCCAGTATGGCTTACATCCCTCACTGCGTCTATGCTGCAACACTGGCAAAGCGACGAATCGCAATCTTTGGCGACTTTCGCCAACTCGGTCCTATCTCTCAAGCGGA
This sequence comes from Leptolyngbya sp. PL-A3, assembly GCF_039962325.1. Taxonomy (NCBI): domain Bacteria; kingdom Bacillati; phylum Cyanobacteriota; class Cyanophyceae; order Leptolyngbyales; family Leptolyngbyaceae; genus Leptolyngbya; species Leptolyngbya sp. PL-A3. The sequence continues at coordinate 20,330 of NZ_JAMPLB010000023.1, forward strand.
AACAGATAACGCTCGAACCTGGCTACAACGCGACATTTTTGAAGAAGCAGGCATCATTGATCGCGTCAACCGCAACCAACGGGACGATCGCATGGTGCTGCTCCAGACCCAGTACCGGATGCATCCCTCCATTTCAGCCATCCCAAATCGCCTGTTCTACAACAATCAACTGCAAGACGGAGAGGGAGTACAAGCGCGAACACAACCGATTGTCGATGCCCAGCCAAACCCAAGTCAATCCCTCATCTTCTATGATCTGAGCCGCGCCTCTGCCTTCTGCTTTAGTGATCAAGAATCTCATAGCCGCTTCAACCTCATTTCTGCCCTCATCGCCGCCGATATTGCCTATAAGTCAAAACAGGCAGGAACTGAAAGCGTTGGCATTATTACACCCTACAAAGCACAGTCACGCTTAATTCACCGCATCCTCAGAGAAACACACCTGGAAACAGTAAAAGCCTCTACCGTTCACCGCTTTCAAGGCTCTGAACAACATCTCATCGTTTTCGACGCAGTTGATAGTACGCCTCAAAAGAAAGTAGGAGTGTTACTCCAAGGAGGAATGCAAAGCACAGCATCTCGGCTAGCAAATGTTGCGGTTAGCCGTGCCCAGGGCAAATTTGTTGGGCTATTTAATGACGCTTATGTGCGGCAACAACTCGATTCGTTTCATATCTTCCGCAAATTTAGCGATCGCCTTCGCAGTAGTTCCCAAGTTTTGCCTTTAACCTTTACCGATGCAGCCAACTCCACCGTTTGGCAATTTACCCTCCCTGGTATCACGGTTTATCCAAATCCAAGTGCAGCTCGGCAGGCTATTCAAGTAGATTTAGCAGCTACCCAACATGCTGTTGCGATCGACTGGCCTACACAACTCAAGACTGCTCAACACTTCTCCCTCGCCTCCTTGCGATCCGGCACAAACATCATTGCTCGTGGTTCAGACATTGATTCAAGTATTGCCAGTTTGCCTAACACTCGAATTTGGCGTTCTGACTCCTTCAGCAATATGGGAATTGTCGGCATTGACCAACAAATTCTTTGGGTCTACACCAATCCCAGCGCTCAAAGTCCGGTTTTCAGAATCGCCCTTCCTAACACAGTCAATCTCCTCTACACCTTCCTTCAACTTCTACCTGCCGATAGCGGAGCAAGTGTGGCACAAAGACTGCTAAGCAATCAAGCACCCTTCGGTTCCTGCGAACTCTGTACACAACCTCTTTGGCCGCAACCTGCCCAGAACAAATATTCACGTCCTCGGATTAGCTGTGTAACTCATCTACAGCAGGGGCGCAACATGAATCGACAAGACGCAACCCAGTACGCCCAGTTTATGGGACGCACTTGTGAAGCCTGTGGTGCTGCCCTGCAAGGTCTACAGAATGGTGCTACAGGTCAGATCTTTCTCGCCTGTAGCCGCACCAGTTGTAATTGGAGGACCAGCCTAAATCAGATTATTTGAGCAAGAGTGATCAGATTCAGCGATCGCAATAGATGAGCGTCAACTAGACCAGCAAACCAAGCACACTTCCACAACGTCTAAACTAGCAAGTCATGCCAACTAAAATCCACGGTGCCGAATATCCCATTGAGAAGATCTTTTGCGGTGACTTTGTCTTTTCGATTCCCATGTATCAACGACCTTACGCTTGGGAGGTTGAGCAAGCCGAAACTCTACTAGATGATCTATTGAGTTTCCTGGGAGATGGTGTCGAGCCGATTGATGAAGTCAATCCTTATTTCCTGGGAAGCATTGTTCTAATTAAGTCAGATGGCTTGCCAGAGGCAGAAGTCGTTGACGGTCAGCAACGTCTGACAACCTTGACTATTTTGCTCGCTGCGCTCCGCGAGGTTTTACCTCCTGCCTGGATGGGTCAGATTACCAAATGTCTCTATCAAGAAGGTAATCCACTCGACATCAATGAGAAAGGGCGGGAGAATCGCTACCGCTTAACTTTGCGGGAACGGGATGCTGACTTCTTTAAGGATTATATTCAAATTCAAGGTGGCTTCGAGAAGCTGAAAACTCTAGAGAACGCTGTTCTCCCCGACAGCCAACGGCATCTTCGTGACAACGCCCTAACCTTGCTAAATCGACTTACTGCATTAGAAGAACAACAGCAGCGACGACTAACCCAATTCATTCTATACAAATGCTTGCTGGTAGTCGTTTCTACCCCCGATATGGATTCGGCCTATCGGATCTTCTCTGTCCTGAACGACCGTGGGTTAGACCTGTCTGTTACCGACATTCTGAAATCAGAAATCATCGGCAAAATTCCTAAAGAACAACAAGAGAAATATAACAAGCGGTGGGAAGATACTGAAGAGCAGCTAGGCCGTAATACCTTTCAGGACCTGTTCTCTCACATTCGGGTAATTTACCGTAAAGCGAAGCAAAAAGACTCTGTCCTAAAAGAAGTGCGAGAGCACGTTAAACCTAGCGAAAACCCCATCCACTTTATAGATGAGGTACTGTGCCCAAAAGCTCAAGCCTATGCCGATATTCAAGATTGTTGCTACGAAAGTCACCAGCACGCTGAAGCTATCAACACCTACTTCAAATACTTGAACCGTATTGATAACGCCGATTGGTTACCGCCTGCGATTTCCTACCTGTCTAAACATCGCCATCAACCCGACCGATTGCTTACGTTCTTCAGGGATCTAGACCGCTTGGCCTCCGGTCTAATGATTAAGCGAGCCGACATCAACGATCGCATTAAGCGCTACAGCAACCTCTTAGACTGGATTGAAAAAGACCAGGATTTAAGTAGCCCTGCTTCGCCATTAAATCTAACCGCAGAAGAATGTCAGGTAATTGTTCAGAAATTGAATGGTCCCCTGTATCTAGAGACTAAAACTCGCCTTTATGTACTCCTTCGCCTCGACACTTACCTTTCTGGTGGCGAAGCCGTTTATAGCCTTCCTCGCATTACTGTTGAACACATTCTTCCGCAAAACCCACCAAAGAACAGTCAGTGGTTAGAGTGGTTCCCCAATGAAGACACTCGCCAGAACGATGTTCATCGTTTAGGTAACTTGGCACTCCTGTCGGGCTACAAAAATAGCAGTGCCCAGAACTACGACTTTGAAACCAAAAAAAGCAAATACTTCACAGGCAAAAACGGTGTTTCTCCTTTTGCACTCACCACTCAAGTGTTGAATGAAACCGCATGGACCCACGAAGTTATTGAGAAGCGTCAAACAGAACTGATGCAACGATTACAGCATCTTTGGCGTTTAGATCCCACTGACTCAAGTCATCAAGCTTCTACCGCCGCTTGATCAAAGCTTATAAATTGCCCTGGAGACTGCTGTTCATGCCTCAATTAACATCCGTTGAAATTCGCTCCACTCTAGTCGATGCCCTGCAAATCGACCTGGTTGGGCCTAAACCTAATGACACAGAACATGCAGAGGAAGTGTTAACCCAAGCACCCTCCAAATGGTATCTCACTGGGTTTCTGGCTCCCTTCGGCGCAAAACCAGACGATCGCTCCGATGATGAAGGAAATGTTGAGCCGCAAGAGCTAGGGGATGGCGCAACGAGCGAAGATAGCCAGTCTCCTGAAGTAACGCCCGCCCGAAAAGCACTATTTCCCTCCTCAATGGGAATGAGTTTCCTCATCTCCCAACAGACAAAAGAACTGCCAACGACAGTTCACTGGGCAGATTACAAACCCATTGAACTGGAAAGACAGAATCTTGAAGTTGAGGAACCTGGCGATAAAAAGAAGCGCAAACCAGGTGGATGGCAACGCATTCCCCAATCTGCTTCACTCATCGTTCCAATTCAATCTGCCAAAGATTCGTTTGAAATTGAGATTCCTGGTGGTAGTGGTCTCACCTTAGTCGTCAACTGTCGCCCAGTGATTGACCATCGCTTTGAAGCAGGGACACTCTCAGTCTCCATCTTTCTTGTGAACTACCGTCAGATGCACTTCAGTGAGAAGGATGCGTCCTTTGCCTTCCAAACCTGCCTGATTGTGCAGTGCCCAGAGGGATTTGTACCCCGCTCAGACCTGCGTGGTCTAGACAGCAAAGACCCCGATGAGGCGATCGCTAGTCTGCAATATCGCCACGAGTATGAATTTGCCGTTGGGCATAACGTCTCCGTCATCGCCCACTCCTCCGATCCACATCACTGCACCGAAGTCTGTACCACCTGGATTCCGCTCGCAGAAGTCCCCAAGGTCGAAGCGGCCCCGCTGCCGATGGTTCAACTTGGGATGGAGGCATTAGCTGCTGCCGAAAATGTAGACGTAATCCGGCAAATGCTAAGCCCAATGGTGGCAGAATACCGCACCTGGATTACCGCTCAATACAACACCCCAATTGATTCACCCCAGGCAAACAACGTTGCCCAAGCCCTGTTAAACGATGCCCGTCGTGCCTGCGATCGCATTGAATCGGGTATCGACTCACTGGCAGACCCGCAGGTGTTAGAAGCATTTCGGATTGCCAATCGAGTCGTGGCGATCGCTCGTCGCCGTCAACTCAGCCAGGAGTTGAACCAACCTCCAGAGAGCTTCAAACCTCCCACATGGCGACCGTTTCAGCTAGCCTTTATTCTGCTAAATCTGGTCAGTATCGCCCAACCCGATTGTTGTGACCGAGGCATTGTTGACCTGCTCTTTTTCCCGACGGGTGGTGGTAAAACGGAAGCCTATTTGGGGCTTGCTGCCTTTACGCTGGTGCTGCGCCGTCTCAAGCATCCAGGTATTCAGTCATCTGGAATAAGCGTCCTCATGCGCTATACGCTGCGATTGCTCACCCTTGATCAGTTAGAGCGAGCCGCTCGTCTGATTTGTGCGCTAGAACTGGAGCGGCAAAAAGATCCCACGAAGCTAGGTCAGTGGCCCTTTGAGATTGGTCTTTGGGTCGGACAGGGCGCAACCCCCAATAAACTCGGTAAGCGAGGTGACAAGGACGAATACTCTGCCCGTGAGCGCACGCTTGCCTTCAAGCGAGACAGCAAAGGCAAGCCGTCTCCCATTCCCTTGGAGAAGTGCCCCTGGTGTGGGGAAAAGTTCAAACCTGAATCGTTTCAACTTCAGCCGTCAGAAGATGCCCCGAAAAACCTCAAAGTCATCTGCACCAATCGAGACTATTTTGGTCGAGACTGTGACTTCCGCAGTCGCAACCCACTGCCCATCCTAGCGGTCGATGAACCCATCTACCGTCGCTTACCCTGTTTCATGATCGCCACGGTCGATAAATTTGCCGCACTCCCCTGGGTTGGACAAACAGGTGCTTTGTTTGGGCGTGTCACCCATTACCAGGATGGTGAAGGCTTTTATAGCGCTGCTGATCCAACGATCGCCGGTAAACCAATCGGAACCTATCTGCCGCCACCCGATTTAGTCATCCAGGACGAATTACACCTCATCTCTGGTCCCTTGGGTACGATGGTCGGGTTATACGAAACGGCGATTGACACACTCTGTTCCCACACCAGCACTGACTCTGGTAAACCGATTCGCCCTAAAATCATCGCCTCAACTGCAACCGTGCGGCGAGCGAAACATCAGATCCAAGCCCTGTTCGGTCGGGGTCATGTCGATATCTTTCCACCGCCCAGCCCCAATCGGCACGATTCCTTCTTTGCCAAAACAGACTTCACCGTTCCCGGACGACTTTACCTAGGTGTTGCCGCCCAAGGACGCAGTCTAAAAGTTGTCCTGCTGAGAACCTACCTGGCACTCATGGCAGCTGCCTACAAGCAATATGAGGAGCAGGGCGGCAAACGGAACAAGGAGAATCCCGCTGATCCCTACATGACCTTGATGGGCTACTTCAACTCCTTACGTGAACTGGGAGGAAGCCGTCGAATCGTTGAAGATGAGGTCGTTGCCCAACTAGTGAATTACGGCGATCGCCTACGGCACGGTGAACTCGTGGGACCCTTCCTCAATCGGAAAATTGACGACGAGCCGGAAGAACTCACCTCGCGAGTAAGCACCAACAAAGTTGCCAATACCAAGCGTCGATTAGCCCTGCCATTTCACGAAAAAGAGCGGGTAGATGTGGCACTTGCCACAAATATGATTTCCGTTGGTCTGGATATTGTGCGGTTAGGTTTGATGGTTGTTCTAGGGCAACCCAAAACAGCCGCAGAATACATCCAGGCAACCAGCCGAGTGGGGCGAGATTCCAATCGTCCTGGTTTGGTTGTGACGCTGCTGAATGTTCATCGACCCCGCGATCGCTCCCATTACGAGCGATTCCAAAGCTGGCACAACAGCTTCTACCGGGCAGTCGAGGCAACCAGCGTTACTCCCTTCTCTCCGCGCGCCTTGGATCGAGGGTTAGCAGGGGTTGTTGTCGCCCTGACTCGCTTGGGTATTCCAGAAATGACTCCAGCACTGGGAGCCTCGAATATCAATAACAAACCAGATGCGATCGATGCGGTGATTGAGGCGATCGCCTGTCGCGCTGAGAGTTACAGCCCAGATTTAGATGCGGCTGCAACAAGCAAACTACGGCAACAGGTCAGAGCGCAGGTACTTGATCTCATTGACACCTGGAAACAAATCGCGAATCGAGACAAGCGGCTGCAATACCAGAAGGAAGCAGATCTGGCTCCTCCACTACTGCTAGATGCACTCAGCCCAGATGCGGATAAAGAACCCCGCGAACGTCAGAAGTTCAAAGCTTACCGTAGCTTGCGCGATGTCGAAGCAACCGTCAATCTTTGGGTACGCGACCCCTATGGACTGGATATGGAGGATGAAGGCAAATGAGTGATAAGAAAAGCAAGTCTAAACCCAGTGGTGAATTGCGGCAAAGCCAAGTGCTAAGCACCTTCGGTCCTGGCTCAATGGTTGATTTACCAACCCGCTCTGTCGTCATTTCTGGATTGACCTACTGGAAGGGCGATCGCCAAGCAATTCGGGAGGATCGGCTCCGCTACAAGGTTGCAAAAAGCTTGGACATCGACCCTCAAGAAATCCAGCTCTATACGCCACCCCAACAATCTAGTGATCCCCGGGCAGCAATCAGCGGCGTTGATGCGTTTGTCTTTCCTACTTGGTTTCTAGGACAGGTGGACGAAACTTATGAAAAGAATAGTAAAGTCTACCGAACTCGACCGCTTGTGACCTGGAGTGCAGTCAAAAGTGGGTTTAAGCATGAAGGCAAAACAACTCAGGCAGTCCCTGTCCGCTTCGTCCAGGCTTGTACCAATGGTCATCTCAGCGATATTGACTGGTACGCCTTTGCCCACAATGATTTCGACACCACCTGCCGCAAACCACTTTGGTTAGATGAGGGCGGCTCCGGAAACGATTTTGAAGAGATTTTTGTGCGTTGTGAATGTGGCAAGCGGCGTCCTCTTTCCGAAGCCAAACTAAAAGATTCCAAAGTACTGGGTAAATGTCAGGGGCATCGCCCTTGGTTAGGTCCCCGTGGTCAAGAACCTTGCGTTGGGCACAAAATAAATAGCAATGGTGACATTGTTGAAACAGGGCAACCTGAATACAATCGTTTGCTTGTGCGCTCTGCCAGCAATGCCTACTTCACCCAAATCCTTAGTGTCATTTCCATGCCCGATCAGGCTGCTGAGCTGAAGAAGGCAGTCGATCGCTTCTATGAAGATGATTTGCAGTTTGCTGAAGACCTGGCAGATATCCAAAAAGAACTCAAGAAGCCGAAGTTTGCTGAACTGGCAAATTTGGGGGCAGATGTCGTTTGGGCAGAAGTGAAGCGGCGTAAAAGTGGGGTAGCCATTCCAGACAAGAGTATTAAGCAGGTAGAACTGGAGGCACTACTCTCCTGCCCTGAAGAAATGGGCAAAGAAGTTCCAACGGCAGACAAGGATTTTCAGGGGTACGCTCGTCGCTTAGATACGCTAGATGCGAAATGGCGATTATCCATCGATCGGGTCGTGCTTGTGCATCGCTTACGGGAGGTCGTAGCACTGATTGGCTTTACCCGCTTTGAGGCTGCCATGCCGAATATTGAGGGTGAGATTGATGACCTGGCAATCAATATTCGTAGGGCAAATCTAGACTTCGAACCCAAGTGGGTGCCTGCGATCGAGAATTTGGGCGAAGGGGTCTTCATTAGCATTCAGAAAGATACAATCCACCAATGGTTAAACCGCCCAGAGGTTAAAGCCCGGGAACAGCACCTTGAGCAGGGATTTTACAAATGGCTCGACACGAGGGGAATCCCCCGCGATAAGGCGAAGTTTCCTGGTGCGGCTTACATCATGCTGCACTCCCTTTCCCACCTGCTCATCACCGCTGTGTCCCTCGATTGCGGCTATGCCTCTAGCGCCATCCGTGAGCGGATTTATGCCTTTGATGAGATCGGCTATGGCATTCTGCTCCACACAGGCACTTCAGGATCAGAGGGAACACTAGGTGGATTGGTCGAGGTCGGCAGGCGGATCGAAGAACACCTCGGCAGAGCCTTAGAGTACGGGCGGCTCTGCTCAAATGACCCAGTATGCGCTCAGCACCAACCCGATGATGAACAGGAGGATCGCTTCCAGCACGGAGCAGCCTGTCATGGTTGCTTACTCATTGCTGAAACCTCCTGCGAGCGCCGCAATGAAATGCTGGATCGGGCACTGGTTGTGAACACCGTAGCAGGACTGGGAGCAGAATTCTTCCCAGATACGGTCCAATGATGTCTCCGTTAATGAGCTTGAGCCGTCCTGCCCTGACTGACCTGGCTACCGCCCTGGAAACCGAGAGGTTTAGCTTCCCGATTTACCCGTTTGCTTTGGCAAGCTATGTGCCAGAGCAATTGATAGTGGTAGTCGCCGCTGAACTAAATCAGCTACGGCAACAGGGAATGAGTTCCGCTCATATGGCGTACATGCTGAAGTTACTGGCACAGGAGCGGGCGATCGCCCACCAGAAGCAGGAACAAGTCGATTTAGTCTGGACAGGACCAGAAGTTCCTGGAACCGAGAGTCGAGATACTGCTGTGGTTGTGCGAGAACTATTTAGTAGTGCCCGCCATAGCGTGTTAATTTCTAGTTTCGCGATCGATCAGGGCACTAAAGGGCATCAGCTCTTTCAACCTCTTGCCAATCGCATGGATGCAAACCCCAAGTTAAGCGTCCGCATGTTCCTCAACATTAAGCGTCCTTACAACAGCCAGACCCCGACCCAAAACTTACTACGAGAATTTTCAGAAAACTTTCGTAAAAATGTTTGGGCAGGGCAACGATTGCCAGAGGTATTTCATGATCCGCGATCGCTAGAACCCTCTGCCCAAAGCAATGCTTGCCTACACGCAAAATGTATCGTCGTTGATGAAGAACGGGTATTTGTCACCTCAGCCAACTTTACAGAAGCTGCACATCAGCGCAATATTGAAGCGGGAGTTTTGATTTCTAACCAGGTTGCAGCAAGAGCAATTCGGTCGCAATTTGAAATGTTGGTTACCCAAAACATCCTTCAACGTGTCGCAGGACTTTAAGTTTGAATCAAGGAAGTAATTGCAGCTATCAATGATCACCCCCTGCTACGCAAGGATGGAGGAATCTCGCTCAGTTTTGTTGAATCAATTCAATAGCCTCAAAATTACCGTTTTTGAAAAATGCATTCACTTTTGGAACTGAAGTTTGGACTAAGGCAGTAGAAGCAGGAGGAAATTGCCCAACCCGCTAAAGAGGCTGAGTAGTGCGACAGAGCATGCCAAAATCAGGACTTTATGCTGCAGGTATCGTCGTCGATTTCAGTGCTTTCTCAGCCTGTTTGCGTTTACGTACTCGTTTTTTTACCGTTGGGTAATGGGGTCGAGGGGAAGGGCAATAACCCGTGGCACGACCGGGCGATTTTCCCCGGGGTTTGGGCGCTTTAGCCGGAGTTCCAATTGCAGCTAAAATACTGGCAAAACCTTGAGCAATGCGACCTGGAGCCAGTTTATCTTGAGGAGACTGCCAGGGTAAAGGGGCGTCTCTACACTCATTGCGAGCTAGCCACAACTGCCAGGTCATCAGCGCCACCAACAGGCTCCACCGCTCTAAAGCCTGATTCGAACTCAGTTGGGGTTGTGTCCAATGTAACCGTTGCTTGGCAAAGCGATACCAATGTTCCAGGGCAAAGCGACGCAAGTAGATGCGCCAAAGTTTCTGTAACGCTGGCATGAGCTGACCCAACCAGGCTAACCAAAGCACCTGAAATTTACGCTGACGACCGACGGGTTCGAGCACCTCAACTCGGATGATTTCCATGCCTCGTTTGGGGGATTGTTTGAAGTGGAAGTTGCTCCACCGCATCAATTGGACTCGACCATAGTGGGGGTCATCAACCGCGATCGTCTCGGTGGCTTCAGGCCAAGTTGTCGGGTCTTTGAACTTGAATTTCACGCCATGCTTACGCGGTGCCCCCCGTCCCGCATAGGCAGGAGGCGCACCAAAGACACAGCGATTGGCTGCTAAGCGCAATAACAGGTCTGCTGCAATCGTTGCCGTCTGATTCACGAAGCTGGCATTGCCATAACCTCGGTCATACACGGCTAACGGTCTGCGCTCGAGTTGCCGGGTCACTTGCTGTAATTGAAAAGCCGCTCGCTTGCCGGGGGTTTCAAAGCTGCTAATGCGTTCATGCCGTAATGGTAAAGCCCAACTCCCACTCTCCTCAGCAATCCAGGCCAGGGTGCTATAACTTTGCCCGACTGCGCTCTTTTGCCGACTATCGTGGTCAAAGGTTCTTTCTTTGAGTGTCCCCGCATCTTGACGAGACCAAAAGGTGCGGTCTCCTGCCAGGATAGGTTGCTCAGTCGTATCGACTCTCCCAGCGATCTCCTGCATCAGTTTTGCTTGCGGCAAGTGGCTATCGTGCAAAGCGGCATAGATACTCGACCATTGCCGTCGGAAGACAGGACTTTGAGACAGACTGACAAATGACACTGTGCTAGCACTGGTTAACACCGCATCCATCAACTCAAACACCGCATCTTTGGCTTTACCCAGTTGCTCGTACAAACTCTGACGAAATTGGCTCAGTTGTTCGAAGATCATAAGGTCAATGACTATTGGTATTTTCATTGACTTTACGGCAGTGGGTGCTTGCACTGACTGCCGTTTTCCTACCCGGTTAGTCTAAAGTCCAGTTTGGAAAACAGTCTTCCCTGTCTTACCAATCTTGCTCTAAGGGATTTCCATAAAAACACAGTGTCGTAATACGCCGTATCTCAAAGCTATTAACAAGTCATCATAGAAAAATGTCTACAATGGCATCTTCCAAACTGAATGCTAGAAAGTAAAAGGTTGCCAGTACTCCTATTTGATTAGTGTTGTTAACCGATACATGCTTAGTTGAGCGGTGTCAAACATAACCTCAGTCGTTTCTCCATGCTGTCTGACCAATTGCACAACTCCCCATATGAATTCCAGCCCCTCTGCCACCTGAAGACTGTCCCAAACAGAAGGTGGAGCTTCTAACAACTGTCTGGATAGGATAATGGCACATTTGCTCTTAGCACGAGTAATTGAGACGTTAAGTCGATTGCGAGAGTAGATGAATTCTGCCTCCTGAGCTGCATACTCTGGATCGGATACTCCATAGGACACGAGCGCTGCTTGGGCTTCCTGCCCCTGCATCTTGTCTACTGTGTCCGATCGCGGTTCCCAATCACGCTCACGCTTTAAAGTTATCTTAATTTCTAAATTAAATTGAAAAGTTTATTTTTCCTCACAAATTTATCGAAGCGCTGTGTTTAGGACTACAGCTTTAACTTTGATCCCTTGCTTTGATAATTCAGTAGCTTGCGCTTCAAACTTCTGTCTTGCCTCCTCAATATTCAGCTTTGGAGGCTTTCTGGAATCTTTGTTGTCCCACTGCTTACAATTGAACCAGCCAATAAGATAGAGACCATGCTGGCATCTATTATCTTTGAGATAACGCTCCACCAGTTGAGCTTGCATTGCAGTATCTAAATCTTTATTCCAGCATCCCTTGACCTCAATAATGACGCTTACACAGTCCTGATTTTCTCCATTTGGTAGTCGAATAAACGCATCTACTTGAAGATCCACACGTTCACCTGATGCAGCAACACCTTTATTTCCATGTCGCCGCCGAATTTCAACCTCACGTTTGGCAATTACTCCTCGTTGTTTAAGATCTTCCTCCAAGTGAAGCTTCACATAATCCGATAACGCCTGCTCATCTTTAGGACGGGAGACAACTTGATCCCACAAAAGAAATGCAGACGGCGTTTCACCTTGAAGCTTTTGGTTCAGTCTATCCAATGATTCAATAACCACATCAAGCAGTTGATCTGCTCCATTAACAAGGCGTATATTGCGATCGTTCGTGATCTCAAGAACTTCCTGAGGTATTGGTGCTGACCAAGTACGACGACGAGTTATCAACTGAGCTTCAAGCAAAGTATGCCTCAGTTTTTCAGCCATTTCTGGCAACTCATCAGCGATTGTCTGCAATGCTTTATAGGATTGAGCAGTACCACGCTTCTTAAGGTGGTTCAGGATAAAGTTCTTCCACTCAATAGTATTATCTTCAATAATTTTGTTTAGGTTGTTTTTACTGTTAGTCTTCTCATTGACATTGTCATTTTGTACTTCCTCTCGTATTTCGTAAGATTGTGTAACCAACCAAATGAAAAGTTGTGCTATTTCAGCTTCATCAAGTTGCCATTCAAAATCCCTTGATCTGTGTAGATAATCAGACAAAAACTCGATTACTTCCTCTCCAAATTGAGAATCTTGCTGAATAGTTGCCCAGACAACAGGCCAGCCTGTCTCCTTAGTGTGAGTCATTAGCAAACTCGCTGCTTGAATAGCGTTAAAGCGATCCTTTTCGCTGGAAGGCGGCGGTGAGGGAATGAGTGCTCTTGTAAAGTCTATAGCTGCGCTACTCTTTTGGAGAAGTAGTTCTTCCAATAGTTGTCCCATGCATCTGGGCTTTAGTTTCTTGTCCCCTAGTTTGTTCAGTAGAGCATTAGTTAAGTTCTGATTCCAACAATCTCTAAACGCGCTCACAAAGTTGGTACTACAGTACTCTGCATTTTCGCCATCTATGAGAGTTAAAAGAGCAGAGATCATTCTATCTGAAGCGTGTTGATACGCAAATTTCATTAATCTGTGATGAATTTCAGAATTTTGGCTGCTAGTTGATATTGAATAGCATGAGAGAATAGTTACAGCCCACCGCTTCCATACATAACTAGGAATATTCATAACGCGATTAGGAGCTTCTTTTAATAGGAGCCTTAATGCTTTATACCCAGAGATTTCAGGCTCATATAAGGATGACCCATCCTCTCTTGGCTCCCAATTCAACACAAACTTCTCTGCTGCCTCAATAATACGTATTCTGGTAGAAGTAGTTGCCTCTTTCCAACCTGGAAGAGAGATTAGATCTGGGTTTTTAAGAATATGTTCGTAGGATTGACTTTCCGTTTTAAAAGTCATTTTCTTGTTGAGCTGCCACCAAGCAGATAGATCCTCAGATTCAAACTGCTCCAAAAGTTGAATAATTCTTACTGCAGAGGATACTTCTGATTGAAGATTCTCTTTGTGACTTAGTTGGTTTACTACTTCAAGATAAGCCTCTCTCTCGCTTTCTGCCTCTGATGAGGCTAAGACTATAGGCTCTATCCATACTTCAAACGCTCTACGTAAAATAGTATTTATGGTACTGATGTCAAGAACTATTTTTGCCTGTTCTGGAAAGTTTTCGGGGTTTGTAAAGACTCTCCTAATGAACTGTGCCCAAGTTTGCTGAATTCGATCATCTTCAGAGGATTGAAGACATTCGATCATCCACATAAAATCTTTATGGAGAGCCTTTTGTAGCCTAAGTCCAAGTATCCAAACGGGCGTCCTCTCAGATAAAGAAAACATGGGGACAAGGGTTGCTATTAAAAGACGGCGCTTACGATCATTGCTGAGTAGTGCGTCTTCGAATAGTGATTTATTCTGATAGCTCTTCCTGTGTTGATAGTTATTCCACTTCGTAAAGGCTATTCTCGCAAATGTTTCCAATATGTCTGGTAATTCAAGATGCTCCCATGCCAGAAACATAATTGCATCCGATAGTTCACCAAATGGGTAGCGCAATTCACGTCTAGGTTGCTGTGCCTCAACCCATGCTAATGCTGAAGGTAAATCAGCAACTTGAAGATGTTCAGCAAAATCCTTAGCTACGAAGTTTTGATACGTACCACCAAAGCCGCTGTCGTCAGGCTGTGTGAGAACGTCAAAAACTTCTTTTGCTGTTATGTGAGATGGGTAGGTCGCTTGAAGCCCATATCCTTTAAGTTCATTGTCTGGATCGTCTCCAGCTTCACCTAAGGCTAATGGTTTCAAAATCTTTTTCGTTTCGGTATCACCAATTTCACTCACTGTATAAGCAGCATTGACTCGAACCCAGTAAGGTTGAGATGGATCTATAGCAACATTAGCTAGATCATGCTGAAGTACTTTTAATTGACAGGCTCTAGCAATATCAATTGCCACATATCGAGCATCCACACTTTTGGTTATGTCAGTAATATAAGGTTGAACTTGCGTGACTAAATCCTTATCCCTCAACCTTTGATATAACCACGATCGAGGCTCATATAGCAGCTTTTCCTCATTGTGCAGCTTAAGCAAAGATTTTACTAAAGCGGCACAATTTTCTCGACTAGCATTTTCTATATCACTTTGCAATGCCACATCGGGATCTGTTTTAACTATTTCCCGAAATACTTCAGGTAACAAACTAGCCGCCCATGCTGCAACCTGATGCAACTGAGAAACTAGTTTTCTGTCAGGGTCAGCAGGATGCTGTAATAAGCTCATTCTTTGAGCTAAGGTCATTGGGTGCTGCGCTAGATACCAAGCGGCCAAGAATTCTGCATAAGTTTGATGAGTAAAACAAAAGCTATTGTGCCCATCCCCATAGGAGGAGAATAAGCTTGTAATTTTCAGTACCTCCTCAATAGCAGCTTCAGTTACCGAAAACGCACGTTCATCAAGAGTCTCTATGCCACATAACTCCTGAATGGCGATGTAATTCTTGGAGGGAGCTTCACCTAAACCTGTCCAAATGGCAACCCGATTTGCAAAGATTATGACCGCTGCTATTCTGCCAGCAATCATCATACGTTTATCAATGTCTAACTTACCTTTTTCTCCTGCTTCACGACGATATAGATTGTTTTCGTCACAAAAATTCCTACAGCCTTTGTAGTAAAGTTCTTTTCTAGTGGAAGGAAACTGTTTGTCTTCCCGGTAAATTCCGATTAGAAACCTCAGCGTAATTGGTTGGATAGCTAATGGTACGGCTTCTCTAGCTTGAATCTCTCTTAGAAAGGCTTCTGAGTCTAAATGATTCTTTCCTGCTGCCTCCTCTACATCTACTCGGCGCAAAGGAGCTAGTTCATAGACCCCTACATCATCTTTACCCCATATCTGTCTTAAATTTTCTTCTAAAGTGCCTCGCCAATCAGCCGTTCTACAGGTGAGTCGGAGGTTAAGACGCTCACATGGGAAGTTTTTAAGCTTGCGACTTAGAGTATCTGACAAAACACTGAGCGACAAAAGCCCCTCATCCAAGCTGTCAAGAAATAAATCCAAATGATATGTACTATTCAACCAATCTTGGAATACTGAGTTTCCAAAAATCTCATTACTTAGTTCAGACCCAGAGTCGAAACCTCTAAGTCCAGACTTAAGGGCAGATTTTCCTTGCCTTTTAGCGTCTTCAAATGCTTGCTCCAGTGCAGTAGACTTGCCGCTCCCCGGCTCGCCTAGCAGAATTAAGCACGGAGTTCTACTAATGGCTTCAAATGGAACGACTTCAGGATTAGTAATGTGTGTATAACTTGATTCTGGGTTGTCTAAATAGCCAGCGAGATCAAGTATGCAAGTTCCTCCCTTTGGATACCAGAATCTTTTCCATTCATATTTTGCTTCTGACACCACTAATCTTTAAGAACAAAATTAATTACTCTACTATTGTGGCTCAACGATCGAGATTTGGCTCTCAATCACAGCAGGGGGTTAAAGGAACGATCACCTTTCAAGCCTCACTATGTAGCCCTTGCAGCCGCGCACTATCTTCGCTGTACTTCAAGGGTTCCAATGGGCGATCGCAGATGAAGGATAAGGCTTCAGAATATCAGCCTTTACATCGCTAACCTTCGATCGCCATACCATTGACTCAATTCCTGCTCAATTTCATCCAGGATAGCGATCGCCTCCCTAATTGATTCTGCATCAGTCGTCAACAACGTAAACACTGACTCAACCCGTTGTTGATAGTCCGCAGGGCAAAGCGTGAAGCCATTAGCAAGTGCTACAGCACCCTTCTCATTCAGCAGGTATGTCTCATTAAGTGCAAAGAGTACCTGATTCATACACGCCACACTGCGAAAACAGCAGCCTGCGGCATAAGCAACATCACCGCGTGCAACTGCCTTCTGAGCAACTAACAACGAGAAACTAATTTCCCAGGCAAACTTGTCAATCGTTGCTTGCTTAAGCTTTGCTGGATAAGGCGTTGTCTTAGCTTTCAAAGTAGCTAAAACGCTCTGTGGATCGTGAAGTGGCAGACAAAGGGTGGCTTCACCCATGTAGATCGAGGATACAAAGCCGTGGGGGTGTCCAGGTTGGTAGTCGATCACGATTTTTCCAGCATGACAGTCATCGATGACCTGATTCACCTGAGCCACATCCCGATAGAGAAAATCGACTGGAATGCCTTCCACTTTGAGCCAACCGCCACCATTAATCCACTTTCCCCACCCCCCGATTGGGGTGATCAGGTTTGTGCGATGGTTATCGTCCAGTCCAGAGGCGAGGTGATTTAGAGCAAGGAGATCAGGCGGGTTCTCTGGTTGATAATAAAGCCCCAGATCCACATCTGACGTGGGGGTATGGGTGCCCCTTGCTCTTGAGCCACCCAAAGCGATTGCCACAATTCCCTCAATTGCCTGCAAGCGATCGACAACATGATGAATGAACTGGGGCAGTTGCTCATTCATAACGATGAGTTTACCTCTACAATCATCCCAGCTCGACGCAATCGTTCTGCCAAAACATCCCCTAACCCGGTTGCTGGTGTAAGAATGCCTCCCCGTGTTTGACCACCGGGTAGCTCATTCGTTTGCAGAGCTAGACTCAAAGCAGCTTCACACACAAATTTCACTGTTGCCCGGTTGCCAGGGTCGCCCTGATCTCGAATGAGTCCTCGTATCCTACGCCCGTCTACCGCAGTCCCTAACAGTTCACAGGTGAACCATCCCTCATTCATCGTTTGCTCAGAAGGTCCCTCACCCGGTTTAGGCAGAAGAGGCTGTAGCAGCGATCGCGTCTGGGGTTGTTGTAGAATCCCCATGAATAGCGCCAGACCGACTGTTACACCCGTTGCCTTTAGCCATGCCAGTGGCTCATCAAACTTGAGATACTCCTGATAGGTGAAGTCCGGTCCATAAGGTTCCTGCCATTCCTCGTACAAAGCACTACTGCGGCGGACGATGCGAGTATTCACAACTCCCATAAAAAAGGGTGCGACCCAAGTATTGAGGTCTGTATCAAAGGATGGCGTTTGTGGGTCACGATTGCGGTCAACTTCAGCTTGAGAGTGGGAGGCGGAGGGATTGAGGAAAAAGGGATGATTCATTTGGGCTGCCCCCGGCGAGTCGTAGAGATTGATTGCCGATGCCAGAGTGCCACCGTTGAAACCGCCGAACGCTTGAAAATAAGCATTGACCTCTTGGCAGGGCACACCCAATTCTCGTTGCAGGTGGCGAACAACCAGATAAGTTCCGAGATCCGATGGAACCGAATCAAAGCCACAACAGGGGATAATCCGTGTTCCATCGGTAGCCGCCTGAGCATGGTAGCGATCGATCAAGGTTTTGACCCAGGGCGTTTCTCCGGTAATGTCAACGTAATGGGTTCTCAAGCGAACGCACGCATCGACCAGGGTATTCGCGTAAAGGGCAAAGGGTCCAGCCGTGTTCAGAATCACGCAGGTTTGAGAGACGATCGCATCAATCGCCTGCTGATCCTGGCTATCCGCTACCAGCACCTCTACCCCTACATCAACCTCATCTCGAACGGCTTCTAATTTCTGACAGCTGCGCCCAGCAATTGCCCACCGCACCCCCTCAGGAGAGGCATGGTTAGCAAAATACTGCACCGTCTGCTTACCGACAAAGCCACTGGCACCGTAGAGCACAACATCATAGGAACGGGCAGAAGACCGATCAGACATAGCAACAGTACTCCTGCCAACGGCTATTGTCGAGAACGCATTTCTTGCTGACGCATGGGCATCGCATCGATTGTGCGGAACAGCATCGCTGAATCAATTGGAGTTTGGCTCCGTTGCTTCTCCGTACCATCCTTACCCACAAGAATCACTGCAAACTCCTCAGGGGTAATCTCAAACTGTCGTCTTAGTTTTTCCACCGATGCTGAACTGAGCGATCGCCCATCCACCTGGCTCTCTCCAGTTCCCAGAATCTGCACCAGTTTCAGATCGCGATCGCTGGTTCCTGCCACATCAGCCTGCCATGCCCGCATCTGCTGGCGATACTGAGATGAGTTGATTGAGGGGGCAAAGACTAGCAGGATGCGGTTTTGCCATTGATAGTCGCTCAGATTAAATTCAATTCTTTGGGAACGATCGGGAGTTGCAGCAACATTGGCTGCCTCTAGTGACTGGGAATGAGGATTTGGCGAAGCACTCATAGCAATAAAAGGCTGGGGGGAGGTACAGCCCTGTAGTAGGGACAAAAGAACAATAAGTACAGTTAAAGACTGCATTGGGGCACAGAAATAACTTTCTTACTGTAGCCAGATCGCTGCCAGAAGGACTGGCTCCCAAGGGAGAATTTGAGAGTACGCAGGTCAGGCAGAGAGGGGAAAACCTGCTGCTAATAACCAACCGAAGAATAAAGCAGAGCCGATCGCATAGACCCATGCTTGGTTTAACAGACCTGCAACTAGAGACAAGATTCCCATCAGTGGCGGAAATAGCGGCAACAGCAAAAACATAAATCCCAACTGAGGTAAAAAGTTGAGCGTCAACACGAAGCCACCAATCAAAACGACGCTCTGCCCCAGCCACCAGAGAAAGCGTTTGCCGACCCCAATATTCTCTTGCATGATTCCTGCTGCTAGAAACCAGGGGAAACAGGCGATCGCGATTGGCAACCACACTCTCAGCCGAATTGGAATCAGCCACCACTGAAGCCAAATGAGCTGTGCCAACGCACCAAAAGCAATCCAGAGGATGACAAACAGCAACACTCCCAGCCCAACGGCACGCAGGGTAGGAAGAGGTAGACGCGCCAGCAATCCCAGCCAGGTTAACCCGGCAATCAAAAACCAGACTCCAACCGCTCCACCGACTTGAACTCCCCCTAAATTCTGGAGGTCAAACCACTGACTTAGAAGTACCAAGCCTGCGGTTGCAACCAGTGGTGCAATGATTAAGCCCACCCATCGTCGAATAGGAGCTATTTTTGTGGCTATCAACGGAGGGATGTTCAGGAGGGGCGAGATTGCTGCTAATCCGATTAACCAGCCTAACAGGTGTAGCCCATACCAAGCCATGCGGCGATCGCGATACTGGCTATCATTAGTTCTTCCAAACGTGGCATCCAGCCACCGCAGTGCTGCCTGATGACTACCATCACTAAACAAAATGGTGATGTGTTCAACACCCGGAATGACCACCAGTTCTCGTCCCTGACCTGTTGCCAGGCTCGTGTTCTCTCCCCCCGCCTGTGCCAGCAATCGTTCGGCATTGCTCACAAATCCTCCCTCTCCACTCCCTACCTGTAGTTGCAGATTTTGGGGAGATTGGGGAGTTACATTCGCCCCTGTTGGAGAAACCGCAATGGTTGCCGCAAAGCGATACCTTCGGTCAGCTTCGCTAACGCGCTCACGAATCCCAGCATTCATCACAATGCCGCTACCCATAGAGTGCCCCAACAGTGCCAAGCGACTTGGGTCAACCTGGGGTTGTTCTAAGAGAGCTTGCAAAGCGACATCCAGGTTCTGCTGTAGCTCATAACGCTGTAAGCGAGTCCCATTCGCGCCATGTCCATCAAAATCCCAGAGCATGACCGCATAACCTGCATGAGCCAGGACGTGTCCATAGCCCAACATCAACTGTTTGGAGCCTGCAAACCCATGTGCAACCAACACTCCTGGGATTTCGCTCGCCCCTTGAGGAGCCAGGTAGAGCAGAGGAACTCCCTCTTTTTGGAACGACCGTACCTCCAGTCCAGAGCGGGCGACAGCGATTCCTAACCAGGACAAAACAATCAGCAGAATCGCGAGTAGCAGGAGTCCCAAGCGTTTATAGTTTAATTTCACAGACTTCAGCCCACGTCCAAACACCTCCTACTGGTGTAACGCAAAACAATCTTCAGGATTTGAAAATTTAGCCAACATCTCGAAGTTAGCGATTTATTGTCAGAAATGAAAATCAATTTCTTCTTGGCCATCGCTCCAACACTGCGATCAAACCCGCTTTCCTTGATCAGTGAGGTGAACTGAAGCCGTAAAACTCACTACTCCAGTTCACCCGCGACAGATTGCCAATCTGGAACTGATTGTAACGGCTTCAGGCAAGGATCAACGCTTTCGATCCATTTTCACTCGCTTATTCGGGTCTTGCTTGTAAACCCAGGACAGGAATTTCTGTAGCTGCGGATCTTGCTTCAGCTTCTCCAGCGTGTTCAAGTGCAGTGCCAGATGGGAGTTGTCGTAGAGTGTATGGATTTGGCGGTAGCGGGCGGTGCAGGTATGGAGAAACCGTAGCGGATCGGCAATCCATTGAAGCAGTTGCCCTTGGGGAGGTGTTGTAACAACGGGAGGGAGAGTCTTGATCGGAGCATTAGGCAAGTACAAATATCTTGTGCTTTGTGATTAGAGGGACAAGAAGCGTTTCATCCTCTGTTGTCGTGACGAACGCCTGTCACTTTCATTCGGAGACGATCGGAGGGAGCAACGGTAATACCGCGACGGGTCGGGCGGATGGGTTTGGAGTTGACCAGCGACATCTGGAAATGTGACACCATTTGAAACAGCACGAGTTTCATTTCAAATAGGGCAAACGCAGCACCAATGCAACGACGATCGCCGCCACCAAAGGGTAAATACTCGTAGGGTGAATACTGCCGCTCTAAAAACCGTTCAGGTCGAAATTGCTTCGGTTCTGGATAGACGGACTCCCGATGGTGCGCCAGATAGATGGATGGCATAATCACTGTTCCCGGTTCCAATCCATAGCCTGCAATCTCGATCGGTTGCTTAACGATGCGTGGAAACGCACTGAGCGCAATAGGATACAGTCGCAATGTCTCCTGGCAAATCGCTTGTAGGTAGGGTAAGCGGGCAACTGCCATTGGGTCAGCATCGGTACCCAGCCCCTCAAATTCTGCCAGTAATTTGGTTCTCACATCCGGCAGGGAGACAATCCAGTACAGTGCCCAGGCTAAGGCAGAGGCAGTCGTTTCATGCCCAGCAAACAGTAGGGTAATGAGTTCATCCCGTAACTCCACATCACTCATGGGTTGCCCTTCAGCATCACGGGCTGCCATCAGTAGTGCCAGAATGTCTGTTCGGTCACTGTCAGGTTGATTGCGGCGGTCGCGGATCTCAGCATAGAGCAAATCATCAACCTGCTGCCGTCGTTGCAAAAATTTCCCCCAGGGACTCCATCCCCATTCCTGCTGCAAGAACGGGTAGAACAGGAACATCGCACCCAGGGGTGAGCCAAAACCATCCAGCATCCGGCTCATGGTCTGACGCAATTGTTCATACCGTTGTCCTTCCTTTAGCCCAAACACCGCCCGCAAAATCACTTGAAGGGAAATGGACTGCATGACTGGACGCACTGCGAAGGTTGTGCCAACCCGCCATGAGCGGATGACTTCGGCTGTGATGGATTGAATGACCTGGGCGTAGGAACGCATTCGATCACCATGAAAAGGTGGCATCAAAAGCTGTCGCTGTCGTTGGTGGGCAGTTCCTTCGAGCAGGACGATTCCGTGTTCTCCGATGAGTTCTTTCAGGATTTGGTTACCTCGTCCGGCACCCAGTTGCTCTGGCTTAGCAGTGAAAATCGCTTCTAACGCTTGGGGACTGCTGAAGTAAACCAGAGCAGGTTTTGCATCGGGTTGAGAGACGCGGTAATCATCCCCGTAGGCTTGACGGCGCGCCTCAATTGTTTCAAGCGGTTGAAATAGAAAACGCAACCCCCAAAGGCGACGCTGCCAGATAGAGGTTTTAGGCGGACCATTGAGCGATCGCAGAGAGGTACTGACCATGCGTTCAAGTTCATGAGGACGAGCGAGGGCTGAACGTGCCAACCACATCTTCCAGGTTAAGATCTCACACCGCTCCCTGGGCACTTCCTAATGTTATTGAGTCCGTCAGCTACACCTGATCACTACCCTTTGTTGAATTCTAGTTGCCCGACGTACTCGTATTGCCCATACTGTTGATTGCCGCTAAACAAGCGCACTTCGTAAGTGCCAGTACCCGGTAAAGGACAAGATAACTGAGGCTCTTGGCTGATTTGCTCGGAACATTTTTCAGCTTGCCCACTTCCCTTGACCCCATAACTCGCCATTAACCATCGCTGATTTGGATTTTGAAGCTGGATCACGGCATCGTCTCGAACATCCGTTTGCGATCGCGTTGGTGAGATGAGTTTCAATCCTTGAGCAAAGAAATTAGGGCGCAACATGGGCTGCCGTAGAAAATCTCCGCGAGACATGGGTTGCGGTAAAAGTTGCCAAGCCGGATCGTCAGGAAAGTGGCTAATAATCATGACTTCTGGCGGCGGAAAGAGATAGCTCACGCTATATCGTTTAGTGAAGCCAGATGCATCCACATAACCGCTATTCCAGGTGGCATCAATCAAGTACCAATTTCCTTCAATCTTGGCAGCATTCCAGGCATGACCATTGCCATTGAGATCACTAATCTGACTACGGGAATCCCCGACGACATACACGATTTCTTCCCCGATCGCCTGCCCCAATGCTTCCAGTAGCTTGGCATATCCAGCACAAACTGCTTTCCGGGTGCGAAAGACCGTTTCCGCATCTTGAGGCGGACGAGGCGCTTGTCCAAAGTAGGCAGGTGCATCATAGGCGATGCGATCGGCAACATAATCGTGCAATGCCTTGACCCGTAAAAATGGATCTTTTTCCTGTTGAGCGATGTATTGGGCGACCGATGCAATGCTGGTTTCAACAGAGGGAGGCATCTGAGCAACCACAGGATGGATGCTTGCATCAACCGACCACAAGTTTGTCCGATTAGTTGTAGAGGGAACTGGAGCAGGTTGTGATGCAGGCTGCGGTTGTGGGAAAGTTTGACTGCTTGGGGTTGGCTGCGGAGAGGGTTGAACTTCAGGTTGGGGAGTGGGGCGAATATCTCTGGTGTCGGCGTACTGCGTGTAGGGATTCTGATGAACTGCCAGATACAGCCACTCCAGTCCGTTTGCCAGTTTGAACAACGATCGCCGTACCAGTTCAATTTGGGGTTCCTGCCTGCCATCCAACATCCAGTCGCCCCGTGTTGAAAGGGCTAGAAACGACGTTTGGGGGCGTAGTGCCAGTAGGCAAGCCAGAAAAATGAGGTTGAGTAGCAGGGTTCGCAGGATGATGCGATCGCCCCAGGTCAAAATTTGCGGTTTGAGATTGCGTCGCTTTCTACCCCACAGATCCCAGGCGATCGGGAGCAGGGGAAATAGGAGAATGCCAGAGAGGACGGCTAACCAGGTTGGACCATTCGTATATGCGACCAGGGAGGATGCTAACCACACACCTAGAACAGGTGTCAGGAAGACCAGCAAGGTCAATAATCCTTTCAGCAGCAGAATAGGTAGGTCAAGGAGAAGGAAGCGCATAAGACCTAGAGAATGGTTAG
Organism: Leptolyngbya sp. PL-A3; assembly: GCF_039962325.1. NCBI lineage: Bacteria > Bacillati > Cyanobacteriota > Cyanophyceae > Leptolyngbyales > Leptolyngbyaceae > Leptolyngbya > Leptolyngbya sp. PL-A3. The sequence continues at coordinate 44,208 of NZ_JAMPLB010000023.1, forward strand.
CCTAACTCAAGGATGCCCAATCGGATGAACAGACGTTTAAGTGGTTGAGATAGATAACGAGATTAAACTGGGTGGGGGTAATTTGGGTAAATAAAATCTTTGAGCGATCGCTTCCTGATTGAATTAACCGACATATGAAGCTCACACCACCTTGCGTCAGCAGGTGGAGGGGTCAGTGCTAACCTGAAGATTGCGAGTCCACAGATCAGACAAACAAGCCCAGCTTCTAGGCGAGTGGCGGGAACTTTTGCCCGACCACTCCTCACTGTCCTTACGGCAAGTGAGCCTAAGAATCCCTCTGGCAGCTATATTTTGGGAGCCATTCAGGTCAGCGTTGTAGCGCTTGCCAGGAGGGGAATTTTGCCAGAGCGTAATTTTTTGAGTCACGTTGCACCACTCCAGAACCGTCATAGGCGAGTTTGGACGTATAAGCAGCAATCACATCCAAAGCCTTGCCTCCAACCTCTTGCCACTTCATTTCGGTGAAGCTGCGAATCATCGCTTTAAGCCAACCGTGGAACCGTTGTCGCAAGGTAGAACCCTTTCTGCCTCCGGTTGCCTTCCAGCCCTTCAGATTCTCAAACACAATGGCTTGAGCATTGAACTGTTTGGCAACATCCACGATTCGCTTCGAGACGTGGTGAGCAATGTTCTGGTTGATATGGCGACATTTGCGATAGGTCTTAGAGCAGAAGCCCTTGCACAGTTTTCCGCCCTTACCCATCGTTTTACTTGCTCTGACGGACACCGATTTCAGCCGTTTATCCCTGCGGGCTATGTCTCTTCCGGGATGAATAAATTCACGCCAGATTACAGTACCGTCGAAGGTGACAACTGAAAACGTTGCTGTTGTATTGATTCCCAGGTCAACGGCAACCACGTTTGAATCAGGTTGTCGCTTCATTGGGTGGCACTCGAATGGGACTGAAAGATGGCAATTCCGCTCATTGAAGATGAGCGAAGGCGATAACAGTTTGTTGCTATCAACCTCATGTCGTTCTCTGAGCCATGCAGTTTGTAGCATTGCCCTTTGTACAAAACTGGATAGCATCCAGCATTGGCGTTCAGGGTTGGAGGTTTGGCATCCCGCTTGCTGCGAATGCCTGATTGCCATTCCCGATAGCGGCTGACAAAGCTGCTGACTTGCCCAACTGCAAACGCAATTGCACCTCTGCGGTAGTAGCTGGGGAACTTGTGAAATACCCGGTCAATGGGATATTTCACATCAGGATTTTGAGCAGTTTAATGCACCAACCGCTCAACAGCAGGAATAACCTGCTGACTGCTTAAAATCCCTAATTCCGACGACCAATGGGTAAAGACAATCCCCACCAAATGCCTGCACAAACGGCGATAAACCTTCACCGTTTCGGCAAGCAGCACACGCTGTTCAGCCGTTGGGTTCAGGCTCCATTTGTCAGTGCGAATGATGAGGTTTCGGGTTAGCATAGAGCGATTGTACTAGCATAGTGATTGCTTTGACAATGAAGCTTAAGCCCTACGGTTACTGCTTTGGAGCGCTCAACATTCATATAGTGTTTGTCGCAAATCATTTGCCGAATGGCGGATAGTACGGCTGAACGGCTCAATACTTGGACAACGAATATGTAAGCCTTCCATTGGAGCTAGTTGCTCTTTACTGGATCCGACTGTCCAAACCCCTACTCCAAGCGGATTTACCTCAAAGCTCAACCAATCGGGGTGTTCAGGGTTAGGGTTTGCTGGGGAAGGGTTTCGATCACTTAGTAGCGTTTCTCCCCTAGACCTGCGGATTGGCACACGATTTTCAGGGACAGTCGCCCAAAATCTACATCAGGCACTTAAGAAAGCTGTAAAGACGATTACAGAGATGCCTGCTACATTCCCTACTGTTAAATCTTCATCTCAAAGCGATCGCTCCTTCTCGAATTTCTTCGATCTCACGAAATGCTTCATTCCGCTCGTCTCAGGTAGTAATAGCTTGTCTGCTCTCAAGCAGAATGAGAGGCTGTTCAGGAAGTACTTCGTTTGAGGTATGGAAAAAGGACAATTGATTTATTTTAGGGAATAAGCGCCTGAGCGATTTCGTAATTGTAGAACTTACAGCGGCTTTGAACTAGAGACAACGTATCAAATGCTCTTGTATCTGCTGTTGCTAGTAGAAGCTCAGAAAAACGAGGAAGTAAATGAAAGTTCCCCATCTCCCCTAGTGCTGGAACAGCTTTTACAGCGACTTGGGGATTTTTGTCCTCTATTATTTTTATGAAAGCTGAGATTAAAGCGTCTTGGTCAACACTGTATACAGAGGAACTAACTTGCCAGCCAGTGAAAATAGCGTCTAGTGCAAATGCAGCATTTATACGAATACTAGAGTCTTCACAGTCTAAAGCTCGATATAAAGCAGCAATTGCCGACTCATTTGAACCAAATAGGAATAATCCTGTAGAAATGCTCTGACGAACATCTAAATTTTCATGTTTCAAGGCTTCAGCTAAAGCAGAAACTGCTTCTTCGCCACCAATTTCTCGCAATGACTGGGCAGCAGCAATACGAACACTATAATCAGCGTCTTGTAAGGCTTGAACCAGAACACGTACAGCAGATTCATCGCTAGAATTTTTTAGAGCAGAAGCAGCACTACGGCGAATTGATATTCTTGTGTCCTCTGTTAGTACTCTGCATAAAGCACTAATTGCATCTCCATCTCCAATTTCGCCCAATTTGCGGACAGCGCTTGAGCTAACATTATCATCTTCATGTTCTAGAGCTTCACATAAAGCATGAAAAGCAGTGGAGCCTTCAATATTACTTAGCGCATTAACAGCGTAAAACCGAACAAATGAGTTTTTATTTTCTAAAGCCTCCTTCAAAGCAGAAATTACAGACTCACTCTCAGTTCGACCTAATGCGATAACAGCATGAAGACAGATTAGAGAATCATTAGATTTTGCAGCTTTGATTAAAGCAGAGATTGCAGCCTGGCTTCTAATCAAACCACATGCGTAGAGGGCACTGACGCAAAGCTCAGGATCTTTATCTCTTTGGTTCTGGATTAGAGTAGTGATTTCAGGCTCATTGTCAATTCCTCTTAATGCATAGAGTTGAGCATTCTCACAAACAAGACGATCATCGTCGTGGGAGGCAGCAAAAACTAAAAGGCTAACAGCATCCTCCCTGCTGATTCTTTCTAATGCCCAAATAGCTCTTCTACGAATATAAGTACTTCCGTTTTCTAAAGCTTGACGCAGAATAGGAAGGACAGAATCAAAACCTCGCCGTCCTAAAGCAATAGCACCGTAGCAACGTACCTCCCAGTCTTGGTCATCTAAAATTCTTGTTAGAACCGAGTTTTCAATCTCGCTATCATCAGTACTTATCATTAAAACATTAGCAATTTGTCTACGAAGACGAGAATCTTTATTCTCTAAATTCTGAATCAGCTGAGAAATTTCTGTCTCATTCTCATCTTTTTTCAGTATGGAAGCAGCACAAAAGCGAACGATTGGGTCTTTACTTATTAAGGCATCCTGTAGAGTGAAAATAGATGCCTGACTGCTAATTTGATTTAATGCAGTAGCAGCACCATAGCTGATTTCAGGATTTTCATGTTCTAAAGCACGATATAAGAAGGGAATTGCTCCTTCAAGCGCTTGGCATATAGCAGAGCTTGTAATTTGACTAGCAATATTCTTCAAGACACTAGCAGCATGAATACAAATATCTACATCTTCGTCTTCTAGAGCTGAGCATATTACCGGAATCATAAATTCCCTGCCAACTAGCTTTTCATAAGTTGCCAAGCTCCCCAACTGTAGGAGTGAGTTAATACGGATGTGGTATTCTTTACGCTTTAAACCTTGAAGTAGAACAGGAGATACTAGTTCGCCACCACATTTCTGAGAATAACCTAGTTCCTGAAATATTTTTTTGTATGATGGCAGTTCCAGAGGTGAAAGAAATGCAATTTCATTTACTTCTTCAATGACTTTAAGAGGAGGAATAATAGATTCATTTTCTAACAGCTTACATAAAACTGAAATTCCTGCTGTGCTGCCAACTTTTCCTAACTCAGTAGCAACAATATATCGGATATTAAAATCTTCATTTTCCAACTCTCGATATAAAGCAGAAACCGATGCCTTACTATTCATATGTAGTAAAGTTTTTACAGCATCAGAACAGGCATCAGAATCATCTTTGAGGGATTGAAACAAAAAAGATTCTGTAGCATTGTAAGAAATATCAGAGTTGCTGAGTTTTATAACTTGGAGTAGAATAGAAACCTTAATTTTCTGATTATCGATTGATAGTAAATTGTCAGTAGCTTGAGAGCGAACATCAGGATCTCCGTGTGTTAAAGCTCGAACAAATTCAGAGACTGCCGCTTCATCTTCAATCTCTGCTAGCGGATTAGCGGCAGTGAGACGGGTATTGAAATCTTCATCCTGCAATGCTTCCCTCAAAATGGATAGAGCTTCCTCACTTCCAATCCTTCCTAATGCTTTAGCAGCATTGAAACGAACGTCAGAATCCTCGTCAATCAACGCTTGATGTAGCGGATAAATTGACAACTCGTTGCTAATTTTTCCTAACGCTTCAGTGGCACAGAGGCGAACATTAAGATCCTGAGCTGCAAGATATTCATGTAGATCAGCTAAAGCGTGGATAGAATGTGTTAGACCTAGAAGCTGAATTTTCAGCAGCTTTGGAATAGCTGATTCAGTAATTAGATTAATGGTTTGTGCTTGAAATTTTGGCCGCACTGCTCCTGCCAGTTTTGCCCCTAATGCCAAATCAATTTCTAGTGCTGATTTCACTATGCTCAGTACCTGTGTCTCCTGATCTGCCAATGCCACCATTAGCAAGACAGGTTCTGTCCACTTCAAATAGTTGAGGAAATCTCGCTTCAGGTGTTCATCGCTTGAACCTGGTAAAAGTTGCAGTAAATACTCAGCCGCATAATAGTCTTGAATGAGTTGATGACGAAATTCGATTTGGTCTGTACTGCAATTTTGCAATAGGTGATACTTGAGTAAGTCATCTAGAATATCTCGAACCGGAAATTGCTCATTTGAGAAAATTCTGCTTAATTCTCGTTCCGCTTCATCTCGCTGAATCACAACTCGAAAGTCAACAGGTGTTTCTCCCTGCATCATGACTGATGCTAAGGCTTTCAAAGCTTTGCTCCAAAGTCTGCGATCGCTAAGTGGTCTCACATCTCCTTTCAACAGCGCAACTTCATGCTTACGAATGCTGCTGATTTCATACGAGACTGTAAACGCCCGAAATACTCCTGCTAAGTTAGAAGGCAATTGGTTATCAGAAGTTTGCTGGAAGACCTCGCACAGCATCCACAACAGCAAGGGCGTTTGTCCAAACTCTCGCAATCGATCACGTAATTGCCGCAGCATTTCCTCCGCTTGCTCTGGCACATAGGCTCGAATAAAGGACTGCATTTGCGCTTCGGTAAGCGGTTGCATTTCCAATTTCTTCTCAATCCCCAGATCTCCCCCAAGACTCAAATTGCGTGTGGTGAAGATCATAGGCACTTTGGGATAATTGCGTCGAAAGGCTGAAAGTTGCAATCGCGACTCCTCTGACGGTAACTCATTCACCCCATCGAATAGGATTAGAGATTGTGATAACACCATTTCCAGTTGTTCCTCTGTTAGAGGAAGTCCATGTTGGGCAAACGCATTGAGAATTAATTTTGTGATCGAGCCTCGCCAATAGCGCAGTTCCACCAATACCGGAATTTTCGCTTGATGGAGCGTTGCCTCTTCCAGTAGGAATCTTGCTAACGCTGTGGATTTCCCTGATCCAGGTCGCCCGACTAACAATACATGCTGATCAGCATATTTGCGAATTCCCTCAAGCACGGTAAATCGCTCGACCCGCTCTTGCTGCTGTTCCCGCTCCTCTTTCAGTGTCTGCACCATCAACCCAAAGTCAAAAATTGGCAGTGCATCCTTCGACTGCTGTTGGTTTCCTTCAACATCGGTCAAGGTGTAAAGTTCCCACCACTTTTCATAGGAGGTCGTAATTGCATTTAAATACAGCTGAAAATCAACTTTGGGTTGCTTCGTAACCAAGTCACTCCAGCGGCGGTCATTCTCATGAAACTTTCGCTGAAGTTCTTGCAATTGAGGGAACTGCTCCACAATCGCATAGGTGGGGATAGCTCCACCACCCAAGTCAATGGAACGATCGCGGGTGAATTTCACAATTCCACAAACTTTGCCCGTTCGTTGGTTTAGCAGCGGCGCTCCACTCATGCCTGGTCGCACCTGCCCCAGAGTAAACTTGATTAACGTTGGGGCATCCCCCGTCAACCCTTCACAATTGAACGTCACCGGACAGCCATTGGGAAAGTCTTGATCCGGATAGCCAAATAGATACAGTGGGTCGCGGGAGAAAATCTCTTCACCTAAATATACACAAGGTGGGTTGGCACTAGCTGGCAACGCTACCCGTAACAAAGCTAAATCATAGGGATCAGGGAGCGATTGCTCCGCTACAGCTTCCAGCTCCCTCCTCTGCCATCGAACTTTAACAGCTTGTTCTTTCGCCGCCCGCACCACATGAGCACAAGTAAGAATCAACTCCGGTCCAACAAAGAAGCCTGTGCCCCAACCAATTTGTCCAGGCAGGGAAAGCTTGACTGTACACTGTTGCAGCAGATCCTCTAGCTGACTCATAGCTGACTCCTTTGGTTAGGCTTCCCATTCCAGTGTGATTTCCAGATTAGCTTTGCCCGAACCCTTAACTATGATCGCTGTCAATTGCCCCGATTCAATTGCCAGTTCTACACCGAACTTTACTGTCGCCTTCTTGGGGTTTACTCTTTGAATAGGAGCCGCAATCATCTGCACTACGCCCTCAATTGCCTCTGATATGGGCTGAAACTGTTTCACATCAAACCCAACATCCTCTCGCCCAGTTTGAGCAACTTCGACTTTAACGATTGCTCCATTGGGAAGCTCAACTGGAACAGTTTCACGACGAGAGTCTGCAAATACCATTTATATCTCCTTACTAAATATTGTTTACTCAATACAAGGACAGCTTCTTAGGGATGAAACCGTTTGCAATTTCATAATTGTAGAACTTGCAGCAGTTTTGGATAGTCGTAATTGTGGAGAGGATTTCTACTTCACCTGTGAAACAGATTTGCCAAAGTTGGGAGAGCGAAGCTGGGCTACCAACTTGCCCTAACGCCGCTAAAGCATTCCTACAAACATAATAGTTTTGGTCCCCAAGTGCCTGGAGTAGTCCAGAAACTGCCGTCTCTCCACCAATGTGTCCTAACGCTGTTGCTGCATTTCTGCGGACAACAGCATTATGATGCTTCAATGCCTGGAGTAGTCCAGAAACCGCCGTCTCTCCACCAATGTGTCCTAACGCTGCCGCTGCATTTCTGCAAACAAAGGCGTCTGGATCTTCAAGTGCTTGAAGTAGCCGAGCAACCACACCCTCTCCACCAATGTGTCCTAACGCTGCTGCTGTGTATCTGCGGACATCAACACTTTGGTCTTCAAGTGCCTGGAGCAGCCCAACGATTGCCTCTCTTCCACCAACTTGTCCTAATGATTCGGCTGCATATCTGCGAACCTCAACATTTTGGTTTTTGAGGGCCTGGAGCAACCCTGTAACCGTACCCTCCCCACCAATTTGCCCTAAAGCAGCCGCTGCATTTCTGCGAACAGAAGCGTCTGAGTCTTCAAGTGCCTGGAGCAACCCTGTAACCGCACCCTCCCCACCAATTTGCCCTAAAGCAGCCGCTGCATTTCTGCGAACAGAAGCGTCTGAGTCTTCAAGTGCCTGGAGCAACCCTGTAACCGCACCCTCCCCACCAATTTGCCCTAAAGCAGCCGCTGCATTTCTGCGAACAGAAGCGTCTGAGTCTTCAAGTGCCTGGAGCAACCCTGTAACCGCACCCTCCCCACCAATTTGCCCTAAAGCAGCCGCTGCATTTCTGCGAACAGAAGCGTCTGAGTCTTCAAGTGCCTGGAGCAACCCTGTAACCGCACCCTCCCCACCAATTTGCCCTAAAGCAGCCGCTGCATTTCTACGAACAAATGTATCTAAATCCTTCAGTGCCTGGAGCAATCCTACAACTGCTCCCTCTCCGCCAATTTTCTCCAACGCTACCATTGCATTTTTTCGAACATCAGCGTCCTGGTCTTCAAGTGTTTGGAGTAAACCAGCGACTGCCTCCTCCTCACCAATTTGCCCTAAGGCTGCCGCCGCATTTCTCCGAGTATCGGCATCTTGATGCTTCAGATACTGAAGCAATTCAGCAACTACATCCTCCCCACCAATTTGCCCTAAAGCAGCCGCTGCATTTCTGCGAACAGAAGCGTCTGAGTCTTCAAGTGCCTGGAACAGTGCTGAGGCTGCGTGTTCTCCGCCAATTTTTCCTAATGCTGTTGCTGCATTTCTCCGAACATCAGCGTTTTGATGTCTCAGTATCTGGAGTAGCCCAGTAACTGCACGCTCTCCACCAATTTGCCCTAGCGCTGCCGCTGCATTTCTCCGAACATCAGCGTCCTGGTCTTCAAGTGTTTGGAGTAGCCCAGTAACTGCATGCTCTCCACCAATTTGCCCTAGCGCTGCCGCTGCATTTCTCCGAACATCAGCGTCCTGGTCTTCAAGTGTTTGGAGTAGCCCAGTAACTGCACGCTCTCCACCAATTTGCCCTAGCGCTGCCGCTGCATTCCTCCGAACATCAGCGTCCTGGTCTTTAAGTGTTTGGAGTAACCCAATGATTGCCTCCTCTCCACCAATTTTCCCTAACGCTGTCACTGCATATCTGCGAACATCAACGTCTTGATCTTCAAGTGCTTGAAGCAGTCTAGTAACTATAATCCTTTCATCAATCTGTCTTAATGCTGTCGCTGCATATCTACGAATAGAAGTATCCTGGGCTTCAAGTGCCTGAGCCAGTTCAGCAACTGCAACCTTAGAGTGAGTTGCAGATAAAAACAGAACTTTGAGAGGTTGTGGCACTGTTAATTTAACAATCCAACTTATTGCCTCCTCCTGAAATTGGGGCTGCACTTTCCCTGCTAATCTTGCCCCCAACATTGGATCCACATCAACAGCTGCCCTCACAACACGTAGTATCTGTGTTTCGTCATCTAGAAGCGTCAGCATTAGCGCCAAAGGTTCTGTCCACTTCAGGTAGTTAAGATAGTCGCGCTTTAGGTGTTTATCGTTAATATGCGGTAATTGACGCAGCAAATACTCTGCCGCGTAATATTCCTGAATTAGTTGGTGTCGAAACTCGATTTTGTTTTCAGTGGTTTGAATTAAGTGATACCTTAGCAGGTCATCTAGAGCCTTTCTCGCTGCACCTTCAGGTTGAGCTTCCCTGGGCTTCAGATATTCAATAAAAAGCTGGTGTGCTTCAGCTTTTGAGATAGTTACCCGGAGTTCAACACTAGGAGTGGGGGGACTATGATTAATCTCCAATATAGAGGGAGGTTGGCTGTGCATCATGGCAAATGCCAACGTTTGCAGAAGTTCTGCCCACCAACGTCGGTCGCTTTCTGGGGTAATGCTACCCTTCAGATGGCGCTCATAGCTCTGAGTAAAGGCGCGAAACACCCCGCCCAAATTAGTGGGAATTTGTCCGGTTTGCTTGAAAAAACTACATAGCATCCATAGCAGTAGAGGCGTTTGCCCAAACTCTCGCAATGGACTTCCTAACTGTCGTGTCATTGACTCTGTATGTTCAGCCAGATAGCTTCGCACAAAAGCTTCCACTTGTGTTGCTGTTAGCGGTTGCATCTCCAACTTCTTTGCAATGCCAAGATCGCCTGCCAGTTCCAAATCTCGCGTTGTAAAGATCATTGGACTCAGAGGGTGATCCTGGCGAAACTTCATCAAGTCATTCCGTGCCACTTCCGACGGCAACTCATTTAGCCCATCAATTAGCAACATCAATCGCTGTTCAACCAGCAAAGTTTCCAGTTGATCGGAATTCAACAGTAACCCATGCCTTTTAAAGAACAAACGCATCAAATCTAGAATTGAGGTTTGGTAATACCTCAACTCCACCAATACTGGAATTTTTGCAGATGGATCTGCTAAAGCCTTTGTTGTTTCTTCTATTAAGAATCGAAATAGCGTGGTTGATTTACCAGATCCAGGTCTCCCTATTAGCAAAAGGTGTTCTGCTGCATACTTGCGAATACCTTCCAGAACTGGTAACCGTTCTATTTTGTCTAACCGTTCTAGGTTTTGACTATCCTCTGATTCCTTGGGTTGCATCAACTGCACTATTAATCCAAAATCTAGTGTTGAAGACGCTTGTGGCTCCTGAAATTTTCGGATAGCATCCGTTGACGTATAAGTAGAAAAATGATGCTGATATTCTGCACTTAGTGACTGCAAATATGGCTGAAAATCAATAACTGCTTTCACATCAGCACCTTCCCCCTTCTGTGTTTCCAGCAGCGGTCTACGAAAGATAACTTTAACAGTATTATCTGTTGCCTTAATAATGGGTGGTGGCAGGTGAGCCTTATGGGTGGCTTCGTGCATTCGGCTAATACCACTTGCATTCAGTTCCACACGCTGCATTATGAGGAAAATTTTAGCGATGATATAATTACGCCTGAGGGGATCTATGTTCTCTGGATTATCATTTAGATCCTTCTCAGAGAGTCCATTCATCAAACTGCCATAGCTCGTAATCTCAATACGATCTGAATAAACTTCAAGACGTGTTGGTTGATCCTTCAAATGGGCTTTCTCATAATCTCTATGTACTAGCGCATTAGCTAAAGCTTCTCGCAGAGCAATCTCTGGAATTTCCAAATCATCGCGCTCATCGGTTCCCACGCGTCCAGTGCGACGGAGTATTGCAGCGTTACGAAAAAAATTCATCCCAATTTCGAAAAGATTTAGCAGATTATCTGTTACTGTCTTGGGGCTAGCAGTTGATGAGGCACGTTTTTTATCACTGTAAGCCACCATATGTAGGCTACAAGATGCAAATTTATTCACCAGTAATTCTCTGCCTGCAAAACACAAAAAAGCACCAAGTGTAGGTTTTTCATTTTGTATAATCCCTAAAGTTTGAAGATGCTCTTGTTGATCTGCAAGTAATAATCCTGCATTATTTAGTTCTTCTTTTGCTAATGGCTGATCAAGAAATATAGCTATTAGCTTTTTATCTAAATCCTTAAAGGAATGATGCTGAGCCAGACGACGGTCATAGGTTAAATGGTTCTGGTTGCTTAGAAAGTCTGAACTATTAAGGGGAGATGTGAATGTCTGGGTCTCTTCATTAGTGCGTTCCTTTAATATGCTTTTGTTTCTAGTAATCCAAATACCAGACTCTGCCTTTTCAATATTGTATTCTGGACGCTGACGAAAAGCAGAGTAAGCAGGCTCCTTGTCCAGCTTCTCTCGGATATAGATAACAATATCCTCAACTGTAATTAGATTATTATTGGTTTGTCTTCCCCCCAAACCAGTTTCAATTCCTTCACAGAAAAGCTTGGTGAAAACACTAGCCGAGCCATCATGTAACTCTTGGCTAACTTGTATGGCGCGAGAGGAAGCGATTACTGCAATTCCCTTAGGAATTTGCATACTTTCTAAATCAATAGTATCTATACCTTTATTGCCAAAAATTCCTCCGCTTCGGCAAGCATCAACGATCAAAATAGCTCGGCTTACACCTTGTGCCTCAAGCTCATTGAGAAGATTCTTAAATGGATATAAATCTCGCTCCCCAAATTTCAAGCAGTATTGCTCTCGTTTGAATTCACCATGACCAGAGAAGTAAAATACAAGCTGATCTTTAGGTTGCCAGCTATTCAGTATTGGAAATAATTCTTCCTCAAATTCATGGCGGCTTTTGCAATCTATAATTGGTCTATACCCTTTGCTAACACATCCTCCCAGTTCAGGATCTGTAAGTAAAGAGTAGATACGCGTAGCATCACGGCTGCCTGCTTGCAGTTCTTCTCCAGCTAAAGCACTACAGATAAAAGGGATTCTTCTAGCTCCAACTTCTGCCAAAGACATAGCTCACTGACGTAACACTTGAACTTGAATTGCTTCTTCACCTGCTTTGAATCTAGCTAGTTCCGATTCAACTTGCTCTGGTTTCAAGTTTTCTAACGTAAAAGTTTTATTACCGATAACAATGGAAACCGAATATTTGACCTGTTCAGCTTTCTGCTTAGATTCCCAATAAGAAAGAACAGAAACAAGCGTACTAATAGCAGAAAGCGCTAACCCAACAACGGTTAGGGCTATAACTAGTCCTCCATCCTTTACTCCGCCTTCAACTGATTGACGCTCCTGCTCAACTAAAGCATCGCATTCCTGCTCAAGCAGGATCGCTAAGTCTGACAATGCATAAGAATCTTCCTCGTCTACATTGCCTACTAATTTAATTTCAGCTTTCATTGCGAATTCTCCCTCACAAAATATAAATGACTAAGCATTTGTATGAAAACCTCACCCCTACTCAGCTACTATGCCTTGCGCTCTTGTAAAAAAATCTTCTAATTCGTATCAGTAGTCTAACCTGGTGACCAGTTTCATTCCAAACTTCATAGTTGCCTTCTTGGGTTTTACCTTGTGAATTGGTAGGGCGATCATCATGCAGTGCTCTCGATTGCTTCTTCTACAGACTGAAATTGCTTTGTGCCAAAACTCACATCTTCTCGTCTGGTCCTCTCACCTCAACCTTGACGATCGCAACAGCTGCTTGAATTTTGACCAACATAACTTAGTCAGTGAAAGGTAGGAGGAGAAAAGTGGCAGAAATGCAATCTTTGCTCTCACTGCCTCAATTGCCTCTCGCACGCCTAAAGCAAGGTGAACGGATCAGTTATCTGTCAGGATGATCCGTCCAATAGAGATGTAGCTTGGGTAATACCTATGCAAAAACTGAATACAGTCCTTATCCTTTACACCTTTACCCTGTTCAAGTCTGTATGCAGGTGTATCGCGCAACTGTTAACTCCCGCAGACCTTGCAGCTAACTGGTTTAAGCTGTGTATGTCTACGGGGAATACTATGGTCATAGACTTCTTCAACACTCCTTATGGCGACGCTTATTCCTGCCTTTAATAGTTGCTCTCAACGCATGACCTCTGGTGAGCGGCGATTTGCTCAAAGGTTAGAGGATAAGCTAGAGGACGATTATTTACTTTGGTATAACGTACCGATCAGGTGCAAGCGTCTTCACCCCGACTTCATTGTGCTGCATCCTCTACGGGGCATCTTTGTCCTGGAGGTTAAAGACTGGAAAATCAGTACGATCGCCCGGATCAACCCAGAGACAGCAACCCTGTTAACTGCTGATGGAAAAAAGGAGGAGAAAAATCCTCTGAAGCAGGCGAGAGACTATGCGTTAGCTGTAAAGCAATTGTTGGAGTGCGATCGCCTGTTAGTCCAGATTGAAGGACGGTATAAGGGTAAGCTCGCCTTCCCCGTCAACTATGGGGTTGTTTGTACCAATATCACCCGCAAGCAGTTTGAGGCTGAAGAGGGCCTACAGGCTGTTTTTGAGCCAAATTTGGTGATTTGCCAGGATGAGATGTACGAGCAGGTTGATGCTTATGAGTTTCAGCAACGGCTCTGGAATCTTAGCACATATGAGTTCGGTGAACCACTTACCCTGACCCAAGTTGATCGCATTCGCTGGCACCTGTTTCCAGAAGTCCGAATTGGCGATTACCCCGTAGGGGAAACTGCTTCACATCGCCTCCATTCCATCTCGGTAGAGGAGCTAAGTTCAGAAGGGCAAGATATTCAAATTCCCGATCTTCTCCATGTGATGGACATTCAGCAGGAGCAACTTGCTCGGAGTCTAGGAGATGGGCATCGAGTGGTTCATGGGGTGGCAGGATCTGGAAAAACATTGATTCTGGTGTATCGGTGCCTTCATCTGGTTGAGCAGAGCAGCAAACCTATCCTGGTTTTATGCTTCAACGTCTCCCTGGCTGCCAAACTGCGACAGATGCTTCATGAGAAGGGAATTGGCAATCGGGTTACCGTTCGGCATTTTCATGGCTGGATCACTGAACAACTTAGGTTTTACCGAGTTCCTAAACCAAGTACCAATGAATTTCGAGGGGCAGCTTACGTTGAGGAATTAGTACAACGGGCAATCCGGGCTGTAGAGGCAAACATCATCCCGGCTGCTAGATATGGAGCAGTGATGATTGATGAAGGGCACGACTTTCGCCCTGAATGGTTGAAGTTGGCGGCACAAATGGTAGACCCTCAAACCAACTCACTGCTACTACTGTACGATGATGCTCAAAGCATTTATGAGCAACAACAAAAGCGAAAGTTTACCTTCAAAAGTTTGGGTATCCAGGCACAAGGCAGAACGACGGTACTTAAGATTAACTACCGCAATACCCATGAGATTTTGACCCTAGCCTATGAATTTGCCAAGGAAGTTCTGACACCTGCGCTGGAACCGGAGGAAGATACTCCACCGTTGGTTCATCCTCAGGGTGCAGGGCGGCGTGGTTCCGCTCCCCAACTGATTAAACTACCCAGCTTTCAACGAGAAACCGAGTACTTGTTGGAGCAGGTGCAGCAGTTTCACGAAAAGGGTACGCCCTGGAACGAGATGGCGATCGTGTATCGGGCATTAACACCTATCTAGAGCGACGACGAACTGGGCAAAGTTATGTGCAAAAAGCAACGCAACGAGAAATACTGACAGACGAAAGTCCTTTATTCCTTTCCTACGATTTCCGCAGCCCAGGGCAAAGACTGGGTTACCAAGGAATTTACTACTTCACAAAAGTTAAACTTAGCGAAGCTACAGGTATTACAGATCTCACCCCGCACCGCTTTCGTCACACCTATGCAACGGAGTTGGTTGAGTTAGGGATTGATACCTTCCTTGCTAGAAGCCTGACAGGACATAAATCAGAGCGGGTATTTGAACGATATGTAAAAGGCAGACGAATGGCGGCAGCGGAAGAAGCTTTTTTTCGGGCATTTGGGGAATAATTCTTGCGGTGTTTGCTCATAGTTTGTGTAGTAGGAGATATGGAGTTGAAGCTATAGGAAGGGAGTATCCCTTGACATCTTCCATCCCTCCTGCTGAAGAAAGTCCATTACATAATTACTGCCCCAAAACCTTGTGCAGAATGTGTTTCAAATATTGGTCAACCGAGTTGCACAAAAATGCCTACGAAGAGCACTATGAATCGAAGAAAATTGGTGGACCGTTATTACTGTGGGTGATTGACTGCAACGAAACAACAGGAGTTGTAGCACTTCAAGTTGGTAAACCGAGTTGCAAAATCCCACCTGGTTCTTGGCCTCCGGAATTGTGCAGCAGAATATCAGCATTGGCAGACGGGTTCTCTGGTGGTTGGGGCAGAGCTGTGTTCTCATTGGAGGTTTTGTGTTGACCCTATACTTCTTGCCTCAACTGGGATTTATGTTCCTACTTCTACCGCTCTTTCCATTGTTGATGGGGATTCTATCTCTGGTTGCAGGGTTACTGAACCAAGCCTGGGTGTATGCGATCGGTTCTAGCCTTTTGTTCGCTTGGCTGCTGGCCGCCGGTTTTCCATTATCGGCTTGATTGGGTTGCCCCCTTTGCTGATAGCGGTTCATTAAGAGGGTGTGGCGCTGTGCGCCACACCCTCTTAGGAGATTTCCAGCAATGAAATTACCCCCCAGGATGTTGGTGTTTTGGCCGCGAAGCGGCCAAAACACCAACATCCTGGGTAAATTCTTATGCAGAAACGTCCTTAGATGGCTGTAGTTAAGCTGTTAACTCAGACAAGCCGCCAAGTCTGTTTCTGGTGTTGTGATGAGTTTGAGATTGTAGGTTTCGGAGAGTAACTTCACCACGTTGGGAGAGAGAAAGGCTGGCAAGGTAGGGCCAATGCGAATGTTTTGAATGCCCAGGGAAAGAAGCGTGAGAAGAACGGCGATCGCCTTCTGCTCATACCAGGACAGCACCATTGATAGCGGCAGTTGATTCACATCAACCTCAAACGCTTTAGCCAGGGCTACTGCAATCTGAATGGCGGAATAGGCATCGTTGCACTGACCGACATCCAATAAGCGGGGAATACCGCCAATGGTTCCCAGGTCATGGTCAAAGAAGCGGAATTTGCCACAGCCCAAAGTCAGCACCACACAATCCTGAGGCATGGAGTCTACCAAGTCGGTGTAGTAGTTACGACCCGACTTCGCACCATCACACCCGCCCACCAGGAAGAAGTGGCGAATTTGGCCTTGCTTCACGGCATCAATGACCGTATCTGCGACTCCCAATACAGCATTGTGGGCAAATCCGGTCGTAACGGTACCGCGCTCACTTGCGGCTTCAAATCCCGGTAATTCCTGAGCTTTTTGAAGAATGAGTGAAATATCGTGCAGATTGATGTGCTGCAAACCGGGGAATCCAACCGGGCCAAGGGTGAAAACCCGATCTTTATAGGAATCACGGGGTGGCATGAGGCAGTTGGTCGTCATCACGATCGCCCCGGGGAAGGCTTCAAACTCCTGAGTTTGGTTTTGCCATGCCGTGCCGTAATGGCCATAGAGATGAGGATAGGTTTGCTTCAGTTTCGGATAACCATGAGCGGGCAACAGTTCTCCGTGGGTATAGACGGTAATTCCAGTACCAGCCGTCTGTTCTAGAATCGCCCGCAGGTGGAGCAGGTCATGACCAGAGACAAGGATTGCTTTACCGGCTAAATTGCCCAGGGGAACAGGGGTAGGAACGGGATGGCCAAAGGTTTCCGTGTTACCTGCATCCAGCAGTTCCATCGCTTTCAGGTTCATTTTTCCAACCTGAAGCGCAAGCTGAACCCACTGCTCCAACGTCATAGTGTTGGTATCAAGATTAGCTAAGACTTCATGGAAGAAGGTATAAAGATCTTCATCCGACTGGTTTAACTCAGCAGCATGGAATGCATAGGCAGCAACACCTTTCAAGCCATACAATACTGTCAAGCGCAGCGAGAAAATATCAACATCCTGGCTGGATTGACTGATAAATTCGATCTCCAGGTCACGTCCTTGTTGAATACGCTGTTGTAGATTGCTGGCGGGCTTAAACTGGGCAATCGGTGTCTCTACCCGCTTATGCCCTGCCGCCTGAATTTGTTGCTGAAGCCCTTCCCGAAGCGCGATCGCCCGGTTGATAAATGCCGAGAAGTCTTCTGGAACAAAATTCACATTAGTCAGTGTTGCAAATAGCATTTCACAGGTAAACTCATTCACTTCCCGGCTGTTAATGTCCAGGAACCGGGCTTGCAACGCCACCTGTGATAGCCCACGCAAACAATGCACGAGCAGGTCTTGTAGTGCATCGACGTCTGGGTTCTTACCACAGGCTCCCCACTGCTGACACACATCACCACGGGTTGTTTGCTCACATTGATTGCAGAACATAAAATCTCAACTCCAATCCTTCATGCTCTTAGCCTATGAGCGATCGCCAGAGGATTCTTTGACCTAAGTCAAAAGCAATGAAAAGGTTTGTAAACATGGCAACCTTCAGATTTGGAAACCCACTTTTGTGAGTGAGGTGGGCTTAGCCCACCTCACTCACAAAAGTGGGATATACCCCAGCAGAACTGCGTCAGTTTGGGAGTTGATAAATTAGGGTAAGTAGGAACGGAAGCACTTATGGCGATTAGTGAGCGTATAGCAGATATTCAACGCTTTCTCAGACAAACACCCATTTTTCAGACCGCTTCAGATGAGCATGTTGCTGCCCTGGCCGTGATTGCCATCCCACAAACCTATCGACGGGGTGAAACTCTATTTCTGGAGGGTGATGAGGGAACAGGCTTCTTTATTGTCAAGTCTGGCAGAGTCAAGGTGTTCAAAGTAGGGAAGGATGGCAAAGAGCAAATCCTGCATATTTTTGGGCCTGAGGAATACTTTGCAGAGGTGCCAGCTTTTGATGGAGGGCAGTTTCCAGCCTCGGCTGCAGCGCTTGAATCTGTAGAAGTCCTATTTATCCCACGGGCAACGTTTTTGATTGTGCTGGAGCAACATCCCACTCTGGCGATCGCCATGCTCAGCACCTTTGCTCGCCATCTACGGCGGTTAGCCCATCTGGTAGACTCCCTTTCTTTTAAGGATGTACCGCAACGATTAGCGAATTATTTGTTGAATTTAAGCGATCGCGACAGCCAATCTGACATTGTTGAATTGGATTTACCGAAAGGGCAACTGGCGGCCCTCCTGGGCACCATCCCCGAGACATTGTCGCGCACCTTTTACAAATTGAGCCAGGAAGGCGTAATTGAAATAACCGGGACAACAATTCGGTTGTGCAATCGCGATCGCCTTCGTGAGTTAGGCCACCGTGATTAGGCCGTGTTTTATCGCGCTACGCACTTAGAACCAGAGTTAGGAGATTTCCAGTAATGAAATTACCCCCAGAATGTTGGTGCTTTGCCCGCTTCGCGGGCAAAGCACCAACATTCTGGGTAAATTCTTATGCAGAAACCTCCTTAATGCTTGAAGAGCTGCGATCCTCGCAGCTCTTCAAGCATTAACCAATAAAAGTTATTTTTTCGTGTGCTTCTCGCACGAAAAAACAACCCTTCCTATGAGCTTTAAAGCACGCTCTAAAGGAATTGTCACGGCAGCCATAGAGACGGCAGCAATCGACTAGACCAGTCTCTCAAGCTACGATTGGCTGTACGTGCAAATTCAATATGAGGTTCATCTGGTTCCACTGGAACAATGGGGGCAGACGTACCTATACCAAACTGTTCAATCACTCGATTAGCAGCTTCCAGTCCAGTTACATACGCTTTTTCCTGTGACCAGGAACCATGACGCGTAATAATCCAATCCCCACTCATAAACAGATTGGATACACTCGTTCTTCCAGACAACATAGATTGATAGCTACCAGGAGAGAAGTGCGTGACAGCTCTAGGTAATCGCACAACGCTACTATCAATCACCTTAGCGTCACAAAATTGCGGTACACAGGTTGTTAGATCTTGATGCACTTTAGCAATAATTTGTTCATCATCTAGCGGTAACAATTGATTAGCATGATAAAAATCTGCTTCAATCACACTCCCCGCTTCATTCTTCCATTCATCATGCAGCGTGTTGAGATCAAAAAATGTCCATCCGGTTGTGGCATCAAACCCAAAGCACGCATTAGACGGCAGGGGCACAGGGACTTTGCGATCAAACCAAAGCCGGGTTGCCAGCACATCAATTGCACCCAAATTCATCAGGTCACAAAATTCAGGGAACTGTCGAAGTGTCGAACTGTTACTGACGATTTTTTGCATTCCCGTTACGCCGACTGCGAAAATCACAGCGTCGGCCTCGAACCTTTCATCACCGCACACCACGCCAGCAACTTGAGTGCCATCACCCCCGTCCTGTGATTTAAGGATTAAATCGGTCACTCGCCGCTGAGTCAGAACCCGTCCACCTGTCCGCTCAATTTGCTCAACCCAGGGACGAAAGATCTGCTCCCCCACAGTGCCACGGCACCATACCACATCAAAGTCAGGCTGGTGAGCCAGGATGAAGTAATACAACATACCTAACGCCGCTGCCGCCGAACATTGTTCTCCCGGAGCAAACAAGCCTACCAACAACATTGGCTCAAACGACTCTTTGTAGAGACGAGCCGACACCCCAAATTGCTTAAAGAGTTCACGAGCTGTAACCGGGTCATACCGTCGCCATGCAGCATCAGAATTGTCAAAATCGATGATGGCATAGAGCAGGGGTAAGGCCGAGAGGCGATCGCTCAACGGCAACCGCTTAAATCGGGTATACAGAAAGGTTCCCAGAGGTGTGGGAAGCCGGGGTTCCTGTTGAAAAATGGGTGACTCGACTTCTAAACCAGCCGGTGAATATTGAGATGAGCGAGTCCAATCGGTAAACGGACTCAAGCCTAATTGTTTCACTAAAGCAAAGATATTGCGGTAAGGATACCAGAAGCCATGGATGCCAGCTTCGACAGCCCGCCCCTGTGCTGTTTTCCACCCAGCGACCAGTCCACCTGGGTATCCCCCTGCTTCCAGGAGAGTAACATCGTATCCCTGGTGTACTAAATGGTAAGCGGCTCCTAAGCCAGCCCACCCGGCTCCAACGATGACGACTTTGGGACGTTCTTGAGTTTGATTCATCAGTTGAGATCTCAGTTTCACCTACTTCAAACATAGCAGTATGAATCGGTCTCCCGTTTTTGTCTGGGTTCCACTAGCCCAATGTTGCAATTCTTGTAATACCGTTTTTATATACAGAATGGGAGGTGTGGCACGTACGCACCACACCTCCCATTCTGTACAACTTCCTATTGATTTGGTACAGTTGGCGATCGCAACACCTTCAACGTAAGGAATCCATAAAAGAATCTCTGAGAAGATACAAGTATCTTTTGTAGCCGAAGATCTGATTGGCTAAAAATTACAGATGAATAAATTGTGGGGTGAGCATCTTGCCCATTCTGGATAGACAGGATGCCCAACCCACAAGAACTGCAATTTGTTTCGTTTGTGTTCCTCAGTACAATATGGCTTACGCTTTCCCTTGTGGGGGTGAGTGCGATCGCCCCTCACCGCAAGGTTACGGATCGCTCCTATGCCACCTTCCAACTTTCCGTATTATTGCTGAGGTAGGTCACCTGGAAAGCTGTTTCCGATCGCACTCACACTTAACATGCTATTCGGGCTTCTACGCCGAATTCGAGTCAAAACTAAACCACAATATCCAACAGCAATTGATTTGCTCAACCTTAAGAACGGTTTGAAAAATCGTTAATCTATGCCTATAAATGGGTATCTTCATTCAAGTGAAGTTTTCCAAGAGTAGGAATTTGTCTTAAGATAGTCCCCTTAACTGAGATAGCAAATATCACAATTTCCACCTATGATCCAGTCTAAAAAAGCAGCGTTGGCTAATTGAATTAGAGGTAGAAAACTTTTTTGATCTCAAAAACTATCTTTGGATAGATTTCTCAAGAGAAGTAAATTTGTTTCTTTTATCTCATTCTAAAAACCACCCAGTTTTATCTATTTAATAGATGTTAATACTAGATAATGGTTGGGAACGCTGGGAGCAGAGGGCTCTGTATGGCCTCTTTTCACCCTAGTTCCCTGGCACGTTCATGTCCAAATTGCAACTTTTGTCGTCACAATATGATTTGCTGCACCGAATAACAACTCGTATCAGGCAATCTCTTCAACTGCAGGAAATTTTACAGGCGACCGTTGCAGAGATTCGAGCATTTTTGAAGACAGACCGAGTTATGGTCTATCGATTCTGGTCGGATGAACATGGGGAAGTCATTGCAGAGGCACTTGAAGACAATCGGCTACCGTCTCTGATGGGATTGCACTTTCCGGCCGATGATATCCCGCCTGAGGCCAGAGCACTTTACTTGCAGACGCGGCAACGTTCCATCGTTGATTTGTCTGCCCGGCAAATCGGTTGGAGCAAGCCAGATACGCTTGAACAGGCAGAAACTATTCAATACCGCCCCGTTGACCCCTGCCATATTGAGTATCTCAAAGCAATGGGCGTGCAATCATCCGTCGTCGTTCCGATTGTGCAGGAGGAAGAGTTGTGGGGGCTGCTGGTAGCCCATCATTCCCAGCCTCAGACTGTTTCCCCAGTCAATTTGCATTTCTTGCAATTAGTTGTGGATCAGGTGGAAGTTGCGATCGCTCAATCCACTCTACTTAGCCAAGTACAGGCACAAGCCCATCGGGAGAGCGTCGCCAATCACATCGCGACCCTATTGCATTGCAGCCCTGACCATCCCTTTCAATCTGCTCTGGAAGCTACCGTTAAATCCCTCAATGGGTCAGGTGGCAGGCTATTTCTACTGCCAAGTCATCTTCAACAATCCCCTGAAGTTTACACATGCGGCATCCAACCTCAGGCTGAGCAGAGAGCAGATACTCAGCCTTTAGAACAGCGTTTGCCATGGCAAGCTTGTACTGTCTCAGATGTTCTAGCTATCACCGATCTCTATCAGGACGAACAATGTCTTCCCCTAGTAGGGCTGTTTCACAACACACCTATTCGGAGTCTACTCATCCTTCCGTTACGACAGGGACAGCAAATCGTCGGCTTTTTGACACTCTTCCGCAATGAAATCGAAACGGAACGTTTGTGGGCAGGAAAGTTTGACCCAGACGAGCGCCAAAGCCTACCGCGTCAGTCCTTCGAGCAGTGGCGAGAACACCGAACGAAGCAGGCACAAGGATGGACAGAGACAGATCTGAACCTGGCTCAGGCCATCGAAATTCATTTTGCATTTGCTGTTGCACAGCACCAACTTCAGGCTCAGGTTCGAGCCCTCAATTCCAACCTTGAGAAACAAGTCAAGAAGCAAACTCGGAATTATATCAATATTCAATTTGCTTTGGATCAGGCGTCAATTGTTGCCATAACCGATGGCCAGGGAATTCTTTCGCTTGTTAATGACAAGTTCTGTGAGATCTCGAAATATAACCGGAATGAATTAATTGGAAAACCTTATCACATTCTAAAATCGGAATACCATTCACAAGATTTTTTCAACCAAATGGAACAAAGCATTATGGATGGAAAAGTTTGGCGGGGAGAGCTTCAGAATATTGATAGAGATGGAACAGCCTATTGGACTGATACAACGATCGTACCGTTGGTGGATGAACATGGAGAGATCTACCAATATGTTTCTATTCAAACTGACATAACCGATCGCAAACAAGCTGAAGATGTATTGCAGGAACAGACAAAGTTATTACAACTCATTCTTCATTCTATAAGCGACGGTATCATTGTTGCAGATAGAGAGGAGCAATTTCTGATTTTCAACCCGGCTGCTGAACAGATATTTGGTAAGGGTGCCACAGCAACTTATAAGGATGATTGGTCACAGCAGTATGGTTTATTTCTACCCGACCAGATTACACCGTTTCCAAGCGATGAACTTCCTCTAGCACGAGCCATTCGAGGCGAAGAAGCCAAAGCCATCGAGATGTTTGTTCGTCACGCTCAAGCACCCGAGGGGGCGTGGATATTAATCAATGGTGAGCCGCTGAAAGACGAAGCTGGACACTTGCAAGGAGGCGTAATTGTTTGTCGCGATATCAGCGATCGCAAACGCTCAGAAATCGCCTTGCAGGAGAAGGAGACCCGTCTGCGGCAGTTTATTGAATATGCACCCATTTCGATTGTCATGTTTGATGAAATGATGCATTACCTAGCCGTCAGCCAGAGATGGCTAGACGAATATGGCTTTGACCATGACATTATTGGGCGATCGCACTACGAAGCCTTCCCAGAAATTTCTGAGGAATGGAAGCAGATTCATCAACGCTGTTTAGCTGGCGCGATCGAGCAGCGTGAGGAAGACCCCTTCATCCGCAGCGATGGTTCTGTAGAGTGGATTCGCTGGTCATTACGCCCGTGGTATACGGCGATCGGAGAAATTGGTGGTGTCATCTTATTTAGCGAAAACATTACAGAGCGCAAGCAAGCCGAACTAGCTTTACGCCAAAGTGAAGAGCGACTACAAGCAATTCTCGACAATTCGCCTGCCGTCATCTACATGAAGGATACGCAGGGACACTTTATTACGGTGAATCGGCAGTTTGAAGCCCTCTTTCACTTGAGTAAGGCTGAAATTGCTGGTAAGCAAAACCGTGATCTATTTGAGTATGATTTAGCCGATGCCTTCGACGCGAATGATAGAGCTGTCTTGGAAACCGGAAAAGCAATGCAGTGGGAGGAAGTTGCACCTCATGATGATGGGCTACACACCTACCTTTCCCTCAAATTTCCCTTACTAACCGAGGAAGGGATGCCCTATGCCCTTTGTGGCATCTCCACTGACATCACTGAGCGGAAGCAAGCCGAGGTTGCCTTGACTCAGGCTAAGGAAGCCGCAGAAGCTGCCAACCGGGCCAAGAGCGAATTCCTGGCGAATATGAGCCATGAATTACGAACTCCCCTCAATGGCGTCATCGGGTATGCCCAGGTTCTCCAGCGCGCCAAGACACTAAATGACGAAGATCGAGCGCGCATTGACGTCATCCATAAATGCGGAAGTCATTTGCTAACACTCATTAATGACATTTTAGACCTGTCAAAAATTGAAGCTCGGAAAGTGGAATTGAGGCCAACAGATTTCCATTTTCCTGCCTTTCTTCAAGGTGTTGCTGAAATGTGCCGCATTCGTGCTGAGCTGAAAGGCATCCAATTTCGCTACGAGTCAGCCTCCGAATTGCCAACTGGCATCCGAGCTGATGAGAAACGCTTGCGTCAGGTTTTGATTAACCTACTAAGCAATGCGATCAAATTTACAGATTCAGGCAGTGTCACCTTCACCGTTAGTTTTGCGTCAGCAGGTAAGATTCGATTTTCTATCCAAGATACAGGCATTGGCATCTCTCCTCAAAATCTCCCAAACATTTTCCAACCGTTTGAGCAAGTGAGTGACATGAGATACCAATCCGAAGGAACCGGATTGGGGTTAGCGATTAGCCGAGAAATTGTCGAGTTAATGGGTAGCACCATTCAAGTTCATAGTGAAGTGGGGGTTGGCAGTATCTTCTGGTTTGATGTGGAGCTACCTCAAGCAGATGAATGGGTAAAAACATCTCAATTGGACCATTATGGTCAAATTATTGGCATCAGAAACTGCCAGCCGAAAATCCTTATTGTTGATGACAAATGGGAAAACCGATCGGTAATTTCCAATCTTTTAAGTCCTATTGGCTTTGAGGTTATCGAGGCCATAGATGGGACTGACGGTTGGCAGAAGGTTGTTGATGCTCGGCCCGATCTCGTCATTACAGATCTGTTGATGCCCGGTCTTGATGGGTTTGAACTGATCACACAGATTCGAGCCTCTACAGCATTTCAAGACTTGATCATCATCGTTTCATCGGCCAGTGTCTTTGAGACGGATCAGTACCGTAGCATTGAGGCCGGAGGTAATGATTTTCTGGCTAAACCTGTATTGGCAACTGAGTTACTCCAGAAATTACAAAAGCATTTGCATCTGCAATGGCTCTACGAAGAGCAGGAACTATTAACAAAACCCGAAACGAGTTCTGAAGAACTTGTTGCTCCCCCGACAACGGAGCTAGAGGCACTACATGAGTTAGCCATGAAGGGTAACTTTATTGGCATCACGAAACGGGCAGCATCACTCGAACAGATGGATTCGAAATACAGTCCCTTTGCCCAAAAACTTCTTCAACTGGCCAAAAAATTTCAGGACCAAGAAATTCTTGCCCTCATTCAGTCCTGCCAGCCGGAAGATTAACCCATTCACGGCTTGGGCTTATTGCCCAGATAAAATTGCTTCCAAGTCCACAAGGTTCACCGAGTCCACCTGTTAGAACTATGAATCCAGCTAAGCAGAATGCAGTCGTGCTCATCGTTGACGATAATCCTGCAAATTTAGGAGTTTTATCCGATACGCTCGACCAAGCAGGAGTAGAAGTGTGGGTCGCACAATCTGGAAAAACGGCTTTAGAACGCGTCAACTATGCGCTACCCGATTTGATTCTGTTAGATGTAATGATGCCGGATGTGGATGGGTTTGAAACGTGTCGCCGACTCAAAGCAAACCCAGCGGCAAGGGGAGTACCTGTCATCTTTATGACGGCCCTTTCAGATATTGATCATAAAGTTGAGGGATTTCAACTTGGAGCTGTTGATTACATTACAAAACCTTTCCAGCAAGAAGAAGTAGTAGCCCGTGTTCAACTACATCTCAAAATTGCAGATCTGTCCAAAAAGTTGGAAGAGAAAAATCTATTACTAGAACAACAAGTTGTAGAAACAAACCAGGCTTATCGCAACTTACAGCAGATGCAACTCCAACTCGTGCAGAGTGAAAAAATGTCTGGATTGGGACAGATGGCGGCTGGAATCGCTCATGAAATTAATAACCCTGTGAATTTCATTTATGGCAATCTGGTTCATGCAAAGGAGTATATGGAGGACATCACAGGATTACTCAGCCTTTACCAAGAGGAGTACCCCAAACCGACCCCTCGTATTCAGGCTGAGCAAGATGCGATCGATTTACCCTTTATTCAGGATGACCTCTTCAAGCTTTTCAATTCAATGACTCTAGGGGCACAGCGGATTCATGAAATTGTCAAATCTATGCGGATCTTTTCCCGCCTGGATGAGGTCGAAGCGAAAGCCGTGGACATTCATGAGGGCATTGATAGCACACTCACAATTTTGCACCACCGCCTGAAAACAAAAACAGACTTCACCACAATCGAAGTCATTCGGGAATATGGTGAACTACCCTCAATCGAATGTTATGCAGGGCAATTGAATCAGGTATTCATGAACATCCTATCCAATGCTATTGATGCATTGGAGGAATGTAGTACACAAGGGAAAGAAGATAGTAGACAACCCGGAAGAATTCATATCAGGACTGAATCTTCAGACGATCGCTGGGTCACCATCCGGATAAAAGACAATGGTCCAGGAATCAGCGAAAATATACAGACAAAATTATTTGACCCGTTCTTTACAACGAAGTCTGTCGGTAAAGGAACGGGGTTAGGGTTATCGATTAGCTATGAAATTGTTGTTGAAAAACATGGTGGTAAGCTCTATTTCCAGTCGGCTCCAGGACAGGGCACAGAGTTTGTCATTGAAATTCCAGTGAAGCAACAAAATTATTTCGCCGCCTAGCTTCTAGCTCAGTAGTAAGCTGTGCCTAATGTTCTATATCCTGCTCAGGAAACGTAGAACACTAGGCACAGCTTCATATTGAAAAGATATAAGATAGGGGCTATTACCACGGGAAAAATCATGCGTCGTAGATGGTCTCACTGGATGCTTCGCTGGCTACTCCTTGGCATGTTTGCCATTCTAGTAACGGTGGGTGGGTGGCAACGGCTCACTCCGGCCACAACAGCCACAACAACTCCGCTATTTGAAGAGGCATGGAAAACCGTACGGGATAATTTCTATGACCCCAACCTCAATGGGGTCGATTGGAATGCGGTGCGATCGCACTACCAACCCATCTTTGGGCAAGCCCAAACCCAGGCTGAAGCGGCCGCTGTCATCAATGACATGTTGGCAGAACTGCACACCTCCCATACACACCTCTACACTCCTGAAGAACCGGCCTACTATCAACTGCTGGGCATCTTTCAGCCCTCAATGCGAGATTTACCTGCCGCCGCTCGACAACTTTTTCCCAATGGACGGTTTGAATATACTGGTATTGGTATCTTTACCCAAACTATCGACGGAAAAGTTTTTATCAGCGGGGTCCTAGACGGAAGACCGGGGGCGATCGCCGGACTCCAGGTAGGCGATGAAATTGTAGCGGTAGAGAATACGTCCTTTCATCCCATCCAGTCCTTTGCAGGCAAAGCAGGACAGGCCGTCAAGATGCAGGTGCGGCGCACTCCCAATACCCTGATAGAGGTGAGTGTTACTCCCCAAGTCCTCGACACTACAACCTTGTTTTTGGAGGCACAGCAAGATAGCATCAGCATCATCGAACAGGATAACAAGCGCATCGGTTATGTCCACATCTGGTCAAATGCTGCCGACCCACACCAACAAACGCTATTGAATGAGCTGATGTCTGGAAAGTTGCACGATGCAGATGCACTGGTGCTGGATCTACGAGATGGCTGGGGTGGGGGAGATCTTGACTACCTCAACTTTTTCACGGGAAAGGGGCTAACCATTCTCAATCGAGGACGCGATCGCGACCCTTTTACCTATGCGACCTACTGGAACAAGCCTGCTGTCATGCTGATTAATGCAGGCAGCCGCAGCAGTAAAGAAATTTTAGCCTATGGGTTTCAGCAGGAACGGGTGGGACCGCTTGTGGGAGCAGCAACCGCTGGGGCCGTTGTTGCAGGGCGTCCCTTCTTGATGCAGGATGGCACCTTGCTTTATGTCGCAGTCGCCGATGTGTTGATTAATCAAAGCGAACGATTGGAAGGGCGAGGAGTTAGGCCGGATGTCGAGGTAATAGCTTCAATACCTTATGCTCAAGGTGCAGACCTACAGAAGGAGCGGGCGATCGCCACTGCTATTCAAGCTATTCAATAAGAAAATTTCCAGTAACGAAATTAATCTGTAATATCAGATCAGCCGATGATATAAAAGTGATGCGGCGCAAAGCGCCGCATCACTTTTATATCATCGGCATTTAACCTTGCTTGTTGTAATGCGGGTGCAGGGCTCAAACATGATGTTCTTGAGGCGAGTTCAGCTTGTAGCCCATTGCTAAAGATTGATACATTGAAACTTGTTCCTTCTGCCAACTGTCATCCCGATTTAACTCATTGGCTAGAATTGCTGCGACTCGGGGCGCAGCCTCTATGCTGGCGGCCGCGTTTAAGAGCAGCGATCGTGTCCTCCTGGATAACACGTCTTCTACCGTACGAGCCATTTCATAGCGAGCAGCCCAGCGGATCTCAGCCTCTGAGTAGGGCAAGTCAGGGTGCAGTAATTGATGAGCTCCGGGCATTTGCTGAATCAGACTGGCATCACTGCCATAAACATCCAATGGAGCAGCAACAGGAGTTTGCGTCCAACCGTGAAGCCTTAAATCGCGCGTTATCGAAGGTTTTTGAGGTAATTTTCGCTCCTTGACTGCAGAGTTCACCACATCCTCCCCCATCTTTCGGTAAGTCGTCCATTTACCTCCTGTAATGGTGACTAGACCGGAGTCAGACACAGAAATTGTATGTTCCCGTGAGAGAGCGGCCGTCGATGTCATGTTATCGGCCTTCACAAGTGGGCGCTGTCCCACAAACACACTGAGCACATCCGACCACCCAGGAGCAGGCGTCAGATATTGGGCGATCGTTCGTAAAATAAAGTCAATCTCATGGTCTAGAGGACGAGGTTCATACTCCGGTTGCTCAACGGGAGTATCCGTTGTACCAATGAGCGTTTTACCGTGCCAGGGCAATGCGAAGAGCACTCGTTCATCTTCTGTACGAGGAATCATCAGCGCACAATGACCCGGGAGAAAGCGTTGGTCTACAACGACATGAATTCCTTGGCTGGGCGAGAGCATCGTTGGCGCAGATGCATTATCCATCCGACGCACATCATCAACAAAAACACCTGTTGCATTGATAACAACCTTTGCTTTTAGCTCAAATGTTTTAAGTGTCTCGCTATCTTGTGCAAACACACCTGCGATTGCCCCCGCAGTTTTCATCAAACCTATCACTGGAGCATAATTCAACGCCGCACCTCCCTGATCAATCAAGGTTCGCATTAGCGTAATTGCCAACCGTGCATCATCAAACTGACCGTCGTGGTACAAAATGCCACCTCGCAGTTTTTTTTGATTCAATGTCGGCAACTGTTCAAGAGTTTTTTGTTTATTAAGAAATTGACTATGACCGAAGCTTAATCGCCCTGAAAGTAAGTCATAGAGCTTCAGCCCTGCACCGTAGTAGAGCTGCGACCAGCCTGCATAACTGGGCACCACCAAGGGTAAGTTGTGTACGAGGTGGGGGGCATTGCGATGTAACAGCCCACGTTCATGTAGAGCTTCTCGTACCAAGGCAAGGTTTCCCTGAGCCAAATATCGCACTCCTCCATGAACCAGTTTGGTTGAGCGACTGGAGGTCCCTTTGGCAAAATCATACTTCTCCAGTAAAAGCGTCTGATAACCTCGGCTGGCTGCTTCAACCGCTGCACCCAGCCCGGTCGCACCCCCGCCGATCACAATCACATCCCACTCATCAACCTGTTGCAATGTAAGGAGAATATTTTCTCGAGTTAGGTGTGTAGTCATAAGGGTATCCTAACGGCGATCGCCTATCTCAAACGTACCATTACTCAGATCTTGCATCTTTCTAAAGCCAAAAGCCAGAAGGGTGATCTTTCTGTCACAACATGGCAGAAAAATCACCCTTCTGGCTTTTAATACAAGAATCAGAAATGAGTCACATCTTACACCCTACGAAGCGGCCTATAAAGTCGATTTGCGATCCCTATAACGTTACGAGATCACCTCAAATGCCACAACATCATGAGTGCCACCTCGCAGAATGGATTCAATCTGCTTTCCTCGTAAACGCTTGCCTAAGCCTTGCTCAAGAGCACCTTGAAGGGCACCCAAAGTGTACGTTAGATTTCGGGGTGAACCAGCAACTTCACCTGAAGAGCAAATGGTTTCACGGCAGTAAACTAGAATTGTATTATTGTCATCGACAATTCTATCTACAATACACAAACGCGTTCCTTCTGAACCTAATGCCTTTTGAAGAATTTGGGACAGTTCCTCCAAACTAACTTGCTTTTCAGCCATCCCTAACTCCTGCACTAATTGCTTACCCCGAACGCGCCCAGCTGCGATCAGTGCAATTGCAGCCGCTTTTTCTCCTAATGCTTCTTCTGTTCCCGTTACTAATGCTTTGAAGCAAACAATACTGCTAAAATCACCGAGTTCAGGCCGAATCGTGTGCGTTGCGGTAGCTGTCGCCATGATTGCAATTTTCCTTAAGATTTAAAGGTCTATTGCTTGTAGTCTGCCCATCCTTATTGAGGTATTACCATCAAGTAATTTATCTTAAACCACAGCTCTTATTGAGCTTTATGTATCCAGAATATATTCATTTATTTTTTGATATTCGATACTTTTACTTAAATAAATGGGCATAATCAAACACAAAATTTAAAATTTTATACTGCTTGTTTCATAGCTGGCATAGAATTCTGGTTTAGTTAAGTTGGGCAACTCGCCATTTGCCTAAAACATATCTATAAAACTGATGCCTAAATCCAGATCAATAAATATCTAACTATACTTAAAGCTCAAATTTTTATTTATTAATCCATAATTCAAAACTTCGACTTCTTTAGTAGTTCATAAGATCGAAGTTGTGCCGCTTGCTTCGCAAGCGGCACAACTTCGATCTTATATTTAATTAGGCTGTACCACTTAGACCATCGACTTCGACAGGATGGATGGGACAAACCCTGCCCATTCCGTCAAAATCGGTACCCTGAAATACTAGAGTCTGCTTTAAGGATTGTTTCTCGTGTGCAAAGCATACTACGAAGAAACAACCCTTAGAGCAAGCTAGAGAAATGATAGTGACAGACCCTGAGCGTGCATCATGACCGCAAGATTTTACAAGACAGAAGGATTAATGCAGCCTATTATGATGAACGTTGCCGCCCTACTGTGCCATGACTGAACAAGCAAAAGTTTGGCGATCGCCAGTGCTTACCAATCTAGAAGTACTTCACGCTACCTACCGAACCCATACATTTCCTCGCCACGTGCATGAAGAATTTTGCATTGGCATTATTATCAGTGGGGTTGAAGCCGTGAAATATCGGGGCGAGACCCATATCGCACCCACAGGTAGCATTGTTGTCCTACAGCCTGACGAGGGCCACAGTAATTGGGCTGCCGTTGATGCCGGTTGGAGTTTTAAGGTTATCTATCCACCCACTTATCTCTTTCAGCCATGGTTCAACAGAAATGACCAGCAACCTCTGTCAGTACCGTTCTTTGCCAATCCTGTCATTCGCGATCGCCCGCTCTTCCAGCAGTTAGCACAATTCCATTGTCGATTAGAACAATCGACAATGAGCGATCGTATGGAGCTAGAAACACGTTTACTGACCATTCTTCAGACTTTGGTTGCGCGCCATGCTATTGATAAAGCAGCAAACAAGCATACCGATAAACCAGATCACCAGCTCGTTCAGAAAATAAAGAGATATTTACACACCTATTACTGCCAAAACCTTACCTTAGAAGACTTGTCAAACTTCTGCGATCGAAGCCCGTTCCACTTAAACCGCATTTTTCGTGAATCTGTTGGCTTACCTCCCCATGCCTATTTGACACACATTCGCATTGCCCATGCAAAGTCTCGCCTCTCGCAAAGCTCTTCACTAGCACAGTTAGCTGTTGAGCTGGGATTTAATGATCAAAGCCACTTTACAAAAACCTTCAAAGCTTGGGTTGGAGTAACACCGGGGCAATACCGAGCACAGCTAAAAGCTGAACTTTAAACACAATATCGTTGGAAAACAATCATGTCAGGCTCTACTCGCGTTGTTGCCCTTGGTTCTGGTTGCCTTGCAGCCCTGGGCTGGGGATTGACAGGAACGTTTATCAAACTAATGCCACAGTTCACGACCCTCGAAATATTGACGGTTCGCTTGGTTATTGCCTTACTGGCGACCCTTCCTATTCTCATCATGCGTCGTTCCCTACAATTAGAGTTACGCAGTTTAGTGCGCAATCCTCAGACCATTCTGTTATCCAGCTTAATGGTGTTTTACTATTTATTTGCAGTACGAGCTTTTCAACTTGCTCCTGTTAGTGACGTCGTTCTCATCGTTGGACTTGCCCCTCTACTGGGACTTACGGTCAAAGTTCTCTCGCAAAAACCTATCCTTGCGATGGAAGGAATTGGAGCGATAACGTCGTTTGGAGGCTTAGTGCTGTTTGTTTTGCCCAAGCTACAAGGACATAGTAGTGATATAACAACTTACTTAACAGGTTTATTCTTCGCTTTTTTGTCTGCAATCGTTACGCTTACTTACGCAACGTTATTCAAATTCCAATCTATCAATCATCCTCTACTCAATCCACTTCTTGTAGCTTTCATCACATTTGCACTTGGTTCAGTTATCACACTACCAATTACCCTGATTGCAACACCTCAGTATCTCAATGCCCTCGTTCAACCTGATATGTTAGCGATCGCCTGGGGCCTCGGTATTCTCTCAACCGTCGTTCCTACCCTCTGCTATAGCTATGCAGCGAAACACCTGTCTCCTGTTCTAACAACAACGTTAAACTTAATGACACCAATTTTTGCTGCTGCGATCGCCGCCCTTTTTCTCCATGAATACTTGCCTTTATTAAGTATCATTGGTGCAATACTAATACTCACTGGAATTTTAATGCTATCAATGCCTCAACGATTTACTGCCTCCTTTAAAAATCGTTGAGAAGCCAATGGATGGGCGTACCGTATGGATAGGGATAAGGTCATTGAAAAGATTATTGTTCGCGATTGAAGCACAAACAATAATCTTTTTAAGCAGGTTATCAGGTAACTACTGTGGAAATCTCTTCAATAAGTCAGATGCATCTAGGGAGTTGAATGTTCTGCAATAGAGTTAATACGTTACCCATGAATGGTAAATGATTGGCTGAGACAGGTTTCACCCAAGCAAAGGTGAGGCAGTTTATCTGGCGTGGGCAGCGTTAGTCATGCTTTGAGGCCGGAAACTATGGAAGATTTGTTAACGACAGTTGGATTAACGATTTTTGCAATCGGGCTCGTTCTGCTCATGAGGTCACGTGGCCAGCGACGGCTAGCTCAAACATCCTCTCGCCAGTCCCAGAGCAACGGCCCAGCAACAACCTCAACAACCTCAGCCACGTCACCCAACGTGGAACAACCTGAATCTCCTCCGGCAAAAACAGCCCCACTGATCGTACCAACCCTTGAACTACCAACAATTGATACCCCACTGGCAACATCTCTAAACGTTCGAGATATGGTAGAACCTCATCACAATTCCACTGAAATTCCATCTGTACAATATGCAGAACCTGGTGCTGGAAATACGGCAGGCATTCCCCTGGACGATGCCATGCCTCATCAAAACCATGGCGATCGCCAGACCGTATTAGACGAGATTAACCACATGGGGCAGGAAGGGCAAGGAGATGCGATCACTCGGCTGTCGCATCATTTAGAAGATCCAGATTACATGGTACGAACTGCTGTCGCGTCAGCTCTGGGAGAATTGGCAACACATCTGCAAGGCCCACGACGAGACGAGGTTTTAGCCCATCTACAGCACCTGAGTCAGGATGCAAGCGCAGAGGTACGTGGGCAGGCAGCCGCAGCTTTAGGCCGTCTGGGAACCTGAGTTAGGCGCCATTCCCTCGACCCATTTTGCTAAACTTTCAACGTAGTTTTTTCGGGCGCTTCTCGCTCGAAAAAACTACCGTTTAAACCCGAGTTAAAGCACGCCCTATTTCGTAGACCTCATTCAAAGTGAAGCCCTATGAAGCTTCAGTGCCAGCACTGGTACTCAATTTTTTGAAAGAAGGGCGATCGCATCATTCCCAAAACCAACAATGCAGGCAGAATTGCCATCAGCACCAGGAGTTTCCCGGCAGCACCAGCATTTTCTAGAGAAAAGGCCCCTGTTTGTACTTGTTGATAGAGAACAATTAGAAGCAAGACAATCAAACCGCCGAGGAGTTGTAATGAACGAGCTGACGGCCGCTCTTGCCATTGGAAGTGTAGGGGTTGCCGCAACCAGAAAGCAGTCTTTATCGCTACACGGGTCGTAGCATGGATCACAATACCCGGTTTGATTAGATCTGGCAGAAATAGGAATAGCAGGCCCCAACCGGGCACGACTGCATTGCTATAAACTGGAAATAGGGCTGCTCTTAACTCCTGCATTCGAGAGTAGAGAAGGGCGATCGGCATGTGCAGGATGAAGGAGGGTAAGCCGAGGAGCAGGGGCGGGTGAGCGATTAAATGGGGGCTACAAACGGCGATCGCCACTATCGTATAGGCAAGCAAAATTAAGAGAATATAGAGACCTGTAATGCGAAGAAAGGAAGTCAGTTGGATGGGATAGTGAATAGCATAATGAGCGAAGGGAAACAGTATTGATGCCAGGAGAATCAGATCCGTTGTCAGTCGTTCAGGGATGTGGCCTGTCATCCCTGAAAGCAATACGAGAAGTGTGATTGCAACACAACCTGCGGCAACCAGACGAGGATGTTTCTGACCATACAGATTACCCTGTAGCCCGTAGCTCACGGCTAATACACTACCTACTAGGAGCAGACATTGCCCTAACATGAAGCGAGGCATGATCAAGCGTTGAGGGGGAGTTTGAAGATCAAAAGCTTGTTGTGCCCATCTAACGGATTCCTGGATGAGAATTGCATCAAAGGGTTCCATCATGTGATCTGAGGTTGGCGAGATAACCAGTTTGCGGGCAGTGCCTTGGTCAAAATTGCCGTAAAGCTGGGCCTGGACAGCCTGCCCAGTTCCCTGATACATCATCAAACGCATCATACGTGGCGTATGGAATTGCTCATAGAGTCCCGTACCGAGAAACAGGTTTGGGGGCAGATGGCGGGTGATGTCGGCACTCATGCCGAGAACCAGGGTTGCCATAATCTGGCTGTTTTCATTGGCTAAAGCTAGAGCGGTGGCACCGCCCATAGAATGGCCAGCGACGCCGATGCGAGTAGGGTCAAAGCGGCCAGGATTGACTTGCATGTAGGCAGCGATCGCCCGAGCATCCGCTAAATTCTCGTCTTCGCTATAGCTGCGGGGGTAAGATTCGCCAAACCCACCGGCATCGGCGGCAATCACAGCAACTCCCTGTCGAGCCAGCTCGACCGCCAGGGGCTCCATCGTTTCCTTCGTACAATTGACGCCATGCCATAGCATCAGGGTAGGATAAGGAGCGATCGCCTGGGAAGGAAGGTACAGCCGAGCCACCAAGATTTGATCTGGCTTTCGCGTAACTCGAATTATTTCCGTAGGAACATGATGCAGATGACCCATCCAGGTAAGCCAAAGCCCACATACCAGCAGAATTAGCCCCAGGCCCAACCCCAACGTCTTATGTGGAATAGTATGAATCCGATGGTGAGCCATTGAACACTTCCTTTGGGCCAACTGTAACCCCATGCGATCGCATCTATTGTTCCCAAGTATGTACTCATAGCCATTTTCATTACAGCGATTTGCACTTGAATCAGCTACGGTTGTTTGTGTAAGAGCCGCGCGGAGTGCGGCTCTTACACAAACAACTGGATTTTCATTTCAAACGTGTGGATGAGTACCCCACCCACACGCCTAGAACACGTTTAAAGATTATGGAACCAGCAGGACAGTAAGATTTTAGGCTGGGGTTTGTAGTAGAAAAAGTTGATTGAGGTAGTGTAAAAATGCTTTTTCGTCTATGGGTTGGCTCCGGAAAGCAATGTGACCATCGGGGCGAATGAAGTAGAGGGAAGGTTTGTGAACTCCATAGAGGGTGTGGAGGGTTCCTTCGGGGTCGAGGAGGAGAGAGCCTTCCCATGGCAGCTCCGTTGGTTTATCGGTGCCAGGGACGACGATATGAGCTTTGACGATGCTACCCATTTCGTTCTCAACATTCGAGGCAAGGTTAGCAAGATGGGTGTAATTGGGTTGCGTCAACCCTGCGAAGAGAAGGAGGTGGCTTTCAGTGCCACGAAATGCTTGAAAGAGGGTAATGGGGTCGCGGGTCGGATAGTGGAGGCAGGGGCCAGGGAGCGCACGATCGCCCGCATGGGGTGCCTTCCACCAAGCAATTCGAGTTCGCAAATCAGCGCCTGGGTCAAGGGTTGAAACGGAGAGGGACGATCGCCGATAGTTAACATTCAGTTCAGAGGCTTCTTGAGCTAGCTTGCGTTGGAGGATATTGAGGCGAAGGAGAGGAACCAGGACGCGATCGCGCACCCAGCGTAAGCCGGGATTTTGGGTCACGAGAACCCCCTGAGTTGCGGTCTGAGTGCCTCGGAGGATAAATCGAG
Source organism: Leptolyngbya sp. PL-A3 (assembly GCF_039962325.1). Lineage (NCBI taxonomy): Bacteria > Bacillati > Cyanobacteriota > Cyanophyceae > Leptolyngbyales > Leptolyngbyaceae > Leptolyngbya > Leptolyngbya sp. PL-A3. Next base: position 80,743 of record NZ_JAMPLB010000023.1, read on the forward strand.
CAACGGGCGATCGCTCTTCCTGATAAGTATCCAGTAGGCTGTCTCGAGCCTTCTCCTGAATAACCAGCGCGAGTTTCCAGGCCAGGTTATAAGCATCCTGAATTCCAATATTCATACCCTGCCCACCAAAGGGGCTGTGGATATGGGCAGCATCTCCGGCAACTAAAACATGGCCCTGACGATAGTTATCGACCATGCGGTAATTAACCTTGAATTTAGACATCCAGGTGGGATGACTTACGGTTGTTTGCGTATCGTCTGTGTACTGCCTCAGCAGGTTTTGAAAGACCTCGACCGACACCTCAGAGGTGCGCTTTCCAGCAGGTGCAAATAACCGCCATTGACCCGTGGGCAAGGGAAAGACGGCAAAGACCCCATCCTTCGTAAACCAGCCATGGGTCGTCTCACGGGTGCGCTGCCAATCTAGATCCACATCCGCTAGCAACCATTCCTCGGGGGCGGTCGTGCCTTCAAAGGGCATAGCAAGGATTTTACGAACCTGGCTGCTCGCCCCGTCACATCCAATCAGCCATTTAGCCTGGATTTCTTCAATATCGTTAGTGTCGGCTTCGCTGGGCTTGATCTGGGCGATCGCCCAATCTTCTTCTTGACGGATGTTCATGAGTTCGCGCGATCGCTCAACGGTTCCCCCCAATTCTTGCAATTGTTGATTGAGAATTAATTCCGTTTGGCTCTGCGGCAAGATCAGGAGAAAAGGATAGGGACTCTCTTTTTCACGGATGTGTTGCAGGCTAATGTACAAAATGTCTTCATCACCTCGATGAAACGTCACACCTCGCGCTTGGGTGCCCGCTGCTAACGCGGCATCAATCACCCCCATCGCCTCAAATACCTCTAAGGTCCGAGCTTGAATGCCGAGGGCACGGGAGGTCTGGACGGGTGCCGCAGCTTTGTCGATAATGCGACAGGCCACACCACGCCGGAGCAGTTCACAGGCCATAGCCAAGCCAACTGGACCCGCTCCAACGACTAGCACATCAATTGTGTTGCTCCCTACATTCATTCCAGGATCCCTGTGTTGTGGATATTGAGCAATTCTCCTACAGAGAAGCAGAGTCCGTGCTTCTTCAAATAGAGTAATGCTTCATCTCTACAGGTTTAACAGGTAATTGGTCAGTCATACTCAAAAATTCCATTGCATTGATATGCTGAGTTTGCAATTGCGTATGCAAAAAACTAGCAATGGTGAAACAGGCATACTCAAGTTTTTGCAAGTAAAGTTGATCGGAAAGCATCACTTTAAAACTCCAACATCATTGAATAACAAGCGTCTAGATTCTCAAATTCCTGAAAATTTTGGGGAGCTACACCTCTTCAGGCGATGGCGTTTGGGTATGATCCACTAACCAGCGATGGAGCATCACCATCACAAGAGCCAGAGGCACCATGAATATGGGAACGACTTCTAAATTCGTTTGATCGGCTAGCCAACCCACGATTGTGGGAATACCCACGGCACCAATACTGCCAATGCTAGCGGCAAAACCAATAGCGGCCGGAACCAGCGCGGCCGGAACTCGACGTGGCATTAGCCACATGGTTGTTGGGAAAATGGCGGCTAGAGCGAACCCGATTATAGGCAGACTCCACAGTTGTTGAGGGAACCACCACCAAATGAGTAGACCAACGGTGAGCAAAGCCAAAGAACCGTCAATCAGTCGAGCTGCCCCCAACCGTTTCATCAGTTGCCCCATCGTCAAGCGCCCCAGCGTTAGCCCAAACCAGTAGGCGGCTACGCTATAACCTGCCAGGGCAACAGGCGTCCCTCGGCTAACGGTTTGCACGGTATACGCCCAATTCCCCAGCGACGCTTCAGTGCCAACGTAAACCAGCAAAAGCAATCCTGCAACTCGCACGGTTGGAGTTTTTAACGCCAGACGCAAGTTTTTCCCTGCACTTTGCTCAGCAGGTATAGCCGATGAATCGATAAGTGGATAAGGCTGAGCAATAACCCAGATCATGCCGATGACTAACAGCCCAACCATCGCGGCGAATACCCAGTAGACCGATCGCCAACTCACCCCCGTCGTCAGTAACAGAGTGGCGATCGCAGGCCCCGTTAAGGCTCCCACACCATAAAAGGCATGCAGCACTCCCATAAGATGAGCACTATCCTGTTTGTGGGCAATGAATGTGTTGATGCCCGCATCGATCAGGCCGATACCCAGCCCCAATAAGGTTCCCGTAATGACCATGACAAGCCAATGAGGGGTTGCTGCATAAATACAAAGTGCTGTCGTGAGACTGATCGCCGCCAGTAAAATCATCCGGGCTAAGCCGATACGTTGGCTCAACAGGCTACTGGTGAGAGCTGCCACAACATAGCCACTGATTTGACTGAAGAACAGAGCCGTTACCGTCGCTGTGGTCAGGTGGTAGGTTGTCAAGATGGAGGGCAGCAGTACACCCAGACCACCTTCTGCGATCGCGATCGCAATAAACGCATAGAAAGCCAGTCCAACTCCAATCCAGACGGGGGGTTTGTTGCTCATCATTTGGCCCCCAAAATTCGCACATCAACCCATCGCATACCAGCCCGTTCCGCGGCTTCTAGCCCCACGTCGCTGTCTTCGTACACGATGCACTCCTGAGGGGCAACCCCCATTCTTTCTGCCGCCAACAGGAAAAGATCGGGCTCAGGTTTGCCAACCTTGACATCGTTGATGGTGACAATCGTATTAAACAGCGATCGCAAACCAATGGATTCAATCGTGGGTTCTACAACAGAACGCTGACCATTAGAGGCGATCGCCATCGGCACGCGACCGTAGTTTTCATGGGCGATCGCAGCGACAGCAGGCACCGCTTGAACACGATGAACCAGGCGGGAGAAATGTCGTTGTCGCTCGACTTCGAGCCTTTGGATATCAATAGCATAGCCAAAGGCTTGATTAAACTCTTGTAAAAACTTTGCAGCAGTGAGTCCAGTACGCTCGTAATACCAGTCCTCTGGCAGAACGGCTCCAAACTCACCCAGAGTTGCTTGCCAGGCTTCAAAATGAACGGGTAACGTGTGGGCAATTGTTCCATCACAATCAAAAATTAGCGCAGCGTAGGGAGCCTGAGGCGCAACACGACTTGGCGAAGACGGTTGCGCAGGGCACTTGAGAGGTTCTAGAGAAGTAGAGTGAGATGACATGATAAACCTCTGTCAGCATCAGTAACCCTATGCTAATTTGTTTGTTAGGTAAACAAATTAATATCTAAAAATTTTCTATGTCCGTGCCCCTAACGTCGCCTTTCACAACCCATCCCGCCGTACTAAAGCAGTTTAATACGGCACGACTGTTGGAGTTGTTGCGATGCCGTGCCCCCATTGCCCGTGCCGAGCTAGCACGCCTGACTGGACTAACACGCTCAACGGTGACCGTCATAACGGCTGAGCTGATTGCCCAGGGATTAATACAAGAAGGTATCGAGATTACAGCTTCCCGTGGCAGTCGTGGCAGTGGTCGCCCTGGAGTTGGGTTAATGCTGAATCCTGATGGAGCCTTCTTTGTCGGAGCGGCTATTGAGGCCGAACATTTAACAGTAATTAAGCTGAATTTGGCGGCACAAATTGTAGCGCGGCTTCAGCAACCGGTATCTAGCACGGATCCAGAATCTGTATTGCGGCAACTCGTGCAATTGATTCATCAAGTTTGCCAGGCTGAACCCTACAACCGCGCTCGACTTCGGGGCATTGGTTTGTCGGTTCAAGGAGTCTTGAATTTAGAGGGCGTGGTCATTCGTGCTCCATTTCTCGACTGGTCAGGCGTGGATCTGCGTCGCTATCTTCAGCCTCATCTCGATCTACCATTATTTGTTGACAACGATGCGAATGCTGCTGCCTTAGCGGAAGTCTATTTAGGCAACGCCATGCAGAGTTCTTGCCTGCTCTATATTTTGATTAACAACGGTATTGGAAGTGGATTAATCATCAACAATCGCGTGTTTCGTGGTGCCTATGGCACAGCTGGAGAGATTAGCGCGCTGATGAGCGATCCACCAGGGCAAGATAACGCCTACGAGTGCGGCCATCGTGTTGGAAAAGACGATTTGCTGAAGCGCTATCGAGCACTGGGTGGCAAAGCGGAAGACTTGCGGGAACTGGTGGAGCGGTTGGAAGAGGATGCGATCGCCCATAGCACCGTTCAGGAATGGGGAAATATTTTAGGACGTGGGCTTATTAGCGTTGCCAGCCTCCTCAACCCGGAACAAATTATATTAGGCGGTCCACTCAGTATCTTATTTCCATACGTTCAAGGCTCCCTAATGGATCAATTACGAAACAGGATGCCTCGCCAGGGAGAACAAGGTTTTTTTAGCAATCCTAAGGCTCGGTTAGCCGTATCAGCCTTTGGAGAAGATGCCGCAGTGGTTGGAGGGGCTGTGCTAGCGTATCAGTCTCTATTTCAGGTACCTGATCTGGTTCTCTAAATTAGTAACGGCCCTTTCAACAGAGAGACATGTTGGGTGAGGCGAGCAGCAATTCTCAGCTTTGAAGCTCGAAAATAGCCCGCCTTCGGCGGGCTATTTTCGGGTTGGATTCCAAAATGAGAATCGCTGGAGGCGAGCAGATTCACTGTTCACTCTACCCAAAAACATTACAATAAGCTAAATGCATTGGTTTTGCAGGATGACACCTCCCACCAAGCAAGCTGAAACAACCCATTTACCTATCCTATCCAGCAGTGATCAAGGGTGGGACAATATCGTGGTTGAGCAGTTCCGTTACCCAGCGGGGGAAGGGCATTGTTATTACACCGATGCGCACGTCATTTGTTTATCGCTTTCCCCACGTCCCATTAACTTTCTACAAGTTTATGGGAGCAAAACCTATCGGGGTCTTTATGGAAAAGGAGATATTTCGATTGCTCCAGCAGAAGTACCCTTTTTTGCCCGCTGGGATGATGAAGATCATTACTTACAAATTCGCGTTCCATCTCAATTTATCCAACGGGTTGCGTGCGAAGCTCTGGAGATGAAGGGCGATCGCCTGGAACTCATGCCCGAATTCCGAACCCGTGACCCTCAAATCGAGGCCATTGGTTCAATGTTGCTAACGGAATTGCAGCAGAAAACCGCAGGCAATAAGCTTTACATTGAATCGTTAGCGAATGTGCTGACCATCCATCTCATTCGTCAATATACAGCCGTTCATACACCATTACCAATATATGAAGGTGGCTTACCCCAGCGGCAGCTCATGCACGTGTTAGATTATATCCGTGACTATCTCCATCAAGAAATCAAACTAACCGATTTAGCATCATTACTGGGAATCAGTGAATTCCATTTCAGTCGTCAATTTAAGCAGGCACTTGGTATCACGCCTTATCAATATTTGCTGCATCAGCGCATCGAACGGGCCAAGCAATTGTTGAAGGAGAGCGATCGCCCCATAACAGACATTGCATTTTCATGTGGTTTCAACAGCCACAGCCACTTAACTAAGCAATTTCGGCAGTTAACTGGAATGACGCCCAAAGTATACCGTCTGCGCTAATACTCGGTGGCTTAAGCTTGCCTATGTTGAGTGGGATGCTTATTCCGAACTGTTTTTTACGGCATTAGTTCGGACAGTTTTTCTGAAACCTTTGATTTTGCGTGCGCTTCGCGCACGCAAAATCAAAGGTTTCAGAAAAACTGTCCAGAGTATTGTTACGGTAACTCAACCGTAGGTATATGACAGGAAGGTATCGGCTATAGGAGCATTTTGAAGAATTTGGTAGCGATCGCATGAATTTAGCCGTTCAAAATGTGTTGTCTGCTCGTGCTCGCCTGGGAGAATGCCCAGTGTGGGATGGTGATCGACAGTGTCTCTACTGGGTTGATGCGTATAATTATCGTGTGCATCAATTTGAGCCAGCCACAGGGAACAGCCGCTATTTTGATACAGGAGACGTCGTCAGTGCGATCGCTCTCACGGGCCATGATCGTTTGTTGATTGCATTACGCGATCGTCTAGCGTTTCTCTCTTTATCCACCGGTGAAGTGAGTACCTTGAAGCCCATTGAGTTTCCCTTTCCCAATACCCGCTGCAATGATGGGAAGTGTGACTCCAAAGGACGTTTCTGGATTGGCACCGTTAGTGAAGAAAAGGGGCAGGCGGAACTTTACCGCTATGATCCGAATGGTTCACTCACAGTCATGGAAACAGGGTTAACCATCTCCAATGGGTTGGGATGGAGCCCCGATGAGTCGACGTTCTATCTCACCGACTCAGCTCAGCACAAGATTTATGCTTATGATTTTGAGGTCGAAACGGGGGAAATCCGCGATCGCCGTGTCCTGGTAGATCTGAGCAACGAAGCGGTTGAGCCGGATGGATTGGCGATCGATGTACAGGGCAACCTCTGGTCAGCCCTTTGGGATGGTGGATGCGTTGCCTGTTTCGACCCAACTGGACAAGAACTTTTGCGTGTCAAAATGCCAGTTCCCCGTCCCACCTGCCCGATCTTTGGTGGGAGCCATTTAACGGATTTGTATGTCACATCCGCATCGATTGGCTTCGGCCAGAAGGAGATCCAGCAGCACCATACGTCAGGTGATTTATTTTGTATTCCAACTCAAACATCTGGTATGCCAACACATTCATTTCAGTAATCTGAATGTGGGTATCGGTTGCTCAACACCCGATTCTGGTCATCCACAGCAATCATAATTATTAGTTCGGACAGTTTTTCTGAAACCCTTGATTTTGCGTGCGCTTCGCGCACGCAAAATCAAGGGTTTCAGAAAAACTGTCCAGCGTATTGATAGTTGTCGGATGGCGTTTAATAGGTCAGGAGCTAACGAATTGCTTTCAATGCTTCGTACAGCGTTTTGTAATGTTGGAACGACGTGTTGTAAACCGCATGAACGTTGGGTGTGATAGGTTGTGTAGCGCGCAGTATCAGTTGCAAAGCCTGGTCTAAATCTGAATAAGCTCCTACACCGACCATTGCTAAAATCGCTGCTCCATAAGCAGCCCCTTCTTCCGTCTTGGGGGCTACCAACTCAGTTTGCAACACATCTGCCAGGATTTGGAGCCAAACCGGCGATCGCGCTCCTCCCCCGGTTGCCAGCAATTGATGCACTGGATTGAGTTCATTAACTACGTCCAGAGCCGCTTTCAAACCAAAGGCTACTCCCTCTAACACGGCCCGTACCAAGTCTGCCTGAGTGTGAGCAAGCGAGAGATTGACCCAGGCTCCCCGGGCATCCGGGTCAAGATGAGGGCTCCGTTCTCCCGATAGGTGCGGTAAAAAGAGAACTCCTCGCGAACCCGGTTGCGATCGCTCCGCCAACGTCATTAAGTCCCCATAAGCGACCTCAGGAGCAAACGTATCGCGATACCAACGCAAAGCTCCGCCTGCGGCCAGGGTTACCCCCAGCAAGTGGTAGCCCCCATCCACATGACAAAAGAGATGGACCCGCCCAGCAGGGTCAGGGGTGGGGCGATCGCACGGCACAAAAACCACCCCTGACGTCCCAATACTGAGACTACCCCGATTTAACTGTGCCGAGGAAATGCCCAGGCCAATGGCAGCGGCGGCATTATCGCCCCCACCTGCAATCACCGGCAAACCCTCTGGTAATCCAGTTTGTTGGGCGATCGCCAATTGTAGCCGTCCGACAATGGCAGTCGAGTCTACCACTGATGGGAAGAAGGTCGGACTGAGATTGAGCGTTTGTAAAATGTCGTCATCCCATTGACGCGTTGCGAGATTTAGGCAACCGATCCCGGATGCATCAGAAGGCTCTGTAGCCTGCTCGCCCGTCAGCACGTACGCTAAGTAATCCTTGGGTAGCAGAATTCTCTGTAATCGGTTGAAGGATTCGGGTTCCTGCGATCGCAACCAGACCAGCTTCGGTAATTGGAATCCGGTAATTGCTGGATTGCCGGTGCGCTGAATCAATTCCTGACGAGGAATGACCGTTTCAATCTCCACCACCGCCTGGCCTGTGCGCTGGTCATTCCAAAGAATGGCGGGACGGATAACCTCGCCTTCAGCATCGAGAGGCACCATTCCATGCATCTGACCAGACAGACCGAGGGCAATGGCCCGGTGCCCTTGCAGTCGGGTGGTTAACTCGGTCAGGGCAGCAATGCTGGCGGTTACCCAGTCAGAAGCGTGCTGTTCTGTCCAACCGGGATGGGGAGCCAGCAGAGGGTAACTGCGGGTTGCCTGAGCGATTAACTGCCCATTCAAATCAACGGCGATCGCCCGTACCCCTCCAGTCCCCAGGTCTAAACCAATGACGCTGTCCGCCATCTTTCCCCCCGACATGCTTTGGTAGGTTTCACGCTCCAAACCATACCGCATTCTCCCAGTATCTTCCCCTCCCGAAATAATGAAAAATCTTAAGGAGATTTCCAACAATGAAATTACCCCCAGGATGTTGGTGCTTGGCCCGCGAAACGGGCCAAGCACCAACATCCTGGGTAAACTCTTATGCACCTGATTTTGCATCCTCGAAGTACACGTAAAATCAGGGGTTTCTGAAAAACTGTCCAGAATATTGAAGATGAAAAACGCAAACTGCAACGTAAAGATTAGACGAGTCCAAGTGAGAAGTATTTTTCATTTTTTGATTTTCACTTTTAATAAAGGATGAGCAATTTTTTCCAGTCGAGGCAACTTACTATGAGCACAGCAGCTCTCCTGGGGCACGAAATTTTGGGTGACGGTCCAGAGAAGGTCATCGTCATGGGCGGGTGGCTGGGCGATCGCAGCGTCTTCCAGCCCATTCACCTATGGCTCGACCGGGAGAAGTTCACCTACTGCTTCGTTGACCCTCGCGGTTATGGCGAATCCCGAGATATTGCAGGCGAGTACACCTTCGCTGAGATTGCCGGGGATGTAACGGCCCTAGCCGATAACCTGGGATGGAACAAATTTCACTATATTGGGCACTCAATGATGGGCAAAACAGCTCAGTTTTTGTGTGCGCGATATGGCGATCGCCTCAAATCTGCCGTTGGGGTTGCTCCAGTTCCGGCCTGCAAAATTAGCCTGGATGAGAATGGCTATGCGCTTTTCTCCTCTGCATGGGAAGTACCCGCCAATCGTGGCATCATTTGCACAGTCACCACGGGGAGCCGCCATACACCCAAGTGGGAACAGTTTATGATCAGCGAGTCTTTGCGGACAACAACCCCCGAAGCCTATCGTGCTTACTTTCATACGTGGTCTGGGGAAGACTTTGCTGAGGAAGTTCAGGGCTGTCCAGTGCCCTTTCTAGCCTTGACAGGGGAATATGACGCTGGCGTGCCCACAGAGTTCGTGAAAGGGACCATTCTGGAGTGGTTCCCAAAGGCTGAATTGCATGTAATGAGCAACGCGGGCCATTATCCAATGGTGGAAACTCCAATTCAATTTGTAACGGTATGTGAAGCTTTTATGGCTCGTTGGGCGGCTTAAAACCTATCTCAAAGTCAAATTTGGGGGTGGGGCACGTACGCACCCCACCCCCAAATTTAGTTTTGAGATATGAGATTCTTGATCGGATTAGACCATCTCTAGCCAGTCAAACACGCGGTCAAGCTGCTCTAGGGTAATGAGGCCATACTGCCAGAGAACCATGGGCAGCAGATTTGGCAACGGTTCTTCATGCCGCAGCGCCATGGCAATAGAATCTGCAGGAATCGCTAACTCGTCCTGAAGGAATCGGATTAATTGCGCTTGAATCGGCGAGGCCATAGCTTTAACCCATGCAGAGAGAGCAATTGATGATGTCATTGTGCCGAGATAACCTGGGATCGACCTCATGCTTTTGGGTTAATCTTGGGGCTGATTATTTTCACGCTTCGTACGCCCTATATAGCGACATTTAAGTTAATTAAGAAGGAGTGTGGGTCGCTAAGCGATCCACACTCCTTCTGTATTGCATCAACCCTACAGCGATCCAGCAATTCTTAGTACGGGCATCAAAGCCAAGAGTTCACGCCCTACGGGCGTGAACTCTTGGCTTTGATGCTCGAAAACCGCGCGCTAAAAGCGCGCGGTTTTCGGGCCTGATTTCAAAATCAGAATTGCTGACAGCGATTACCTGAAACAGTCTGAATTCATGGAGAATGCTAGAGTGGGCACTGTTTGGGAGGGATGAGCTTAATGTCGATACATGATGCGGGGCAGCCGTCCCCAAGCCTCGATGCATCCATTCTCAATACAGCCATGATCGTTGCCGCGAAGCGAGCCATTGAGCAGCAGCAACCTTTTCCCCTTTTTACCGACCCCTACTCCCAGCAGCTAGCGGGAGCCGAAGTGAGTTATTTGTTGGAACAGTGGCAGGCGATCGCCCACCGTGACGCCAGCCCCCTATCCGATGTCATTCTAAAACGAACCCGTTATATATCGGTTCGCACCCGCACATTCGATGACCGTCTACTTGCCTCAAACTGCACTCAAGTCGTTTTGTTGGGAGCAGGACTCGATACCCGTGCTTACCGCTTGAGCTGGCATACAGGCATCCGTATCTTTGAGGTTGATGATGCAGAATTGCTGGCTTACAAAACCCATTGTCTTGGACATCCATCTGAGGTTTCTCACGTCCTCCTGCCAGGCGATCTCAGGGAACTGAGTTGGGTCGAAAAGCTCCACACCCTTGGCTTCAACTTCAACAAGCCTACCGCCTGGCTTCTGGAAGGGGTCTTGATGTACTTAGAGGAAGCGGAAGTTGTGAGGTTGTTGCGGGCGATCGCTAGCCTAAGCGCTCAGGGTAGTAGCCTTCACAGCGATGTTTTAAGCACTGCCTCTATCCTGGCCAGTAATCAGGCCCAAAAAGCGAACGATGGCCGCGTTGTCCAACATTGGCAGTGGGGATGCGATCATCCCACGCCGTTCTTTCAGTCCTGTGGATGGACTGTTGTTCATCTCCAACACCCCGCTAGCATTAATAACGGCTTCGGACGGTATGATCACCTTCCCATCAGTCAGGAGACCGGGGGTAATAGTACCAGCCGTCAGGCGCTCATTCTCCAAGCTGTACCGGCGGCGTAGGACTCAGCGTGTGCATGCTGTATACCCATTTTCATAAAAAGCGAAGAACCCAAAGAGTAGGCTAATTGAATAAGCATTTAATTTAAGGATTGATAGTTGCAGACGCCATTAGAATCCCACTGGAGTTCAGCGAGAAGAATAGCTGAGCCAGAAATGACAAAGCCTGTGAGCAAAATCTGATAGGTTACGAAAAGAGGAAGCAATGCAATAGCCAGGAAGTGAGCTGCGCTGCATAACAGGATGAGGCGGGATCGCATTCCTAGAGCTGTGATGAAATAGCCGATGCCACAAAGAATTAACCACAGGGGGCATAAGTTGACCAACATCACCCCCCAGGGACGCCAAACACCCAAATCCGTGAGGATCGTCCCGACGAGCATGAGTGCAAGCCAAGAATAGAGAATCCAGGCCAGTTGATCGTGGTGGGTATAGCGCCAAGTGAGCCAAGCCATAGCAAAACTACCAAGTGCCGTTAGGATCGAAGCAAGCAAGGCTTGGGTTGTCCAACTCAAGGGTAAAAATTGAGCCATGGCGAAGATACTAGCAGCCAACAGCCCCCAGCTTAAACAGGCTTGATCGTGGCGCGTGTAGAACGACGACCATAAGGCAGCATGACCAATTGAACAATGGACTCGCCAAGTATCTGGAGAAGCAGGTACAGAAGCAAGCGATGGTTTGCGCGCGAGAAGTGGAACGTCAGAGTTAAAGAATGCCATTGGTTTGCTCAGAGTATGCTTGTTGATAATTCAAGCTTGTTCAAGAATGGCGTTGCTCAAATCTATCAACAGCGGCAGTCTACGATCCTCAGAAGGTAGAAATGGCAAGACTTGTATCTGTTGTTACTAAAATCTGTTTTACTGCTATCACCCGGTTAGTGAGGACATCAGAAGCAATTGAAGGCAATGCCTTTAATCGCTTCTGATGTCCTCACTAACCGGGCCAAGACTATAGAGATTATCTTTTCGCACGTTTTGCGCACAAAAAGATAATCTTCAAGGTAGTTTTAAAACCTGCCCTGCTGTTTAGCAGGAGTATGATCATTTACCGTATTTTACGCAACCTAAAAGAGAATGGGTTACTTCATCTTTTGAAGTGACCCTTTGATTAGAAACAACAGTTCCGTGAACATTACCCTCAGGTGGAATTAGAGCTAAGAAGCATGACCATTGAGGAGATGATTGATGGTCTGCGCCAGGGTTCCATTGATGTGGGCTTTGAACATTTGCCTAATCCCCACGCCAATGATCCAAACTTGAATTTCCTACCCATTATGCAAGAATCATTTGTCGTGGCTTTGCCCGAGCAACATCCATTGGCAAAGCAATATGGGGCGCGATCGCCCATTCCCCTCGAAGCTCTGAAGCATGAACCGCTCATTCTACCGCCACTCCATGCTTCCCCTTCCTACAAGGTAGTGCTGTCACAATTTGAGGAGATGGGGTCTATCCGTATGATATACAGCTCATTCCGAATCTTATTTTTACTATTTAAAGATGATATATCTACATTCTAATAGTTGTTCTAGAAACACTTAGCAAGGATATAAATTATAAATGATGGAAAAGTTCCATCTTTCATTCTGTTAAAATATTTATCGATATATATATTACTAGTCTTTAACATTCCTCTATTTTGTTTGCTCTAAAATCTTTATCTGATGCAAGCAAAATTATTTGTTTAAAAGCAGAAGTGCAATCAAAATTAGGATATTACTCATTCTATTTAATCTTTTGGCGAACGGTACAGTTTTTTAAGGCTTATGTTTAATCCAACAATACTCTGGACAGTTTTTCTGAAACCCTTGATCTTGCGTGCGCTTCGCGCACGCAAGATCAAGGGTTTCAGAAAAACTGTCCGAACTAATGATCCAACATACTCGCCATTTTTCTCAAGCCCTTGATTTTGTGGGCGCAACATGTACGCAAGATCAAGGGCTTGAGAAAAATGGCAAAGGTATTGTTAATCACCATCCGTTTATCAAGGAGATACAAGCTGAGCAGGAGCAAAATTGGATTTTACCTTAAGCTGAAGTAAGCCTACACTGAATCTTGGGTAGATGAAGGAAAATTGCCTCATGGAAATGATGAATGGAAGCAAGATACCAGAAATACTGAAAACCTATGAGGCAGATCTGCTGTCGGAGTGGAACCAGGAATTAATCGCCACGAATACCCGAAAAGGCTTGATTAAAGAAGCCGAATTACAAGAAGAATGCCGGGAATTTCTGAAATTGCTTCGTATTGCGACACAATATGGCAACTTAAGTAGCATCCAAGCATCGGAGTGGCGGGATGTGCGGGAGATGTTGACGAGTGTCTCGCGATCGCGCTCCCAAAAAGGCTTCACACCAACGGAAACCGCTACCTTCATCTTTTCATTCAAGCGCCCCCTGTTTGACCGGTTGCGGCAGCAATTGAAAGACCCGGCTGAGCTGGGTGCCGAGATTTGGCAAGCCACAGACTTGCTCGATCGCCTGGGATTGCTGGTCATGGAAGCTTACCAAAAGTCGCGAGAGGAAGTGATCTTGCGACAGCAGGAAGAATTGATGGAGTTATCTACACCAGTTGTCAAGCTTTGGGAAGGAATCTTAGCATTACCTATCATTGGCACCCTGGATAGCGCTCGGACTCAGGTGGTGATGGAGTCGTTATTGCAGAAAATCGTTGAGACAGGATCCGAGATTGCCATTATTGATATCACCGGAGTTCCAACGGTAGATACACTCACGGCTCAACATCTTTTAAAAACCGTTACGGCTGCTCGTCTTATGGGGGCCGATTGTATTATTAGCGGCATTCGACCTCAAATTGCACAAACGATCGTGTATCTTGGCATTGATTTAGCCGATGTCGTCACGAAGGCAACGCTAGCCGATGCCTTTCTCCTGGCGTTGAAGCGAGCGGGAGCCACTATTGCCCGAAAGTAGGTCGAAAGCAGGTTAGAGGAGAGACTGATGGAACGCATTCCCATTCTTCAAATGGGCGAATTCTTGCTCGTCACCATTCAGGTTGACATGCACGATCGCCTCGCCATGACCTTACAGGATGATTTGACCAATCGCATTAGCCAAACCCACGCTAGCGGCGTCTTGATTGACATCTCGGCCTTAGAAATTGTCGATTCCTTCATTGGGAGAATCCTGGGAAATATTGCCAAAATGTCACGGGTGATGGATGCTGAAACGGTTGTGGTCGGCATGCAACCCGCTGTCGCCATTACCCTGGTGGAATTGGGGTTATCATTCACGGGCATTCGCACGGCGTTAAGTGTGGAAAAGGGTATGGAACTACTGCGATCATCAATGGGGCAGCCCATAATGGTTCAGCCCGCTGTTACGGAACGGAGTGCAGAGGGCGATGCAGAAGACTGAAACCATGGTCATTCAATCCTCTGCGGATGTGGTTTTAGTGCGGCAAGCGGTACGCCAATACGCCATTGAAATTGGCTTTGGTTTGGTCGATCAAACGAAAATTGTGACGGCTGCCAGTGAGTTAGCGCGCAATACCCTGGACTATGGGGGCGGAGGTACCGTGAAGCTAGAAACACTCCTGGAAGGAACACGGCGGGGTGTTAAGCTTACGTTTGAAGATCAGGGGCCAGGCATTCCCGATGTTGAACTGGCGCTTAAGGATGGATTTACAACGGGTGGTGGCCTGGGAATGGGATTAGGCGGCGCGAAACGCCTTGCAAACCAATTTGAAATTGAGTCTGTGGTGGGAGAGGGAACACGAGTAACCCTTGTACGCTGGAAATAACATCAGGTTCCATTTTTGTTGTCCAGGGTGCGCTTCACACACGACACACGACAAAAACGCATAAACCCTGGCAAGTATCGTATAAGAGGAAACTGATTGAGGGAATCTACCGCGATCGCCGTTACAGAGCAAAGTCAAACCGGGGAAGCACGACGAGCATCTCTGGCGTTAGCCAATCGACTTGGGTTTAAGGAAACAGAGCGGGGTAAGGTCGGAATTCTGGTCACGGAGGTTGCCAGCAATCTGGTTCAACATGGAGGTGGGGGAGTCATTATGCTGCGGGCGATCGCCCAACATCCCACTGTTGGTATTGAAGTGTTGGCCTTAGATCGAGGTTCCGGCATGATGGATGTGGAAACCTGCCTGCAAGACGGCTTTTCCACCGGCGGGACAGCGGGCAATGGGTTGGGGGCTATTCGTCGCCTTTCCAACTTTTTTGAGGTTTACTCGCTACCGACCAGGGGAACCGCCCTTCTCGCTCACCTCTGGGCTAATCCCATCACCCCACCGCCGGAGGACGTTCTAGAAATGGGCGTGGTGTGTCTACCCAAGCATGGAGAGGATGTGTCCGGGGACGACTGGGCGTGCCAATCCGATTACCCACGCAGGCTGTTACTGGTAGTCGATGGCCTGGGCCATGGCCCTGCCGCTGCTAGTGCTGCTTCAGCCGCCATCCGGGTGTTTCAGGAGCAGTATCACCAATCTCCTCAACGGATTGTTGAAGCGGCCCATGCAGCTCTGCGCAGCACCCGAGGAGCAGCCCTGGCGATCGCAGAAATCAATTTTGAAAAACAGTTGGTTCACTTTGCAGGGATCGGCAACATTTCAGCTAGCATCACGTCAGAGACAAATCATCACAACCTGGTGTCTTACAACGGCACGGTAGGACATGAAATACGTAAGGTCCATGAGTTTACCTACCCCTGGTATCCCAACGGACTTTTTATCATGCATTCCGATGGCTTGAGTACCCAGTGGAAGCTCGATCGCTACCCAGGTTTAAGCCGAAAACATCCCAGCTTAATCGCTGGAGTTTTGTACCGGGACTTTCATCGCGATCGCGACGATGTAACCGTGTTGGTGGCTAAAGGACTGGGAGCATGACAACCCTTTTCACCCTGGAAATTCATTACGAACAGGATGTGGTGCAGGCTCGGCAACATACCCGCGAACTGGCTGACAAGCTAGGATTTGATGCCCAGGATCAGGCCCGATTGGCGACGGCGGTTTCCGAAATTGTTCGCAATGCCTTTCAATATGCCAGAGGTGGAACAGTTACGTTTTACGTGGATGTCAGTGCTCAGACATTTCTGATTCAGGTGCAGGATCAGGGCAAGGGTATTCCCCATCTAGGTGACGTGTTGGAGGGGCGCTATCATTCCTCCACAGGGCTGGGGTTGGGTATCATGGGCACTCGCAGGCTGATGGATTTCTTTGAGGTAGAATCACAGCCTGAACGAGGAACCACTGTGGTAATGGGCAAGACCCTACCCAAACGAGCCCCAGCCCTGACAGATTTTCACTTGCAGCAGATTCAGGACGCGGTGGCAGGGCGATCGCCCCAAAATCCCTATGAGGAAATCCAGCGCCAGAACCAGGAGTTGCTACGGGCTATGGCGGAGCTGCGGAAGCGTGAGGAGGAACTGATACAGCTCAACCGGGAGTTGGAAGATACGAACCGGGGTGTGATCGCTCTATATGCGGAATTGGACGAGAAGGCCAGCTCTCTGCAACAGGCAAATGAGTTAAAAACCCGCTTCCTCTCCAACATGAGCCATGAGTTTCGTACCCCGCTAAACTCCATCCTGTCGCTGTCTCGCATGCTGCTATCACACATGGATGGCGCTCTGTCTTCGGAGCAGGAGAAGCAGGTCACCTTCATCCAAAAAGCGGCAGATGGATTATCGGAATTGGTCAACGATCTGCTGGATTTAGCCAAGGTGGAAGCTGGCAAAACGGAGGTGCGTCCCAGCCTCTTTGAAGTCAGTGAGTTGTTTGGAACGTTGCGGGGAATGCTACGTCCACTACTGGTTCAGGGAGCCTCTGTTGCGTTGGTTTTTGAAGAACCGGAAGAGTTACCGTCGCTGTATAGCGATGAGGGAAAAATTGCTCAAATCTTGCGAAACTTCATCTCAAATGCACTCAAATTTACCGAACGGGGTGAGGTACGAGTGACAGCCAGGCAAGTGGGGTATACCATTCGCTTCTCTGTTGCTGACACTGGCATTGGCATTGCACCCGATGATCAAGAGCGCATCTTTGAAGATTTTATGCAGATTGAGTCTCATCTGCAAAAGCAAGTAAAGGGGACGGGATTGGGCTTGCCTCTGTCACGCAAGCTCGCAGAGCTGCTCAACGGGAGTGTCACCATCACCAGTGAATTGGGCCAGGGTTCCACCTTTTCGGTCTACATTCCGATCGTCTACCCCAAGGCAACGGAACTGCCAGCGTCGCTGCAACCCCTTACGACCCTGAAACTGGCTCACCTGCCCATCCTGGTGATTGAAGACCATACAGAAACGCTGTTCATCTACGAAAAACACCTGCAAGATTCTCGATATCAACTGGTTGCAACCCGCACTCTCGCTCAAGCAAGGCAGGCTCTCCAGCAACTTCGCCCAGCCGCGATCGTGTTGGACATTTTGCTAGAAGGGCAAAACGGGTGGACGTTATTGAGAGAACTGAAGGGAGATGAGGCGACCCATACTATTCCCATACTGGTGATTACGGTTGTCGATAATGAGAAGCAGGCTCTTGCATTAGGGGCCGATGGATTTCTAATTAAGCCTGTAGATAGATTGCCGTTATTAAACAAACTCAATACCCTGATTAATCAGGGTAAAAATCAGAAACTTCTACTTATTGATGATGATCCAGCATACCGATATGTGGTGAAGCAGTTGTTAACAGATGTCCCGCTACAAATTTTAGAAGCTGCAAGCGGGCCGGATGGGTTAGCCGTGGCAGAGCGTGAACAGCCCACGGTTATTTTGCTTGATCTGGAGATGCCAGAAATGAGTGGATTGGATGTTCTGAATCAGCTTCGGCATAACCCCGCGGTTCAATCGATTCCTGTTATCATCCATTCATCTAGCGAGCTGGATTTCGAAACCCAGAGCTGTTTGACTCAACAAGGCGTCACCGTTTTCTCTAAAGAAAAAACGTCTCAAGCGGATGCTGTGGCTGGCCTTCGAGAGGTGCTCACGAAAGCCGGGCTTGCTCTGGATGCTTGAGGGAAACGCCATGGCAGAGTCACGGGGGACTATCCTGCACGTTGATGATAACGATACCAATCGTTATATCGTGAAGCGGATTTTGCAGAATGCAGGGTTTACCGTCGTGGAAGCGGCTACGGGAAGCGCAGGGTTAGCGGCGATCGCCCAACACCAGCCTGCACTCGTCATTCTGGATGTACAACTCCCTGATCTCAACGGCTTTGAAGTCTGCCGCCAGATTAAGGCGAACCCCGAAACAGCGTTTATTCCGGTGCTGCATCTCTCGGCCAGTTTTGTCAAAAGCCAGGATAAGGCCGAGGGATTAGATAGCGGGGCGGATGGTTATCTGGCACAGCCCGTTGAACCGATTGAGCTGTTAGCGACCGTGCGATCGCTCCTCCGCATTCGTCAGGCCGAAGAATCAGCTTTGACTTCTGCACGGGAGTGGCAAACAACTTTTGATGCTATTAATGACAGTGTATGTTTACTGGATCGAGACGGTAAAATTTTACGCTGTAATCAGGCCATGGTGAAGCTTTTGGGTAAGCCACCGCAAGACATTTTAGGGCGTGTTCACTATGAGTTGATGAATGAAACGTTAGGTGTGGGAGATGGTTCCTGCTTTCATCTTGCTAAGGAAGCCCACCAACGTCAAGTTTTAGAGATCCAGAGTCAGAAATGCTGGTTTTCCAAAACGATGGACCCTGTATTGGATGAATTTGGAACATTCACCGGTGCCGTTTTAATCCTGATCGATATCACGAATCGCAAGCGCATTGAGGATGAACGGAAGCAAGCCGAACTCCTTTTGCAAGAACGGAATCAACGTCTTGATTTACTATATGAAACGACCCGTGAGCAAGCCAACCAATTACGTCAGGCGAATCGCATTAAGGATGAATTTCTAGCCGTGTTATCCCATGAGTTGCGATCGCCACTAAATCCTATTCTTGGATGGGCTAGAATCCTGCGAATGGGCCAACAAGATGAAGCTAAGACTCAATATGCGCTCGAAACCATTGAACGAAACGCGAAACTACAGGCCCAGCTGATTGAGGATTTACTGGACGTTTCTCGTATCCTTCAGGGCAAGCTGAGCTTGAATATGGGGCCAGTCAGTTTACCTTTTACCATCAAAGCTGCCATTGAAACCGTACGGCTTGCAGCTGAAGCAAAATCTATTCAAATTCAGACAAAGTTTGAACCCAACGTCGGGCAAGTCTTGGGAGACTCTGGGCGCTTGCAGCAGGTCGTTTGGAACTTGATCTCCAATGCCGTTAAATTTACGCCTCAGGGCGGCAACGTAGAGGTGCGATTGGAGCAGGTTGAAGGGGAGAACAGGAAGGTAGCGCTCGGTGCCGACAACACTCCTTCCCCTTTCCCGGCTCCTACTGCCTACGCTCAAATTACCGTTACTGATAGCGGCAAGGGAATTTCTCTTGACTTTCTACCTTATGCCTTTGACTACTTCCGGCAGGCTGACAGCACCACCACACGAAGCTTTGGAGGGTTAGGATTAGGGTTAGCGATCGTTCGTTACTTAGTCGAGCTGCATGGCGGCATCGTTCAGGCCGACAGTGCAGGGGAAGGAAAAGGTGCGACATTTATTGTCAAGCTTCCTATCATGCCCGTCTCAAAGTTGCATCAAAATCATCCCTCCTCTGCCCGGCACCCAGGGGTTAATCTCGATGGACTGCAAGTACTTTATGTAGACGATGAACGAGATTCGCGAGAGCTAGTGACCTTTTTGTTAGAGCAACATGGAGCCATGGTTACGCAAGCTGAGTCGGCCAGTGAAGCGTTAGATAATTTGCGCCAAACAGAATTCGATTTGCTCATTAGTGACATTGGCATGCCCACGATGGATGGCTACGCCTTAATTCACCAAATTAGAGAGCAATTACCCGATGAGAGCGGGAAAATTATGGCGATCGCCCTCACAGCCTATGCAGGAGAAATGGACCAGCAACAAGCCTTAGCCGCCGGCTTTCAGCAACACGTTACCAAACCCATTGAGCCAGAACTACTGATGCAAACGATTTGGACTCTTGTGCAAAGTAAGGGCAACCCTTAATTGACACTCTCTGCACTGTTAACAACCTGTGTTTGGTGATGTGGGGTGCAAAGCACCTCACATCACCAAACACAGTCAAACCCAAGCTGCTACGCTCAAGATTGTTCAGGTGCTCAAGCTAAGCCGCTAACTCTTTTGATCGTCGTTCTCGCCGATCGCTCTCAAATACGCCTCAGCCGCCGCCTGCTTAAACACACCTTTGGTGTAGCGCTGGAATACTCGATCGCTCTTAATCCCCATCAGCTCCTTACCAAACAGGGGATCGACTCCTTTCTTGGTTACCTCGGTTCCAAACGTATGCCGAAACCGATGGGGATTCAGTTTGTCGATACCCGCGATCGCCCCCACCCCTTTCACCATCTTGTGCAACCCCTTATAGCCAAGTCTCTGTCCTAAATTCCGGGGATCCTGGCACAAAAACATTGGGCTCTCTGGCGTGGGTTCAAATAATCCACCCTGCCGCCGTCGCCACTTCAAATAATCCTCCAAATATTCTCGCGCTTCTCGGCTCAACGGTATCTCTGAGACATTCTGCCCTTTTGAGCGGAGCACTGTCAGCATCTTGCCATTCCAATGCTCCACATTTAGAGCTGACGCTTCCGAGGCTCTCAGCCCATGACTGAGGACTGCGATGATGGCGCGATCGCGCACCCGTGTCTTCTCCCCCAGATTTAACACATCCCACACCAACGACAAATCTTCCTCGTCCAGATGCAGGGCCTGTGGCTCAGCTTCCCGCTCCAAATCAATGGCATCTGTCGGTAATGGTTGCCCCGCTGGATACCCGTTGCTCCGCCGCAACCAGCCATAAAACGATCGCAACGTATTTAAGGCATGATTCACGGAAGTGGGCTTCAACCCTTGCTGCTTCAGTTCCCACCGATACTTTCCTACATCGCTTGGTGTCACCTCTAACCACGACTTTTCTGACCAGGCCGCGAACCTCTGTAACTGCCCTCGATAAACTCTTTGTGTATTCTCAGCTTTTCCTGTCTGCCGTAGAAACTCTTCAATCTGCCACTGACGGATTTCAGCAATCTCCTCTTTCCATCCCTCCAGTTTCCGTCTACCGTCTATCGGCACCACTATTACTTTAGGCACCATCTGCTACTTCCTAAAACCTGTATCACATTCAATTCTCGCAACTTTTGCAGATTTTAGATAGGTCCCCAGAAAACGCACCTGCTTTTTTGGGTAATACCGCGATCATCGGCCTGGCTTAGGCCAAGATTGACCTAAACGCCGAAAGTATTGATTTATAAAAGTACTCTGGGCAGTTTTTCTGAAAGCCCTGCTTCTGCGTGCACTTCGCGCACGCAGAAGCAGGGCTTTCAGAAAAACTGCCCAAACTAATATTTTAGGAATTAGAGGATAGATAGCTGCTAAGAGCGCAACTCGCATCTTCGAGAGGGTGCATCCCACTTTTGTAGGTGAAGCGAGCTTCGCCCGCCTCACTTACAAAAACAGTGAGGCAATCACCCCTAATCTACAAGCTCAATAACTTCTGCTGGATAGGCATTGCTACCCGAAGCAAGTGCTCTTTCAGTGCCGAGCGCAGGTTTTCCTGTAAATCTGAGTTCAATTCCTTCAGCCCGCATACCCTTGACCAGAGGCTTTGATTGCCAGTTTTCTGGGAGTTGGGCAATCAATCCAGAATTAGGCTCATCAAGCTGCTCACGTAATTGAGCAGCTGCTTCAGTTATCACTTCAAGTTTGGAATCTTCTGCTGGAGACATAGAAGCAATCATATTTTACTCAACAATTCTTATCATAAGAGCCCTGTAGCAATCTGCCGTCATTCTTGAGTCGCGGTTCTTGCCGAGTCCGTTCTATCTTCCTACGCAAATTCATCTCGTCGGTCATCTACCCCCGTTCATCCAATCCGAGTTCGGGTTAAGGACGTTTTCGAGTGCCGCATAGCGGGCAGCACTCGAAAACGTCCAGTTTGGCGTGCGCTTTGCACACGCTAAACTGAGCACTTCAGCTTATCCCGAGCTTAGGTTCTTTAAACTCTCAAGAAACTCACAGTTTCTTTTACAGCGCTTTGCGCTTGAATCAGCCAAGAAGCTTTTGGAGGGTTAAGCATTATGCGCCTCAGCAGTAATTGGGGTGCTCAGGTTATATGCCTACAAGATTGCCTCCCCGTCAAACATTTCTAAACTCATCGATCTACCGACCGGATGCACCGAGCTCATCAGAAGATTCTAATCCTGATTGAGTATATAGCGATGTGCAAGTGCGTTAAGTACAGCAACGGTGGTGTGGGGGACATCGTGCCCCACACCACCGTACTTAATCAACGTGCACAGGGCTATATGTATCCCTGTGGTTGATGGGAATTTCAATGACAAACTCTGTGCCTTGATATGGCAGTG
The DNA here is from genome assembly GCF_039962325.1 of Leptolyngbya sp. PL-A3. Classification (NCBI taxonomy): domain Bacteria; kingdom Bacillati; phylum Cyanobacteriota; class Cyanophyceae; order Leptolyngbyales; family Leptolyngbyaceae; genus Leptolyngbya; species Leptolyngbya sp. PL-A3. The sequence goes on from NZ_JAMPLB010000023.1 coordinate 103,150, forward strand.
ATCGACAAGTTAAATTTCCGGCATGCCGTTCTGTAATGATTTGATAGCTGATAGATAGGCCAAGCCCTGTACCTTTTCCTACAGGCTTAGTTGTAAAAAAGGGATCGAAGATGTGAGAGTGTACTCTTTTATTCATGCCAGGGCCATTATCACAAATGCGAATACTGACCCACTGCTCATTAAGCATTTGAGTATGAATTTTAATGGTGCTAGGATTTTCAACTATCTCTTCATGCGATCGCTCTTTATCTCGTTCTTCTAATGCATCAATTGCATTCGTCAGAAGATTCATGAAAACCTGATTGAGTTGCCCTGGATAACATTCAACGAAGGGTAGATGTCCGTATTCTTTGACAACCTGAATATTGGGCTGATTTGCTTTGAGTCGATGTTTGAGTAACATCAAGGTGCTATCAATACCAGTATGTAAATCAACAGCCTTAAATTCTGCTTCATCAAGACGTGAAAAGATTCGCAGAGATTGCACAATTTCTCGAATCCGCTCGGTGCCAACCTGCATGGAGGAGAGGAGTTTCGGAAAATCTTCCAGCACAAAGTTGAGGTCAACAGCCGCTAATTTTTCACGAAGCTTTACATCAGGATTGGGTAAATACTGCTGATAAAGCGCCACTAACTCCAGCAAGTTATAAGCATATTCTGTAGCTGGCTTTAAGTTGCCATGAATAAAGTTGATGGGGTTATTGATCTCATGGGCAACACCCGCCACTAAATGCCCCAGACTCGACATTTTTTCTGTTTGTATTAGTTGGCTTTGCGCCTGCTTGAGATCGACAAGCATTTGGGAAAGCTGGTAAGTTTGCGATCGCGTTTGATTAAATAACTCGGCTTGTTTAATAGCAACTTCTAGCTGGGCTGCCATTTGTCTGCCGAGTTCTACATCTGAGCGATTCCACAAACGTGGGCCTGCGTTCTGATAAACTGCCAACAGTCCCCAAAGCTGGCTTTTCTGAAAGATGGGGATAATGATATAAGCTCTACATTGTAAGCTCTCTAAAACCTTAAGGTAACAAGTGGGAAAGTTCATGGCATAAATGTCATCCACCTGTTTGACCTGGCAACCACGGCTAAAGTCACCACCCTGAGTATCCTGAAGATATGTATCCACCTCAGGTATTGATGCGGTCTGAAAGCTGCTGGCTGTACAGCGATCGTTCTTTGTTACATACGCTCTAATCTGTGTGTTTGTCCATTGCGCCTGACGCAAATTGATCCAGTCGGAACCGACCGCCTCAGCAATGACACTGCCGCTCCAATCCGGATTAAATTGGTAAATCACAACCCGATCAACATGCAGTAACCGATACACCTCCTCAGCCGTTGTTTGAAGAATCACGTCTAGCTTTAAAGAAGTACGAATTTTAGCAATGCCGTTTGATAGTGCCTGCTGTTGCTCCAATAAATTCTGTAGCTCAGCGGTGCGTTCCTGCACCTGATGTTCCAAATTGGAATTGAGGGAATGTACCTCGGTGTAAAGACGGTACTGTTGCACCGCAGTAGACAGGTGACCACCAATGGCTTGAGCAAGCTTCTTTTCTACATCCGTCCAGGCTCTGGTTTGTCCTGTCTTTCGTTCGCGCCAGGGCTCGAATGATAAGCGCGGGGTGGGTTGACGTACACCTTGCTGACATGGCCCTGCCCACAGCTGCTCTGTCTCAATCTCATGGCGGAACAGAGTCAACCATCCCAATATTTGCTCTTTATACTGCAAAGGAGTAATCAGAACACCTCGAATCGTGGAGAACTGAAACCAAGGTATGACAGAGTGAAACAAAGGCTCTTCGTAAATATCATTAATGGCCCAGCAGTACGGATTTGCGGGTTCATTTTCCAGCGAGGCAATTGATTGTTTTTCTAAGTAGTGCTGCCAGGCTGGGTGTTGTTCTAGCTCCTGGCACTGATCACCAACTGGCCTCACGGGTTGTGTTCCCCAGACCAGCAGTTCCTCCACTTGTTGTTTTGCCCCTGGCATTAGATACAGCCGCCCTCCAGAGGCTTGAAACAGTTTAACGGCTTCCTCTAAGGCTGCTTGTAACTGAATTGTTGCACCCTGATGTAATCGAAATGTGAATTGATTAATCTTTGCCTCTTGCTCCGCCTGTATCCGGACTTGGTTGAGCAGCATCGATTGATTGATCGCCACTTCAACCTGATCTGCAACGGCTCCAATAAATTCTAATTCTTCCTCGGTTACAATCCGCTGCTCTGTGTGGTGCGAGATAATCAGTCCCCAGAGGTTACCCGCATGTAAGATCGGCACTACAACGGAGGATTTCACCCCCATAGCTGTCAAATAGTTAACGTGGCAGCGCTCAACGGGGCGATAACGAATATCCCCCGATGAAAGTGCTGGATTACGGCCCGGAAAGCTCAGCAAGCTCAGACCTGTTGTCGTTTGAGCCACTACATCAACAGCCACTCGCTGGCGTGCTTTCGTAAATAATTCACGCGCATCTTGTGGGATGTCGTTGGCCGGGAAACTAAGCCCAAGCAATGATGGTAAGCGATCGCCCTGAATAGCTTCCGCCATCACCTCGCCACTGCCATCTTCATGAAATCGATAAACTTTAACTCGATCCGTTTCCAGAAACGATCGCACCTCGGCTACAGTTGTTTCTAGAATTTCTTGTAATTCCAGCGATTGGCGAATTCTTAGAGTGATGCGATGTAGGAGAGTTTGATGATGGCGTAGAAGGTCGGGATGGCTTCTCTTCACTACAAGCATGGTGCAGGATTGTATAAGTTTATGTTTTACTCAGTGTTGCGTAGAACCACTGACGGTGATGCGTTAACCCTGTAATGCAGTAGATGTGAAAATGATATTACAGCTTAAGCTGAAGAATTAACCATCCGCTTATTTTAACAAAACGGCTAGAGGGAACAACTTTTTGTATCTTCCCATTTTCATCACCTTTCGCCATACCATCCCTAAAAAACGACGGTAGCCTCTTCAAAGAAAGCTTTAGACGTTTGTTCTAGAATGAAAGTTGGCGCGTAAACCTTGAGGTAATTTACGCGCTCTCAATGTTCTTATGTATATATTTGGGGTCTAGGTACAGGACAAAAATTGAAGGACGTGGAAAAACTCATCGATGAATAACTCCAGATTCAGTAGGATTTGACGCAGGTGGTCGAAACCATAGCGAAAGATACTCTTGGCTT
>NZ_JAMPLB010000024.1:0-105962 GCF_039962325.1 Leptolyngbya sp. PL-A3
CTCTAACTGCTCCAGGCTCTCCGTCACCGTGACTTGAAAAGGACGTCCTGTCATCGCCCATCACCTCAAAGAGGACTCTTCTAGTTTGGCGCAGCTTCATATTTGTTTGGTATTACATCTAGTACCGCTTTAGCAGCAGACTCCAGAACCATTATTTTTTTCGCCACTTCGCGATAAAAAACAACGGTTCTGGAGTCTGCTGCAGAATGTGAAGCAGGTTATAAGTCCTGCTCAATTTCTACCAGTTTTTGCCGTGATAATTGCCCCAACTTAATCGTGACTCTAGACTTAGAAACTCCATAGGTTTTCGCCAACAGCTTAATCAACTCGGCATTGTTTTAAGGGTTGTTTTTTCCTGCGCGAAGCGCAGGAAAAAACAACCCTTCCAGATAGCTGTAAAACGTGCCCTAGTAGTCTAGAAATAGCATATCGAAGGTATCCACATGATCGGGTGGAAGCACCACAGGGGGCGGTTGGACAGGATTACCTTCAGCCGCCCGCATCTGATCCACCGAGTTCTCCATGTGGGCAACATGGCGATCGAGAACGGTAATGCGATCGCAAATCTGCTGTCGTCGTTGATCTAGACTTTCCAACTCTTGCTGGAGCCGCTTCTTCTCAACTACCAACTTATAAATATCAAGAAAAGCCGCCGCTTCCGACTTCTGGCGGGGCATAGTAGAAATCTTGGGACGAATGATTCCGCGATGTTGGGAGCGGGGCATGGACGCATTCCTCAGCTAGCGACCCGAACGGTCTTATTCTTCCCACTATTCCATTCCCCTCATCGGAAATCCGACAAACTTCGCATTCATTTATGTCCAGGAATTTGTGTTGTGGGTGGGGATGCTTCGCATCCCTACCCACAACACAATTCGTAAGTCCTAATGTCCACAGTTCCAAGCGTTTTTTGCTGACTCATAACTATAAAGCCCAGATGCTGCCTGTTAAGCAAGCAGCATTGGGTGCATCCCACTTTTGCAGATTTGGAAACCCACTTTTGTAAGTGAGGCGGGCTTAGCCCGCCTCACTTACAAAAGTGGGATGCACCCGCAGCATTTAGCTACTTTGGACTGCTTACTTCCTGCGGGGAAGAATTAAGTGCGATAGGCAAGACGCAAGCTTTGATAGAGCAGGAAGAAGGAGGCGATCGCCATCAGTCCACCCCAAAACCAGTAGGGTAACAGCAAACTCTGGGCGATCTGCCCCGAATCTGACAACATAAAACGTCCGCCGATTAAAGCCTGACGAGTGAAGAGATAATCCAACTGGTGATACGTGCTGATACAGGCTTGTACCCCCAAGAATTGGATGGAGAAAACTTGCAACCAACGAGAACCCCTCAGAGCGATCGCCAGAATTGCTAACCCCATCAAAGGAATAGCCACGAGGCCAAAGAGCGATCGCACCCAGATCAACGCCGACAGTACCAACGTTCCTCCCAACAGCAGCAGAGCCGTACGAGCCGAAGCCCGACTGCGAGAAGCCAGGATTAAAGCCGCACCGGCCAACGGAGGCCCCATTGGCCCAGCCGCAGACACCAACGCTCGCCCCAGAGGCCCCAAAACTCGCACATCACTGTGAAAAGCTACCCCGGAGCTATTCGGAAAAATCAGCAATCGCTTAAAGTTGCCCCCCAACAGCATAGCCATCAGACCATGCCCCATTTCATGAAACCAGGTGGCAAGAATACTGAAGGGATAAAGAATGTAGTTGCCAAAGGGAAACTGCCAGAGCAAGACGGTCACGATCGCCGCAGACACCAACCAGGTCAACCCAACGCGATCAGGAGCTTTGTCCATACCTATCATCGAATCATTCCAGCGATCGCTCATAGAGGCCGCACCAAAATGAAGGGATCGCTTCCACTCTAGCGATTCCTTCAACAAATTGACCATTTCTCAAAACTTGAGCTGCCTTAATATCTCACCTTAATCGGCACCGTCTTCAAATCTGCCTCCAGAGCTTCGACTGATCCATAACGGTTTTCTAAAGTCGGTTCCGTCAGCCGATGCAAAATGGGCACCATCTCCTTCGGCAGTTTAGGAATCAGGCTAGCTCGGAACCGGAGTTGGCCTTCCTGATCACCGTAAAATACAACGGGGTTATGGCCGGTGATCAGGAAGGCCAGCAGCGGAGCCAGGGCGAAGAGGTCAGTACCGGGGGAAGCATGGAGCTGCATTTGCTCGGGAGCAAAGTAGCCGCGTGAACCGGGAAGCATGGGCCGTCCCAAAATAACCCGTTTAATAACCCCAAAGTCGACCAGAGCCAGGGTGTCTTGCTCAGGGTTATAAATGATGTTTTGAGGCCGTAGATCACGGTGGGCAACGGGAGGCGTGAAGTCATGGAGATAGCCAAGGATCTGGCAGAGTTCGAAAATCCAGGCGATCGCCCGCTCCACCGTGACAGGCCCATGGGCAGCAATATAATCCCGCAAATTTTGACCGGGCATCATCTGCATCACAAGGGCAGGCTTTTTCCCTTCGGAGAAAAACTCAATCAGGTGGGGAAGATGTGCGTGATGAAGATGGCGCAGGGTTTCGGCTTCATGCTCCAGGCTGGCGAGCACTTGAGGGTCTTTGAGCCACTCCTCGTTTAAGGTTTTAAGGGCCACAGTCCGACCTGCACGCCAGGCTTGATAAGTAATACTCAGGTCGCTCTGACCGAGCACCGTAAGCAACTGATACTTACCCAGAGTATCGAGCACCTTCAGGGGTTGACCACAATCAACACAAAACAGGTCTCCCCCCCGTAAGTGGGGGCAATCCTGGTCAAAAAAACCAGGGAATGAGCTAGGCCTTTCCCCAGAATCCATAGAAGGGATCATGGAAATTGGATCGGCCGGCTCATCAGAATCGGCTTCAGGGTCAATTTGAAGATGCGCCGGAACGGGAATGATGCCACTAATCGATGAGTAGGAAGCCCCCTCATGCGGCACACCTCGCTCCAGACCGGGAAAACCGGTCTTACGATCTGTGACTTCGGTCGGTATCAGTATGTTTTCACCCCGAGGTTGAGTCTCAGTGCGGTTAGCCCGCATGGCAGCTGTGTCTTCCTTCAGAGCCTCAGGCCCCAACCGAATTTTGATATTCGGCCCTGAGCGAGCCAGGCGAATGATCGACCCGTCAGAGACGGGCACCTGGGTAATACGTTTCCCATCTAGATAGGTGCCATTCGTACCGAGGTTAACAGCTTCCCAGTTTGCGCCCACTCGTCGCAACTCAACGTGATGGCGAGAAACAACGGCACTGTAGAGAATGACATGATTATCGGTGGATCGCCCAATACGAATCACAGACTCATTTTCAAACGTCCAGAGCTGTACTGGGATTTGCTTGATCGGGTGCAGGAGGGATAGGGTAATCACACTGATGGGGAGATGGGTGATAACGGGTTGATCGAAGTGTCGAGGTGGGCAGAACTCCGGTAAGGGCGGTAAGGTCAGCGTAAGGGGAAACGTCCTCACTTATAAAGGCAATTCTAGAGGAACCGTAGAAGACCGGGCGATGGCCAGGGCGGTAAAGGCCAAATGAGCTTAAGATAGTTGGAAAATGAAGGTCACCTTGTCCCCCTTACCGAGGGAAAGGCGATCGCCCGGACGCAACCGATGACGGTTCCCCATGGGCAAGGGCATGTTGTTGACGTAAGTGCCATTGGAACTACCCACGTCCTCCAGGTAATAGGCGTCACCCTCTACTCGGATATCAGCATGGATGCGCGAGACGATCTCAGAATTTGGGAAACCTGATACGTCGATGTTAGGGGGAATGCGATCGTTCGGCTTGCCCAGATGAACAACGGTAAGATGCCCTGGAATTTCAAGTAAAGTATCTGTCTGCACATGCAACAGGCGAGCGGTCTGAAGTTGCAGTTGGGTCGCTGTAATGGGAGCCGGTACTTGTGGTGGTGGCGGCGGCGGTGGGGGTACGACAACTTCTTGCCCTGATAGGGGCGGCATTGAGGGAAGCGCTACTTCCTCTCCTGCCGCAGGAGGTACAGCAGGAACCCCAACTTCAGCCACTAACGGGTCAGGCATGGCAAGGGGATCTAGAGGCGGTAGATCGGGGATATCCAGACCCGGAGTGGGAGCAGGGGGTATGGTAGCACTGGCATCGGGTGCAACAGCCGGGCTTCCCTTTAGATTAGACCCACACTGACCACAAAAGCTTGCGTCAGCCTGCACCTTTGCCCCGCAACTCGGGCAATTCATCATGGTGGGTAGAGGTGTGTAGCAGGCTTCACACTGAATAGCTCCGTCGGGGTTTTGGTGGTTGCAGTTTGGGCAGACAATCATCGTTGCAATCTCTCGGCTGTGTTCCCATCAACGACATCCTAAGCGAGCCGATGTGTTGGAAACAATTTTTTAATGTCCTGTTATGCATTTTGGCTGAAATCTGAGCTATCGGCACCCTCATCTTAGAATTGGCTGATTTTTGGGGGGCTATACCCCCCAAAAACCAACAATTCTCTTTTATTTCGTTTTTAATGCCGGTACGTGACATTAAAAATTGACAAAGCACTAGGCTTGGGGCCAGGCCGCTGCATCCAGTAACCAATACAGCATACCCTGTGGTTGAATGAGCCGGGAGGGGTACTGATCAGCATCTCCTTCAGGGGCAAACACCTGGATTAGGGCAGGATGCTTGCTAGCTCCAGAAACCATGAATACAACGCGATCGCTCTGGTTAATCAAAGGCACAGTGAAGCTGATGCGGGGTTGACCGTCTTTGTTGCCAACTGTGATCAGGCGATCGCGGACTCCCAGCGCTTCTGTATGGGGAAAGAGGGAGGCTGTGTGTCCATCGTCTCCCATACCCAGGAGGATCATGTCCAGGGTTGGGACGGTGCCGGAAGTGTTGCCCAAAAAGGCTTTGAGTTCCTGCTCATAGCGATCCGCTGCGACAGCAGGGTCGGCGTCATCGGTGGGCATGGGGTGGATGTTTTCGGCAGGAATGGGGACGTGGTCGAGCCAGGCGCGGCGTGCCATCCCAGCGTTGCTATCGGGGTGATCGTGAGGAACGTAGCGTTCGTCGCCCCAAAAGACATAAATCTGCTCCCAGGGGAGGGATTGTTGGGCGATCGCTTCATACAGCGGTTTGGGGGTGCTGCCTCCGGCCAGGGCAATAGTGTAGCGTCCATTGCGGGCGATGGCTTCTTGGACGCTTTGTAGCACTAATTCAAGCGATCGCGCGACGAGGGCTTCGCGATCGGGAAACACTTCGACTTGGCGGGGCTTAGCGGAATCCATAGCATTTCTCCGGAAAGTGGAATGGTGTGCCTCAGGGCCTCGAGTGTGGATTGGTAATCGGAGGTTTGAGGTTCTCCCCAGGTTTAAGGGCGATCGTCTGGATTCGCAGAAATATTAACGATTTCTAAGGGTTTGGCTTAGGGTCTGGGGGACAAAGTGGTGTGTTATGGCGTGGCTCTCCTGCCATAATTGGCTTGAATGTGGCGCTTCGCATCGGTGGGAGAGGATCAGGTTTATGCGCTGTAGGAAATAAGTCTGCTTAGGTACGCTTTATGCAGATCAGTTCTTATTCTTAGGTTCCTCGGCTCACTGAATATGATGTGCTATCCGGTTCGTGAGTGGCACATCATTTTTAATGTTTATTGATGCCTACCGACTGAGTACTCGAAAAATCAGTTTTGGGTTTTTGGATATTGTTATCGCTTGGATGGTTAGGACATGGAGAGACAGTAGGTTCTAGGTTCCTTCTTTCATGGCTCTCGCCAGAGCCATGACGCCGTAAACTCGGATTCCTTGCTGTTTGAAGGCATGGATAGCCGCTTGGGCTGTAGCTCCAGTGGTATAGATGTCGTCCAGGAGTAGAACGCTTGAGTTGGATGGGCAGTGCCACGGCGGATTGACTTGCATCGCTCCCATCAAGTTTTTGCTCCGTTGGTCTGTAGAGAGGCCGAATTGCGCATGGGTGGAGCGAACGCGGAGTAAGGCACGTCGTTCGAGGGGGAGGCGGGTGATCTGGCAAAAGCTGTCAGCCAAAAGTTCGGCCTGGTTGAAGCCCCGTTGCTGGTGTTTGTCAGGATGCATGGGGATGGGAACGACCAGGAGTTTGGGGGGGTGTTGGATGGATTTCCAGGAGCGGCCCATCCAGTGCCCCAGGGGTTGAGCTAGCTGGGGATGGTTTTCGTATTTGAGGCTGGCGATCGCCCGTTTCAATGCACCTCCATACTGCCCCCAGGCAAACACAGGCGGCGTTTCCTGTTTGAAGCTGGTGAGGGTAGGGAGCTGGCAGTGCTGTACCTGTCTGATACAGCTGGGGCACAACTCCTGTTGGGTTGGCCGTTCGCAGAGAGGGCAGTCCTTCGCGAGTACTAAATTTACAAGTGGTTCGAAGTAGCGTGTCCACCCTGAAAAACTCGGCATGGAGGAGGTCTCATTGATATAGTAGATTTCCAAGTAACGGTCTAACTCGGTTAATCGAGCCCAACCGTTAGGAAGATGTAGCTATGACAGAAGAGTGCCAGAATCAACAGCAATCTCCAAACGTTTGCCTTGAACTCACCGGGCTCAGCCCTGTGATGTTTAATGGATTTGGCATTTAACAAATCTATAGTTCCGCTTGAATCGGTTAGAACTAACATAGTTTTACTTAGTTATTGCTTTGGGCTACCTTCCCAGGGGCCGCCCTGTTGACGTTCTGTACCGAGGTCACAAACCCAACCGAAACGATTGACGCGTTTTACATTTCCCATGGCATTACCACTACCCACAAAAGCAGCTCGCGATTTACCGGCTATTAACGAACGTATTCGTTTTCCACAAGTCAGAGTTATTGATGTTGACGGTACCAATCTCGGCGTGATGCACCCGAGGGATGCTCAAAGAGTGGCAGAGGAGAAAGAGCTCGACCTGGTTCTTGTAAGCGGTGAAAAAGCCGACCCGCCGGTTTGCCGCATTATGGACTACGGCAAATATAAATTTGAGCAGGAAAAACGAGCGCGGGAAGCACGCAAGAAGCAGCATACCTCTGAAATCAAAGAGGTGAAGATGCGCTACAAGATTGAGGAGCACGACTACAACGTCTGTGTAAACCGGGCTGAACGCTTTATCAAATCGGGCGATAAGGTAAAGGCGACAGTCATCTTTAGAGGCCGAGAAATCCAACATAAGGATTTGGCCGAAACCCTGCTAAAAAAGTTGGCATCGGATTTAGAGCCTGTTGCTGAAGTGCAGCAAGATCCCAAGCAAGAAGGCAAAAATATGATTATGATGCTGGCTCCAAAACGTTAGAGTCTGCCTTAAAAGTTGTTTTTTCATGCGTTTCGCGCATGAAAAAACAACCTTCAGGCAGCTCTAAAGCATGCCCTAATCTTCGTTCCCTGTAAGGGTGGGCTGACTCACCTTTACCCGGTAGACCATAGCCGCTGTATTGAGCGGTTTGTTTTGCTCTGCTCTACGTCTGCAAAAGCAAATCTAACCTTCTGGAAAACGTTCGCTATGGAGTTTTGCAGTTCGCTGTTGTTTGTTTTTGAGCTGAGAATCTGGCGTAGCTACAGACAAAACCTCTCAGGAGATTTCCAGATAAGAACTTCCCCATTATTTGGAAAAAAGGCGCGGCTTCGCCGCGCCTTTTTTCCAAATAATGGGGATATTGTTTCTCAGAAATCTCCTAGGACTTAGATTTTTCCGTTGGGGAACTTTGCCTCCCAACGGAAAAATCTAAGTCCTAGAGGTAGTTTTATTTTTTGCCCTGTACTGAGCAGTACTTCAACAAAAATTTACAAGTCCTGTGTATGCTTGTGGAGTCTACCCCACAAAAGATACAGGTTTGGCATACACCAGGTTTCTTGAGGTCGGTTTAGGCCAGTAAAAAGGGAATGATGAGGTTAGAAGAATAGTAAACATCAAAAAAGGGCGATCGCTATCACCCTTTTTATGGTTATGACAGCCTGCTCCACAACTCATCCTGACCGCTGGTGTCTTTCACTTAATCGACCCGTATAATCCGGCCCACCTACTTTACGTGGAGGAAAGTACCCTAAAGGTCTGAGCTGACCTCTGGGTTTGCTTCGTTTTCCTCTATGCCAACATCTACCGCTCACCCAGTCAAAACTTGTACCATCATCGTCAGGTTGAGGCACCATTAGGGGTTAGAGCATCTGCAGGGACATTACCCAGACTGCATGGACACCAACACCGGGTCGCCGACCCATACTTACAAAAAATCCTTGCTTGAGCGCACCCTCCTGCGCTGGCTTAACCTGCGGGCCGAAGAGAGTGCCCGAACCTTCTGGATGTTCGCCTTCTACACCGCTACCTCGATTGGGGTCCTGTGGCTGGAAGTGAGCATTGCCGCTAAGTTTCTGGATGCGTACGGGGCCGAGGCGTTGCCCTGGATTTACATCGTCAGTGCGGGCATTGGCACGATTTTGGGGTTCTTCTACTCATTCCTCCAAAAGTTTTTGCCCCTGCGCCGAGTGATTGTCATTATTGCTGTATTGATGGCTCTGCCATTGCTGGTGTTCCGGGTAGGCCTGAGTTTGCCCTTGATGGTGGGCTACACGGTGTTTCTCATGCGGCTATGGATGGAAGCCATCTATGTACTAAATGAGCTGAACACCTCCATTACCGCCAACCAGCTTTTTAATATTCGAGAAATTAAACGCACCTATCCTCTCATTAGCAGTGGAGTGTTGGTGGCCGACGTCCTCAGTGGTCTTTCATTGCCTCCGCTTCGCAACCTGATTGGTCTGGATAACATTATTCTTGGAGCTTGTTTACTCCTATTAATTGGCGCTCTCATCCTGTTTTACCTGAGCCAGACCTATCGCCAGTTTTTCCCCGATTCTTCACGACGGCGGCTCCAGGAACGTCAGCCTGACTTTACAACACGACGCCTTCGAGGACCATTGCAGCGATATGTCATTCTGGTCATTGCGTTCTTTGTGATGGCTCAGGTGCTCTGGCTGCTGCTGGATTACCAATATTTGGCACAGCTAGAACAAAATCTAAACCTGGATAATCTAGTTGATTTTCTCGCCATCTTCAGCGCCATTCTGGGCACCTTCGAGCTCTTGCTGCAATGGTTTGCCTCAAGCCGCATGATTGAGCGTTTGGGGGTGTTCATTGTCACCATGTCGTCTCCGGCCCTGCTGTTTGCCGTCAGTGGGCTGGCCCTCGGGGGAGCCGTCAAACTGTTTATCGGCGTGATCCTTCTACGGTTTCTGGATGAATTGCTGCGATATACCGTATTGGCGACCACGGGGCCTATTCTCTTCCAGCCAGTTCCCGATACCGTACGGAGCCGTATTCAATCTTTTGTGCGCGGAATTGCAGAACCCGTCGCCACAGGGTTGATGGGGGTGCTGATGTTGGGTGTGTTGGCGATGTGTAAACGCTACTTCGGCAGTCTTGATGAAGCTGCCTATGGGGATGTTGTCAGCAAGGCGTTTGTTGGCATGATTGCGATCTTTAGCCTGATCTGGTTATTTACGGTCTGGCGGTTGCGATCGCGCTACGTCGAACTGCTGGTCAAAAGTGCTGACCGTGGGGATCTCAGTCTTTCCGATGTAGACCTGCGAACCTTCAAACGGGCCATTGTGGAAGCCTTGGGCCGGGGGACTGATGCTGACAAGAAATCCTGTATTGAGTTGCTCACCCACATCGATCCCAAAAATGTCGGGGATGTGCTCAGCCCAATGTTGCCTCAACTCTCCCCAGCTTTGCAACGGCAAAGCCTGGAGGCGATGGCCGAGTATCCCAGCGAGATCTATTTGGCTGGGGTGCGATCGCTTCTCTTTGAAGACCTAAAACCCGATGTGCTGGCCCTGGCTCTGCGCTACATCTGGCTGACAGACCCTAACCCCGAAATCGGCCAGCTCCGCCCCTACCTCAACTCTGACATTGACCCCGAAGTGCGAGGCACCGCCGCGTCATTAATGCTGCGTCGGGGTAATCCTCAGCAGAAGGCCGAGGCTACCGATACCTTACGCCGAATGCTCACCCATAAGCGGGAGCGGGAGCGGGTGATGGGTTGTCGAGCCTTGGGAGAAGCGGTTTACATGCAAGCCCTGCGGCTCTACATCCGACCGCTGTTGCAGGATGAGTCGCTGCGAGTGCGCTGTGCGCTGTTAGAGGCGATCGCTGCCACACGCCTGGAGGAATATTACCCCTCTCTATTGCGGGGACTGTATTACAAATCCACGCGTGAGGCCGCTACGCTGGCCCTGGTCAAGCTGGGAGATGATGCCATCCCCATGCTTGTAAAGCTAGGCGAAGACATCTATAAACCAGAGCTGGTGCGCTCTCAAGCCTGGCTTACTCTGGGGCGAATTGGCACACCCCAGGCCATTGAAGCTCTAGTCTCCCACCTGATGGCTGCTTGGGGGCATACCCGCCGTTCGATCCTCCGCATCTTGCTGAAGCTACCTCAAGAACGGGGCATTGATGCGGTGGCTGACATTCTGGGTCGCCAGGGGGTTGAAACTCTAATCAACCAGGAATTGCAATTCATTGGGCATACCTACGCTGGCCTGCTGGATCTAGCTCCCGATCGCATTGCTGGCGATGATGCCGAACTATGGCGGCGCGCGATGCGAGATGCCCAGGAGGATTCTCGTCAGCGCATTTTCTTGTTAATGCGTTTTCTTTATTCTTCCAGCACGATTCAGGCCGCTCTGTTCAACCTGCAATCCAACTCCTGGGAAAGCAACGCCCGAGGTCTGGAGATCTTGGACAACACTCTAGATATCGAGAGTAAGGGGGCCTTGCTTAATGTGTTGGATCGGCGCAGCGATCGCGAAAAATTGGACAGCCTCTCCGATTTCATGGAGTATCAGCCCTTGTCCCCTAGCCAACGACTGCGGCATTTGTTGGATTTACGCTACTTCCTGTCAGACTGGGTGACGGCCTGCTGCTTCCACCTGGCTCGGCAACAGCGCTGGAGCCTGACGGCAGAGCAAACCGTCGCCGGGTTGCGACATCCCACAGGGTATGTTCGAGAGGCCGTGCTGGCTTACTTAAGTGTGGCTTCCCCTCGCTCCCTTCAAGAGTTCCTCCCGTTGTTGCAGCAAGACCCCGATCGCCTGGTCATGGCTCAGGTAAATTATCTGATGGCAAAGCTGAGGCTGGCGGTTGATCGAAGCAATTCCTCAAATGGGCATGCTAAACCTGCGCCCTCTATGACAGACACGACCGGACTAAACCCGATTTAGTCTGTAACGCTTGATCTAGAGGGAATTTATGCATCAGGGGAACTATAATGAGCCGTTATGCTACTGACCAGCGTTGATCGATTACTATTTGTTCGAGCCGTCCCCATCTTTCAGGAATTGCGGGATGACTTTTTGGTAAGGCTGGCATCCATTATGGATGAGTTGTCCTTCCCAGCCCGGCACACCATTTTTACCGAGGGGCAAGAGGGGCGATCGCTCTATATTCTCGTTTCAGGGCGGGTGCATGTGCATGTGGGCGATCGCGAGCTGGCTCGTCTTGATAAGGGAGCCTGCTTCGGAGAAATGTCAGTATTCGATGCAGAACCACGTTCTGCCTCCATTACCACCATTGAAGCTTGCGAGTGTTTGATGCTCACTCAACAGCAGCTCTACGAGGCGATCGAGGAAACTCCTGGTATCGCTGTCAACATCATTCGCCTCCTTTCCCGTCGTATCCGTGAGCAAAACATCAAAATTAACGAACTTCAGGAAACGAGTGGAAAGCGGCTGCCTATAGCCATCCACGAAAAATTAAGTGGCTTATAAGAATTTCCATACTTGTGGTGAATATCGCAGTAGTCACAAGGCCTATAGCAAAAAGGGGTGGGCTAATCCCACCCCTTTTTACAGTATTCAAATTGATTACAGCGCTTTTCAAACGCTTCAAATCTGGTTGTTTTTGTGAGAGCCGCGCTGAGCGCGGCTCTCACAAAAACAACCGTGGCTGATTCAAGCGCAAAGCGCTGTAAGTACAAGAGGGAGTGTGTGGCAGCACACACTCCCTCTTGTACTTAATCAACCTACACAGGACTTACGCAAGCCCGCTATCCGTAGCGCATTTGTGTTGTGGGTGGGGTGCGAAGCACCCCACCCACAACACAAATGCGTAAGCCCTGCTACATAAAGCGGTAGGCTTTAGGACACATGATTATCGGGGCAAAGCAAAGGGATCGGCATCGAGTGGATCAGGTGGTAACTCTCCTTGAGGAGAGGGCTGTGTCCTTTGAGGCTGAGCTTGAGGTTGAGGTTGGGGAGGAGCCGAAGGCTCAGCTTGGGACCGGGGTGATGGAGCCGCACTGGGTGCGAGGGGATCACCTGGCAAAGGAGTGAAGGTTGTTCCCGGAGGCAGCGTACCCGGAGCTACAGGTGTAGTTTGATTACCCTCAGTGCCCCCCTGACTACCGGGAGCTTCTGGCAGCGTGGCTAAGGCAACGCGATCGCCTCCCACCGAACGTAGAATATCGAGCACCTGAACCACATCGTTGTAACTGGCTAGCCGCGACGCGTAAAGCACCATAATCCCGTCGGGATTTGCGTCTCGAAACTCCACCAATCGCCGTTGCAGTTCCTCTGCACTGACCGCTTCTTTGTCGATATAGATCAAGCCGACAGGATCTACGCTAACCAGTAACATCTCCCGCATCTGAGTAATGCCACTGGTCGCGCGGGGTAAATCAACATTAATCCCTGCCTGCCGGGTGAGTGTTACCGACGCCAATAGAAAAAATGTCAGGATGCAGAAGATAACGTCAATTAGCGGAATTAACTCAATCCGAACTTCCGTCGCACTCGGTTGATACTTGACCTTCATAGAAGAGAGCCCAAATAAACAGCGCAGGTAAATGGAGTAATAGGCTTCAGGGTTCGATAGACTCCTGAACCTCAGTCGGGGTATCTGAGGCACTATCAGGTGAAGTCACTCGCAAGTGACCACTATTATTTTGTGCGCTGCCTCGTTTGGCCCAATTTTGCCGGTAAAGCAACTCAAGTTCGTTGCCCGCTTTCTGAAAGAGCTTGACCTGTCCAGAAGCTAAACCCTGGAAAACTCGATAGAAGGCGAGGCTAAGCAAGGCGACGATCAAACCAGTGGCAGTAGAGTAGAGGGCTTCGGCGATCCCAAAGGATACACCTTCAGTCGCACTGGTACCAATATCCCCAAGGCGAATATTTCCCAGGGAGCTGATTAGACCTAGCACCGTACCTAGCAGACCGAGTAGGGGAGCGATCGCAATAGTCGATTCGAGGATCTTGTCCCCCCGTTGCATAGCAGCTAATTCCTCATCGGCAGAAGCTTCTAAAGCCAACTTCAAAACATCTGGCTCCGGGTCATACAGCTCGAGGGCTGAGTTGAGGAAACGACCAATGGGCTGATCCGTGGAGCGGCGGGCAATATCTGCAGCAGCACCCCAATCCCGGCGAGCTGCTTCTAACACACGTCCGGCGATTTCCCGCTCGCGGGTTAGCATCTTCCACCAGAACCAAGCTCGCTCAATCGCTACCGAAAGCGACAAAAAGGACAGTATCAGTAGCGGGTACATTACAACCCCGCCTCTGGAAAATGCCTCGGCAATATTCACAACCCATGTCCTCCCAAACGTCCCTCGCAGACTCTATCGCAATCTGGGGTCCCAATCAAAGTATGCGAACTCATTTTAGTAGCTATGTCGTATTCCAGTTAATTCTAGTTTTCGCTTCGGTAATCGGGTTATCCGCACGAAGCGTCTCAATTCAAAAAATCCACCTCAAACATTGACGAATTTTTTCCCGGAAAGTGCCACTCATCTTCCAAAATTAGGATGCTTTCAGGAATGAAATTACCTCTTGACGCAGGTGGTTTGCTTGCTCTGTAAGCAAACCACCCACCTCACAGGTAAATTCCTAGGCAGAAATCCCCTTACACCTTCATAAATTCGGGTTTTGAGGGGGTAAATCGTTAGGCAGCTTCACCCCGCAACGATTCATGCAGGAAGTCTATTGCATAAAGATTTGTCAGGCGATCGCCAACTCCAGAGCCCCTAAAACCCCTGGGTCTGGCTCGTCAAAGCGTTAGGTTATGTCTAGTCATTCAACAATTTCGTACCGAACAACTTGCAATGCTTTCTACAAGGAGTGACAGCATAAAAGGTTAGATGCGTTCTCTTCATATAGTGCAATAATGTACTCGCGACTCGTGAAAATCGAACGGTTGCTTACGTCTCGATTAGCAATCCAGTCGTTGTAGCTCAAGCAAATTCCCTAAAAACAGATCATGGCCACACTCGAAGAAAATAAGCGCGTCTGGGATGGTAAATACAAATGGCCTCAGGGCGGAGACGAATGGTCAGCAGCCTGGGGTGGTGCTCGGATGCAATGGTATGGAACACTTCTACCCCGGATTCATGACTTTGTTCCTGCGGACTCTATCCTGGAAATTGCCTGTGGCTATGGACGCTGGACTCAGTTTTTAAAGGATCTCTGCAAAGAGTTAACAGTCGTTGATCTCTCGGCAAGCTGCGTCAAAGCGTGCAAAGAGCGATTTGCGGATGAGACCCACATTAAGTATTTCGTTAATAACGGTAAATCCCTCGACATGATTCCTGATGAGTCGATGGATTTTATTTTCAGCTTCGACTCCCTCGTGCATGCCGAGGCTCCCATTCTCAAGGGTTACGTTACTCAGTTGAAGCGTATCCTGAAGCCTACAGGGATTGCCTTTATCCACCACTCGAACCTGGGTGAATATCCAATTTATAGCCGCATTACTCCCTTCTCCAAAACCCATAAAATTCTGGCCAAGCTGGGGGTGATGGAAGAAAACATCCATTGGCGTGAAGGGGGCGTAACCGCAGCAGACGTTGCGGCTCATGCAGATGCTAACGGCTTGCGGTGCATCAGCCAGGAAATCGTGAACTGGGGTACAAAGAAAGCACTGATCGATTGCTTTTCGGTGATCGTGCGTCAAGATTCTCCCCATTGCCATGACACCGAAGTCATTCGCAACCCTCGAATGATGGAAGAGGCTGATACCTTACTGAAGTTGTCGAAGCTATACGAGCCCAATACAGCCCGTTAAACTTCAAACAATTAAAGCGCTGTGCAGGTTGATTAAGTACGGTGGTGTGGGGCACTTCGTGCCCCACACCACCGCTTCTGTACTTAACGCACTTGCACATTGCTATATCGAGCGGGGAGCTGAATTCTTCCCGCTCGATTGCTTTAAATATCACCTTCTCCTTCAAAAAGCGTGCGCAGGGGTTGGGCGTTAATCTGGCAGGTTTCGCTCAGGTAGCGCGACAAAATATCTGATTGACCGTGGGTGACGTAAACAGTTTTGGCTTCTGTTTGCTGAACCGTCGCAATGAGACTGGGCCAATCGGCGTGATCGGATAGAACAAAGCCGCGCTCGTAACCGCGACGGCGACGGGCACCCCGTACGGCCATCCAGCCTGATGCAAAAGCGGTTTGAGGGTGTTGAAAGCGTTTCATCCAAGCTGAACGATGGGCTGAAGGAGGAGCCAGAATTAAATCCCCCTTAAAGCGATAGTCGCGAGGCATCGCTGAAACGGGAGTGGTTGGGGCCATTTCAACGCCAACTTCACGATAGATTTCAGTTAAGGCGTGAATTGCGCCGTGGACGTAGATAGGGCGATTGTCTCCGCTGTCCGTCTGAAAGTTGCTCAATCTCTGCAACTCTCCCAGCACCCGCTGAGCCTTACCAAAGGCGTAACAGAAAAGAATTGAGGGGCGATCGCTATCCCCTTGCCACCAATCATAAATTTGCTGGGCAACCTCTGCTCCCGTTTGCCAATGGTAGATGGGTAAACCAAAGGTAGCCTCCGTAATAAAGGTGTCACAGGGAACCACTTCAAACGGGTCACAGGTTGGATCGGCGCAACGTTTATAGTCACCTGAAATGACCCAAACTTCCTCCTTCGATTCCACTCGGAGCTGGGCTGATCCCAGTACATGCCCGGCAGAGTGGAACGATACCCAGACATCTCCCAATTTTAGTTTTTCTCCATATTCGACCCCCTGAAGGTTGGTGCGATCGCCCAACCGCTTGCGCAAAATCCCCTCAGATATATGGGTGGCAAAGTACTGCTGCGAACCTGAGCGAGCATGGTCGGAGTGGGCGTGGGTAATGAGAGCCCGTTCCACCGGACGCCAGGGATCAATATAGAAGCCGCCCTTCTCGCAATACAGCCCCTGAGCTTGAACTGAAATGAGGGACATTGGCTAGCTCCTTTCAGCAGATGGCTGTGTTTAAAGGTTGTTTGAAAGGTTGATCCGTCTATGCAGACGGATTAACCTTTCAAACAACCTCTTAGGATCTTAGACTGAATTGAAATTCTGTAAGCTGAGGAGCTGACAAGCCAGGTTCTTAGCTCAAGAAACCCGAAAAATTTATAGCTTGATAGCCCACTCCCAGAAGAAGAGAAGGCGGATGCAAAACATCCACCTTCTCTAGTTGTTGCTAACAATAAATTATGGAGCGATCGCCTGCACTCTTCCAAATAGGTAAGACGCTCATTCTACAAAGGTTTGAGTTAATCTCTCTAACAGCCTAAAGACTCCCGAGTATCAACACCTGTAGTGGGATTTGTACCGCTGGCCGTTTTACAAAGATGGGAAACCTGCTCACGATCGATTACGGCGAAGCTAAAATCGGCCCCGGTAACGTTGGCATCCTTGAAATTTGATTTCAACATCATGGCAGAGGTGAAAATGGCGTCTGTTAAATCGGCCTCGGCCAGGTTCGTAATGTAGGCAATGCCATCGCTAAAGTTAATACCATGCAGATTGGCCCCTCGCAAATTGGCCCCGTTGAATACAGCGCCTGTCAAATCAGCATTGCTGAAATCAACCCCTTGTAATTTGGCATCACTAAATTCGGCCCGTACCAGGTTCTGGCCCGAGTAGTTCTGCGTGGTGGGCTGTACGTCGTCATAAGCGCGAATTGCTGCAGAACTGGCAGCATCTGCTGGAGCTACAAACCCACTAAGGCTCACCATCAGAGCCATGAAGATTCCAAAGAAAATGCGAAGTAAACCCATAATGGTGTGAACGAACGGGGATGACATCATTACAAACGTTAACATTTTTGAATGTCACTTTCGCTCAGGATTTAAATCCAGCGGCAACTCTCGCCATATCGAGCAACCCCAGTCGATCGAAAACGAGTGTTTTGGGTGTACTTTGCACACCCAAAACGCCTAAAAATAGAGAGGAAAGTGGCGCTTTGCGCCACTTTCCTCTCTATTTTTGAGCATATTTGCACTCTACTAAGCCTGAGGTTAGGTTAGGAGCATTTTCAAATGCCGTACGTCACGCAGCATTTAAAAATGCACTTCAACCCTCTCACATACCTTGCCAGGTTGAAAGAGTAATAGCTGTCGCTAAAGTTGCTCAGTATGTAAAGCAGGATGTGTTTTCGAAGAGCCTTGTGGAGCGCTATCTTCCCAACACACACCCTGCTTTACATACTGAGCAACTTCTTTATCGTTATTAATGCAGCTACTAGAACGGGTTCCAGCTGCGGCGCTGGGGGCGTTCACAAAACCGCCGATTAAACCAGGTTAGAAACTCTTCATCAGAACGTAATCGGACGGTATGGCCTGTGCTGGGGTCGTAAATCATACAGCAGGGTTGGCCGTTGCGATCGTACGTTTGCCAGATTGCCGGCTTGTCACCCTGCAAAAGGCGGCAGGTGAGCGATCGCCGAACTCGACGTATCCATTGCTGGACAGGAGGGAGATCGGAATCATCCTGTTCCCAAAGCCATTCCGGGATAAGTTCTAGTTTCTTATATTGAACCCATTGGGGTCGCATAAGGGGGAGCCTCCTATAAAGCAATGTGGGGATTAAGTCGTATGGGCCGCTCTATAGTGAAAGTTCACCAGACACAGCCTTTATTACGCACGTAGGACTAAATCTCATCAAAAACTTTTATGATGAGAGGGTCGTAAAGTTTTGTAAATCATGCACGGCTCGTTAACCTTGCAAGAAAAAGTTGTCGTCGTTGTAGGCGCGACGGGGGGCATTGGTACAGCTCTGTGTCAGAAACTAGTTCCGACGGGAGCAAAATTAGTGCTGGCGGCAAGGCAGAGCGATCGACTGACGTCCCTTTCCCAGACCTTGACAGCCATGGGAGCGCAAGACGTTCAGGTGCTTCCCACTGATATCACCGATCCTCTTCAGCCTAACGCACTCATGAAAAAAGCTGTGGATCAGTTCGGTCGGGTAGATGCCCTGGTAAATACCGCCGGAGCCGCTATTTTGAAGCAATACAGCAAGCTTGGGCCGTCTGATTGGGATGCCATGTTGGATCTCAATCTAAAGGGGTGTTTTTATACGTCACAAGCAGCTGTAGAGGTCATGAAGGAGCAAAAATCTGGGCACATCTGCAATGTGGTAGGTATTTTAGGAAAACACTCCATGATTACTGGAGCGGCCTACTGTGCCTCGAAATTTGGGGTTGTTGGCTTCAGCAAATGTATGGCTGAGGAGGTGAAACGGTATGGCATTAAGTTCACCTTGTTCTACTTCGGCGGTATTGATTCTCCTTTCTGGGACACAGCTGGCTTAAAGGTCGATCGCAGCAAGCTGTTGCGACCCGAAACTGCCGCCAATGCAATTCTCTTTGCCCTATCCCAAGAGCCTCAGGCGATTCCTGCAGAAATTAACATTCAGCCTGAAAGCCACCAGTTCTTCTAAACATTGATTGCCTTGGGCAATCTGGCAGAATAGTTCATTTATAAAAAGCTGCGCGAAGCGCAGCTTTTTATAAATGAACTATTCTGCCCTCATAGCACTATGGTGCTATCAATTCAGCCATTCGTGGTCAGAAAGGACTAATTGAAGGCGCATAGCCCTCTAAATCTCTGAGTGAAGGACGGGCCTTGTTTCCAAGTTCCCCAGCAAAGAGATTTTGCAAGGGAGGCGTTAGATCACTACGCATCCGTGGGGTTCAAATTAGGCCGGATGTTGTTGCACAAAACCTTAAACCAGTGATTAGGAAAGCAAGGTTATCTGCCCCGTAGTGCCATCGATCCGCACTTGCTGACCATTACGCAGCCGCTGGGTAGCTTGTTCGACATTCATCACGGCCGGGATACGATACTCCCGAGCCACGATCGCCCCATGGGAGAGTTGCCCGCCTACATCCGCGATCAATCCACCCACCCGTGCGAGTACGGGAGACCAGCCAGCATCCGTGAAGGGCACTACCAATACCGTTTGGGCATCGAGGGGCGGGATTTGTTCCAGGTTTTTAAGAATGACCACAGTGCCCTCCATCTGGCCAGGACTGGCTCCAATACCACGCAGTTGCCCAGAAGGGGGAAGTTGGGTAATGAGTGTCGGGAAGAACTCAGGTGGGTCATTGCCGTAGACCAGAGTGGGCACGTGAGGTTGTGCGCGATCGCGCTCCCACCGTTCTCGTCGGGTTTCAATCCGTTGAGAAATAGAGGTTTTCAAACCTACCGGATTTTCAGCAATTAACTGGCGAATTTCACTCAATTCCAGAAAAAATAGGTCTCCTGCTTGCGTTAACAAGCCTGACTTCACCCATTGTTCTTCCAAGGCTAAAAAGCTCCAGCGCAGTTCGGCCAGCAGACGATTGTAAACTTCTGCAACACGGCCCTTCAAATCCAGGCGACGCTGCAATTCGCTACTCTTCCGATGGGCAGAGGGGCTATCTAACTCCTCAGACGGATTTTGCAAAAACTGTAACAACAACGACTGAACGGCCTGAGGATCTTCGCGCCATCGAGGAATGGCTATATCTGTTGCGACCGAGCCCAAGTAACCATACTGGACGAGAAAAGCATTAAATTCTTGCCTAATGGCTTCGGCTTCGGGGGCCTGACGCAAATACTCCAGCAGTTGGCTTGGATCCTGTAGCAAGGCATCCGCTGGAAGGATATGGCGAGCTTTAGCGGCGATCGCCCGCAGTGTTCGGGTAGCTGCGACATCCGGCTGCCGGGAATTATCGAGATGGGATGGGTCCGTTTTACCGATAGCCTGCCGTACTGCTACCCCTAAAGGAGCCAGGATGTTGTAGTAGGTCACGCGTTCCAGCACCGTGAGAATGGTTTCGATCCGGGCCAGTAAAGCTTCCGGATCAAGCCGCTGGGGCATCTGCGTAGTCAGGGTGTCCAGAGTAGGTTGGAAGGTGGTGCGATCGTCTTTCTCAAACGCCTTCACCAGCCCATTCTCACGGCCTACCAGCCGGAGTAAACCCGGTATATTGCCCAACGTTGAGCGGATCGGAGGTTTGCTAAACTTCGCGCCTCGGGTGAGAGATTCCAGGCTTTCCGGGGGCAAACCCATGCGTAAGAAAATATCGCCCAATAGCGTGGCATTGAAGTAGGCCGCAGAGTTGTGAAGCGTGGCTGTTTCGGTGAAATCGAGGTTGTGGGTGCGATCGCCCAACACTATGGTAAAAATTTGCCCCCACACACCACAGGTGAGCGGTCGATTAATCGACCAGGTCAGCGGGTGAATGAAGCCGGGGATAACCTCAGCCGCAATTTTCCGAGTCCAGATCGGGAGGAGTGTGGTGATGGGGCGAGACTGCAACAACCACAAAATCTGCCCGTCATAGCTCCATTCAATGTCCTGAGGAATCCCATAAAAGCGCCGCTCCAAATGCCGCGCCAGGTAAGCCACCTGTTGAATTAATCGGGGCGGGATGTTGCCCTGGCCCTCAATATCCAGAGTGAGGGTATCGGGTAGCTGCCAATCTCCCTGTAAAACGTCATCCGTCAGCCAAACTTTGTACTGTTCAGGGGTCACGCGGCCAGATACTACCTGGCTGGCTCCTCCCGGAAGCGCCTCAATTACCACCGCATCCCCCTGACGAGCAATGGGATCCCGACTAAAGGCTACCCCCGAAAAAACGCCCTGAACCTGCTGTTGCACTAAAACCGCCATCCCTTCCTCAAGAACTCCCTGTCGCTGTCGATATTGCACCGCAGCGGGTAGGTTATAGGAGCCCTGGCAACGAAGGATGGCCTGCTCCAAGGCGGGTTGACTGGTAATATCCAAAAACGATTCGTACTGTCCAGCAGCAGACGCTGCGATCGAGTCTTCACCCAGGGCAGAGGATCGCACCACTAAAGGCGCTTCAGGGGAAGGGTGGGCTGTTTGTAGAAGTGGTGCAGGGTCATCGCCTGGGGGTAGCACCCATCCCGGTGGCACAGGATAACCCCAGGCTTTTAGGGTAGAAAGAGTAGCGGCTTTAGCTCCGACTTTAGCCGCCTCCAGACGATAATCGAGGGAAATGAGCGCGCGATCGCCCCGAAAAAATTTGAACATCCGCTTAGACTCCGACTCCGCTGCACTTGCCGATAGATCCAGATCGTCCGGAATGGTTCGATAAATCAGAGCCATGACCAGGCTCAGACTCGTTACTGCCATAACCCTTACGCCATCATGAGGATGCCGTAAAGCGGTCAAAATGGGCAAGAGCACCAGAATGCTATATTTTCCGGTTTGCCGTTCTCGCAAAATTGTAAAGCTCACTCCACCAATCAGAGCCGTTAGTGCTGCAGTTACCCAATCATGAGCAATAAAGCCCCAGGTTACATTCGTGGTTCCTGCTCCTCGGCCAAAGAAGTAGCGTCCAAGTACCAGCAAAATCAGAGCCACGATTTCCAGAGATGGCTCTGTGGGAAATTGCCACCGGGCGTAGGCAACCACCGCAAGCCCCTTAATGGCCTCTGACAATACCGCCAGAATGCCCGCCACCTTGCCGCCATGGTAAAAAGCTGCCGATACCGTTACATTGCCCGTACCCAATTCTCGCAACTGCTTACGGGCAACCACTCGGGTTATCCAGGCAATCAGCGGTAGCCCGCCCACAATCGGACATCCCACCAAAAGAATGAGCACCGCCCACCAGGTTGGCAATGTCATGGCTCAGCTCCCTGTAACTCGCCGTGTCTAGTTTTCAGGGTATTTCAAAACTTCGATATGTGATACGAACTTCGCATGTTGTATAACCTCAATTCGGGATAAGCTCAAAAGCCCATTTTGTAGTGCGCTTCACGCACTACAAAATGGGCTTTTTCGAGGGGCGCTTTGCGTGCCCCTCGAAAAAGCCCTTAACCCGAACTCAGAGCCGTCTGTGAGGACAAAAAAGAGAGGGGGCCGTTGCCCCCTCTTTTTAAGAAGGATTAAGGTTGTGCTGAAGCCGTGGGACGTTGAAATGTCCCTGCAATGTCTTGCTCCAAAATTTCCAGGGCTCGGGAGTACTGAGGATCATCAGGCGTTCCAATCTGGTTCTGATTACGGCTCAAAGCCTCTCGCTGCTCCTCTGTCAACTCAATAGTGACATCGGGGGCAATGCCTTCATGGTTAATATCACGACCACTGGGAGTGAGGTACTTCGCCACGGTAATAGCAATTCCAGAACCGTCTCCCAAACCCCGTACTGATTGCACTAGCCCTTTACCGAAGGTTTGAGTCCCCACCAAAATAGCTCGATCGTTGTCCTGTAGGGCTCCGGAGAGAATTTCACTGGCACTTGCAGAACCACCATCCACCAAGATTACGAGAGGTTTATCGGTTATAGCTGTGCCGTTCGCTTGCTGAGAATCGGAAATTCCCTGGCGATTCACAGTTGAGACAATGACACCCTCATTCAGCCACATCCGAGCAATGGAGATACTGGCATCTAGGAGACCACCAGGGTTGGAGCGCAGATCCAGAACGTAACCTGAAACATTTTTGCCTTCCAGATCACGAATTGCTGTTTCCATTTCCTCATCGGAGTTGGCGCTGAACTGATTCAGACGAATGTAACCAACGGGGCCAGAGGGAGAATTTTGGACGTTGTAGCGCACCGGGTGGATTTCAATCCGGGTTCGACGCAGCTCGTAGTTGAGTTCCTCTTCGCCTCGACGGACGCTGAGGGTAACGCTAGACCCTACAGGCCCCCGAATCCGAGAAACCGCATCATTAACATCCATGCCCTCCGTGCTTTCGCCATCGATGGCTGTAATAACGTCCTGAGAGAGAATACCGGCTTCTGCAGCAGGGGTTCCCTCGATGGGGGATACAACAACAATATTCTTCGTTTCTTCGTCCTGGCTGATTTGGATACCAACCCCAGTCAGCTCACCGGAAGTATCGATTTGCATATCCCGGAATTCCCCAGGATCCATGAAGCGAGTGTAGGGGTCTTCCAGCTTCTCCAGCATCTCACGGATGGCAGTGTAAGCCTCTTCCCGATCCGTGTATTCACGGCCTAAATACTCCTCCCGAATCGAAACCCAGTCTACCTGGTTAAAAGTGGCATCGACATAGGTGCGATCAATCAGCTGCCAGACTTCGTCAATCAGCTCTTTCGGGCTTTCTTGAAAAAATGCTTGCCCCCGTGACAAGTGCAGCCCCGCATTGGTGACGGTCACTGCGGTGACGGCGACTGCCGTTGCGCCTAAGACAAGTCCGCGCTTGGTGATTGCCATAGTGTTCCTAAATGATGATGTTGCTAGGAGGTACGCCCAATCTAGCACAGACCTTGGCTAGGGGTGAGGGGGGATAGGGCAGAAGGATAGAAGGCAGAAGGCAGAAGGGAAAACAGGGTCAAGGAAGAAAAAATTAGAGCCTCCCTAATGCTGTTTTTATAAACAACAAGGGCAGTCATACATCAGGAAGTTCCTTCTGCTTTCTGCCCTCCGTTTCTTACCTTTTCTACCTTTTCTTCTTGTACCTTAAGGCTCTACCCAACGACCGTCAGCTTTAATCAAATTAATCAACTCCTGCACGCCTTCTGTTTCTGGAACGCGCTTGATTTCTTCGCGGCCACGATACAGGGAAATGTAGCCAAGTTGTTTGCCCACATATCCATAGTCAGCGTCGGCCATTTCACCAGGACCATTCACAATGCAGCCCATGACGGCAATGTTCAGCCCAGTCAGGTGATTGGTGGCTTCTCGTACTTTGTGGAGGACTTCTTCAAGGTTGAAGAGGGTACGTCCGCAGGAAGGGCAGGCAACATACTCAACCATGGTACGCCGCAGGCCCAGCGCTTGCAGAATGCTATAGCAAACAGGAATCTCTTTTTCAGGAGCTTCTGTCAAAGAAACGCGAATAGTGTCGCCAATGCCCTCAGCTAGCAGGGTTCCAATGCCAGCCGTGGATTTGATCCGGCCATATTCACCATCTCCAGCTTCCGTTACCCCAAGGTGAAGGGGATAGTCCATCCCCAGTTCATCCATCCGCTTCACCATCAGGCGGTTTGCCGCGATCATGACGGGTACGCGGGAAGCCTTGAGGGAAAGTTCAATGTTGTAGAAGTTGAGAGATTCGCAGATGCGAATAAATTCCAGGGCTGATTCCACCATGCCTTCGGGTGTGTCGCCGTAGGTGAAGAGCATCCGCTCAGCCAAAGAGCCGTGGTTCACCCCAATCCGCATGGATTTGTTTTGGTCACGTAGTTTGACGACCAGGGGTTCGAGGGTTTCGCGAATTTTTTCGCCGATTTCGTTAAATTCGGCTTCGGTGTATTCGGTGCGATCGCTCTTCGGCTTCTCAAACACATACAGACCGGGGTTGATCCGCACGTTATCGACATAGTTTGCCACTTCCAGGGCGATCTTCATGCCGTTGTGGTGCACGTCGGCCACTAGAGGCACGGGTTTGTAGGTTTTGATGAGGCGATCGCGAATTTCTTCCATGGCCTTAGCGTGAGCCATGCTGGGTACCGTTACCCGCACGATTTCACAGCCAATCTCATGCAGCCGTCGGATGGCCGCTACCGACCCCTCAATATCCAGCGTGTCTTCATTAATCATGGACTG
Organism: Leptolyngbya sp. PL-A3; assembly: GCF_039962325.1. Lineage (NCBI taxonomy): Bacteria > Bacillati > Cyanobacteriota > Cyanophyceae > Leptolyngbyales > Leptolyngbyaceae > Leptolyngbya > Leptolyngbya sp. PL-A3. Next base: position 24,741 of record NZ_JAMPLB010000024.1, read on the forward strand.
TACCGCCACAGGATACCCGCCGCCGATGAAGAGATCCCCTACAGGGACGGCGCGAGTCTTACGGCGAACAATTGAGGTGTCAACTCCCGTCGTTTCGGGGGTGGCGTTAGCAGGCGGGTTAGAAAGCGTTTGCATACCCTGGGCTATTTCAGGAGATGGAGGACAACTACCGTAACTTTCGTTACTCATGTTCCAGAGTGCCACAGATTGGACGCATTCGGTGCAATTGGTATGCTGGATCAGCAATTCTCATTTTGAAATTAGGCCCGAAAACCGCGCGCCTCTGGCGCGCGGTTTTCGAGCATCAAAGCCGAGAATTGCTGAAGCTGGATGACCTTGAAGATTATTTAACCTGAGTTCGGGTTAAGGGCGTTTTCGAGTGCCGCGCGTTGCGCGGCACTCGAAAACGCTCATTTTGGCGTGCGCAAAGCGTACGCCAAAATGAGCACTTCAGCTTATCCCGAACTGAGGTTATTTATGGGCAGCCAAAGCTTGCTCAACATGGTCAATACCAGAAGTCGCAGTTCTTGAAGAACTGCGACTTCTAGCCCAGAATATGAGTGAAGAAACGTTACTCAATGTTGATAGAAGTAGGGCCGCTACCGCTGCCCGCAGCGGGTGTCGCGGATGCTTTTCGAACACTGGCGTACAGAGAATCTCGCCATTTAAAGAAAGGTTCAAAAGTACCTACATCTGCAATTCCAGGAACGCCTTTCCCTTTTAAGCCATCGGGTAAATCTAAATAGTCGCCGCTGGGAAATTTGACGTACATCGTGAGAGCCGCTACGGCGAAGTCTGCCAGGGTGGGATGGTCTGTGACCAGGAAGGGTTGCTGATCCAGGATGAAACAGAGGGCTGTTAAGTCGCGCTTCATAGCATCCAACGCCGTTTTTGAGGCATCGGGCGACAGGCCAGCACCTAATCCGAGCACCCCAAATACTTCATTGGGCACAGAACCCAGTACAGTTTTCAGAAGATCAGGAGTTTCCTTGGGTAGGAACGCTTGCCGAAAACTGACATCCTTACCCATAGCGCCCAACATGCATTTGCGGGCGTTGAGACCGACAGATTCGTCGGCCCACTGTTCCATCAAGATGGTCAGCCCCCGAAGTTTAGGCTCGGTGGGGATGATCGGGCGATCGGGATACTTACGTTCCAGGTACTCGGCGATCGCCGTCGAATCTGCAATTACTTCGGACCCATCTTTCAGCACGGGCACCTGCCGCTGCCCTGACATCCGAAATACCTCCAGTTGCCCGATGCCCGGTGTCACTTCTACTTTGCGATAGGGCAGACCCTTGTAATCCAGGATCAAGCGGATTTTTTCGCAATAGTGCGACAGTTCAAATTGATAGAGTTCCAACATGTTTGGTCTCCGTAAGCAACAGGAAGCCGGGAATAGCCAATGAATTTTCAGGAGATGGATGAAAGCTCCTGGAAGGAGAACTTTTCATGGATACACCCATAAAAAATTGACTTTCAAACACCGTGAAAGGCCAATCCAGGATTCAGTCTACTGAATGTTTTTCAAGAAACCCAGCTATATACCTGACATTCTGAGCCTTTTCCAAAGAATTCTTCCCTTGGAAAGGTTTTTTATGAGGCACTCCAATTAATCAGCTGCTGATCTTTTCTATAGCAGCTAAAGTGCCGTGCGATAGGCGGCACTTTAGCTATTTTGAGGTTCTGATTAGCTGGCTTCCACTTCGGCGATCGCCATCCGCGTCTTCAGCACAGAATCCGGGTTCAAGCTGATGGAATCGATGCCCAATTCCACCAGGAATTTGGCGAAATCAGGATAGTCACTCGGCCCCTGTCCACAGATACCGACCTTACGGCCATTGGCTTTGGCTCGTTCAATCAGGTGCTTGACCATACGCTTCACGGCTGGATTGCGCTCATCAAATAGGTGGGCGACCAGGCCAGAGTCGCGATCCAAACCGAGGGTTAGTTGAGTCAAGTCATTCGAACCGATAGAGAAGCCGTCAAAGATTTCACTAAACTCATCGGCCAGCATGATGTTGCTAGGCAGCTCTGCCATGACATAGATCTGCAAGCCGTTTTCGCCCCGCTGCAAACCGTGAACGGCCATTTCCTCAAGCACTTTCCGCCCTTCCTCTGGGGTGCGGCAGAAGGGAATCATGGGAATGACGTTGCGCAGGCCCATTTCATCCCGGACCCGCTTCAGGGCGCGGCATTCTAGCCCAAAGGCTTCGCGGTAATTGGGGTCGTAGTACCGAGATGCACCGCGCCATCCAATCATCGGGTTTTCTTCTTCGGGTTCGAACTCGCGACCGCCGAGTAAGTTAGCGTACTCGTTGCTCTTGAAGTCAGAGGTACGCACAATAACTGGATTGGGATAGAACGCAGCGGCTAAGGTTGCGATGCCTTGAACCAAGCCATCAACAAAGTAGTCCGGTTTGTTGGGATAGAGATGCGTTAACTGGGCAATTTTTTCCTTCGCTTCGGCATCTTTCAGATCATCAAAATGGAGGAGCGCGAGGGGATGTACCTGGAGTTGATTTGTGATGATGAATTCGGTACGAGCCAGGCCAACCCCGTCACTAGGGATGGATGCCAGGCGAAATGCCTCTTTGGGTTTCCCCACATTCATCAGAATTTTGGTGCGCGTTTGTGGCAAATTGTCGAGGGCTAGCTCATCCACCTCAAAGGGAATGGTGCCCTCATAGATTCGACCTTCATCCCCCTCAGCGCAGGAAACGGTGATGGCTTGACCTGTGCTAAGAACATCTGTTGCTGTGTTGCAACCAACGATCGCTGGAATTCCCAACTCTCTGGCAATAATTGCAGCGTGACAGGTACGACCTCCCTGGTCAGTAACGATCGCCCCCGCCTTCTTCAAAATGGGTTCCCAATCTGGGTCAGTGCGCTCTGTTACCAACACTTCACCGGCTTGGAAGGTGTCAAGTTCGCTCAAGTTGCGAATGACGCGAACCGTGCCCTGTCCGATGCGATCGCCTACAGCCCGCCCGGTTGCCAACGGTTTCAGCCCGTGGGATGCCGCCTTCTTCGGCCCCTCCGCCTCGGGCTTCAGGTGGTAGCTGCGCAGAACGTTCGCCTGCTTCTGCGATTGCACCGTTTCGGGGCGTGCTTGTACTACAAACAGTTCGCCGGTTTGCCCATCCTTGGCCCACTCCACATCCATTGGGGTGGGACGACCCATAATTTCGGAGTAGTAATCTTCAAGGGTGCAGGCCCAACGCGCCAGTTGGATGATTTCGTCACGATTCAGGGCGAAGCGATCGCGATCCTCATCAGATACTTCCTCCGTTCGAGTCCGGCCCTCTTCCGCAGAGGTTGCATAGACCATCCTCTTAGCTTTGCTACCCAGGCGCTTCGACAGGATGGGGTCAAATCCTTCTTTCAACGTAGGTTTGAAAACAATATATTCATCGGGGTTGACAGAACCTTGAACAACGGATTCTCCTAACCCGTAGGCTGCGGTGAGCAACACGGCATTTTGAAATCCTGTTTCCGTATCAATGGAGAACATTACCCCCGCCGAAGCCAGGTCTGAGCGCACCATGCGCTGCACACCAACGGAAATAGATACATCAAAGTGATCGAAACCTTTGTGGGTGCGATAGGCGATCGCCCGATCATTAAATAGCGAAGCAAAACACTGATGGCAGGTTTCCAGCACTGCATCGACACCATTCACATTTAGATAGGTGTCCTGTTGCCCTGCAAAGCTGGCATCGGGTAAGTCTTCTGCGGTGGCACTGGAGCGTACAGCTACCGAAATTGCTTCCCCGGCTTCAGCGCAAAGGCGTTCGTAAGACTGAATGATGGCCTGCCGCAAATCGTCGGGAAAGGGGGTTTCGAGGATGAGCGATCGCATCTTTTGCCCCTGCCGCTGGAGCACCTCAACATTATCCACGTCCATACCATCGAGCATTCCCCTCAGTTGAGGTTCCACGCCGGCAGATTTAAGGAAGTGACGATAGGCCGCTGCAGTAATGGCAAATCCATTGGGCACTTTAACGCCTCGGGATGCCAACCGACTAATCATTTCTCCCAGTGATGCATTTTTTCCTCCTACCAGGGCGACATCTCCCATCCCCACTTCATGGAACCAAAGCACCAAAGCCTGTTCCCGATTAATCGACAGAGTGGGTCGGTCTGTATCTGGCATAAAGTACCCTCCAAAATATGGCCGGTAAAAAGTGTGGTTTTAAAGTGCGTTAAGCTTCGCGATTTTGTTGCGAATCGCGTTCCTATTTCTATGCTAACGATCGTTTTTCTCCCTGCCACAAATGCGGTAAGTAGCAAACCCTTTCCAGGCCAGCCCTCTATGCCGCAGGGAAGAGGGAACTCATCATAAAAATTGACAAAACGCATTTAAGGATCAAGGTAAACAGCTTAAGATCCGATTACTTAGCGTCGTGCTACTGGGTGATTTCAGGGCTAGGGATAGGTGATTCTGGAAAGGGTGATCACCAAGAGCTAGCTCTACCGTTGCTGTCAAACTGGAACGGTTTGAATAGCGTACCTAAATCATTGTGTTGCGCTCAAAAAGACTAGACGCCCGGTGTTTTTAGAAACACCGGGCGTCTACTACAACATGCATCACTGATCTTCAAATTTAAAGTCTGATGGTGAAAGGTCGAACTCATGAATCAGGTTGTTCAGCGATCGCCCTCAATTTCATCAAGATAGCGGCAAAGCATTCCACATCTTCAGGAGGGATGGCCGTAGCAAAATAGGTTGCGATGCCCTCGGCGTAGATCTCCCACATACGCTCTTGCATGGCAATCCCCTCCTCCGTAAGAACGGCGTAGATGCCACGGCGATCGTTGGGACACGCTTTTCGGATGAGAAGCCCCGCTCGCTCCAGGCGATCGACCAGGCGCGTAAGATTGCTGCGAGTCAGGAGCACTTCTTCAGCTAACTCACTCAGGCGCATACGGTGCTCAGGCGCTTCTTTAAGGGTGTAAAGAACGTCGTACCATTCCAACGACGGTAAGCCCGCCTCATCCATTCGTTGTTGAATTCGTTCCAAAACACGGGTGTGGGCGGTTAAATACTGCCGCCAGAGGGTGTTGTACCGGGGTTCCAGGGAAGTTGAAGTTTTCATAGCTCTAGTATCTCTGAAAATTAGTTGCATTTTCAACTAAAGGATGTTAACTTCATTTTAGTTGCAAATGCAATTAATGCAAGCGCAACTAAACCACCTGCAACTATCAATGCAGTGAACCCAACCCTAAGGACAGTAAGTGCTTTCGGGCTTAGCCGTCCACCAACCTCAACCATTTCATCTGGAGACTTATGACTATGACTACGCAAGTTGCCACTAATTTCGACCTCAAAACCGCTTTCGAAGACATCAAGCAACTCGTGTTTCAAGGCAAAGCCATGGAAGCCTTCGAAACTTACTACGGTGACGATGTGGTGATGCAGGAAAACGAACAGCCTGCCACCGTTGGTAAAGATGCAAACCGCCAGCGGGAATTGGACTTCTTTAGCAAAGTGACCGAATTTCGAGGTATTGCCCTAAAGCAAGTGGCCTTTGGTGACAATGTCATCATCTCGGAATGGTCACTAGACTATACCCATGCAGATTGGGGCGATCGCACCTACGACCAGGTTTCCGTCCAGGTATGGCAAGACGGAAAAGTGGTTCATGAACGCTTCTACTACGGTGCATAGAAAATCTAGCCCTGTTGAATTTTGCGTGAGTTCACCTCACGCAAAATTCAGTCCTTCATCATTTGGAGCCACTTATGCCTGTCGATCTGCCCACTCTCAAGGTCATCAGCCACACGCTTTGCCCCTACGTTCAACGCTCGATCATCACCCTGCTTGAGAAGCAAATTCCCCATGAACGGGAATATATTGATCTGTCAAACAAGCCCGATTGGTTCCTGAAAATTTCACCTCTGGGTCGAGTACCTATCTTGCTAGTAAATGATAGTGAAGTGTTGTTTGAATCAGCTGTGATTTGTGAATATTTGGATGAAATCACCCCTAATTCGCTACATCCCCAAGATCCTCTCACAAAAGCTAGACATCGTGCCTGGATTGAGTTTGGCTCTGATATTCTAACTAAAATTGTAGGTTTCTATGCTGCTAAGGATGAGGAAACTTTCGAAGTGAAACGGCAGGCGTTAATCAGTAGTTTTCAAATCTTAGAAAATCAACTTCAAACGGCACCTTATTTTGCAGGAGCAACCTTTTCCCTGGTAGATGCGGTTTATGGCCCCATCTTCCGTTACTTTGCAGCATTTGAACGCTACGAGAATTTTGGCTTCTTTGCCCAAACACCCAAAGTACGAGCCTGGAGCGAGACTTTGCTGCAACGTCCTTCGGTTCAACAGGCTGTTGCCGATAATTATTTTGAGTTGCTCCACAACTTTCTGTTGCAACGCAATAGCATTTTGTCGCAACGAATTCTCGAAGCTGAAAAGCAAGCTGCGTAAGCTTCAATTTGCCTCTAGCCGCTGCTTCAACTGTTTCACCAAAGTGTTCGTTTCAAGACGGAGACTAATCAAACTCAAAACGTAGGCGATCGCTCCAATTTGCAGGAAAGAAGTTGCAGCAATTTGCGCCCAGTTTCCTGTATCCCGAAAGATAAAAATGGATAACCCGACGAAAGCAATCACCCCTATTCCCAACTGTATCCAGATTTGCCTGGCAATACGCGAGGTCAGCGCAAGGCGCGTGTAACGCTCATCTTCCAAATTCGGAAGAATCGTGACGTGGGTTACGAGAGTCCATCGTCGGTTACCATAAGGCCCCAAGATGCGGATACCTTTGGCTTGCGATCGCACCTTGTATTCATAACCTGCTAAAGTTCCCCGCTCACCCTGACGTATACCTGTCATGGTGAGCGTTTGCAAATTACCCAACACTCGGTGCAGGGGAGCCTCGATGGATAAAGTAAAGGTGCAGTAGGGGACGATCCAGGTTAGCCAGGGAGGGAGCGATCGCCACAATCCTATACTCATGCAGGCTGAGCAAATCGAATTTTCAGGTAATCTTCCTCCATCTTCGCCCCCGAAGGTTGCAGGGCTGCAAGTGCCTGGGGTAGCACCAGATTGCGACGGTGGTTACCAATGCGAACATTAAGTTCGTCGGCAGACTTGCTGAGTTCAATCTTGTCCTTCGGAATCCCTGGCAGATACAGCTCAAGGCTGTACTGGTTCTGTTCCTGTACAACCCGCATTGTGGTCTCTTTGTAGTAAACCTGAGCGGGATCTTCATTGGCGTAAAGCGTATCTTTCAGGCGATCGAGTGCCGCTAAACCGCACAGTTCCTCAGAAAACAGCGGCACTTCCTTCACGGGCAACGGCTGGAAGTTATCGTGAATTTCCTGACGATACTGCTGCTGATTTTCCTTCCAACGGGTGAAGAACGGATCAGATACCGAATCGGGAATAATGCGGTTCGCTACCACCATATCCGTCGCCACATTGTAGAGGCTGAGATAAGCGTGTGCCCGCAAGGATTCCTTAATCACCATCTTTTCGGGATTGGTGACCAGGCGCACCGAGGTTTTGGTGTTGTCCGTCAGTACCTTTTCCAAAGCCTCGATCTGCTCATAAAACTCGTAGGGCGCATCCATTACTTCCTGGTTGGGAAGAGAGAAGCCAGCGATCGGACGGAAGATCGGTTCTACCAGAGGACGCAATGCCGCAGAGACGGCCTGAAGTGGTTTGTAGAAGCGGCGCATGTACCAGCCCGCCACCTCCGGCAAGCTGAGAAGCCGCAAAGCTGTTCCGGTTGGTGCAGAGTCAATAATTAATACGTCAAACTCGCCTTCGTCATAGTGGCGCTTCATCCGTACCAGGCTGAAGATCTCATCCATACCCGGTAGGATAGCCAGTTCTTCCGCTTCAACACCTTCCAAACCACGAGCCTGTAAAACTTGAGTAATATAGCGCTTCACTGCACCCCAGTTGCCTTCCAACTCCATGAGGGCATCCAGTTCTGCCCCCCACAGGTTGGGACGCACCTGACGCGGGTCATGCCCCAGCTCCATATCGAAGCTATCGGCCAGGGAATGGGCAGGGTCAGTGCTCAGCACGAGGGTTTTGTGGCCCAGCTCGGCACAACGCAGGCCAGTTGCCGCTGCCACGGAGGTTTTGCCAACCCCTCCCTTTCCGGTCATCAGGATTACGCGCATAAAAAGCTTAAGTATTACGAACTGTATCTATCCTTAATGTATCGGCAATAGTTTGATTTTGGGAAATTTATATCAAATCTGGTTGAATCAGGTGTGACGCACCAAATCTGATTCAACCAAGGCCCAGGAATGGGAGAGAGCGATCGCTCTCTCAATGCCATTTAGAACCGCAATAATAGAAATTCTCTGTCACATCGTCGTAGGACAGATACTTCTCAAAACTCTGGAATCGAGCCTTAGCCTAAGTCATTGCAGTGTCGAAGGGCTATATAGAACAACCTTCCCCCTTCAGCCTAAACCGAACCTGAGCAGGGCTTACGCATCTGTGTTGTGTGCTTTGCACACAACACAGATGCACCAGGCAACGTATTTCTTCTATACGCACATACGGAAAAATAGATTCCTAGATTAGGCTTGCCCCGGAAAATGCTGCTTCAGCACATCCAAGCGAGAACAATGCCAGTAATCAATATGAGAAATAATCAAATCGTTCTCATTAAGCTTTAGTTCGCTCCAACCCGAAATTTGGATATGGGGATTCCAGGGTAGGGGCGTTGTCCAGTAAAGCGTCCAGTCAGTACGGATGTGTTTGCCGGTGCGCTGAATTTCGTGCAGTTCAAGACGGGGATCGCGAAACCAGGTGTCGATGAATCTAATCATTTTTTGATAGCGATCGCACCCCCGAAACTGAGTCATCGGGTCTTTGAAGTACACATCCGGAGCATAGAGACTGTAGGTTTGAGCTTTAGGAAAATTTTGATAATCCGCTTTGAGCGCCTCAAGAATATCCATCTTAAAAAATAGTTGAAATAGGTGTTTCTGAATGGGGGTATGAAATGGGATGCCAAACTACAGTCTTAATTCCATTTCATACCACCATTCAGAAATGGGTGAAAATATTCTTCCGGTACAAGTTCAGAGAATCGTTCTCAGTCTACGATAAGGAGTAGAGAGACACATTCTGGTTTGTAACAGGACGTTGCGGGCCATGACTTAAGAGGCCCAATCGTTGGGCAATTGGCTGAAGCCGGAGTTGCGGAACGATTGCAAAATCTGAAACACTCCAGAATTTCGGTGTTAGGATTTCCACAGAAGAAAGAGAGAAAGAAGGACAATTCGATAGATGGTCGGAGAAATAGAAAAGTCGATAGTCTTTGATGGAAGAGATATTCGGCTCAAGATTGGTCTGTTAGCACCCCAGGCAGGCGGTGCTGTGTTGGTCGAGTCAGAAGACACTGCCGTATTGGTGACCGCGACCCGAGCATCGGGCCGCGAAGGAATTGATTTTTTGCCGCTGTTGGTGGATTACGAAGAGAGATTGTACGCGGCAGGACGCATCCCTGGGGGTTTCTTGCGGCGGGAAGGTCGCCCACCGGAGAAAGCAACCCTGATTAGCCGTTTGATTGACCGCCCCATGCGGCCTCTATTTCCCCAATGGCTGCGGGATGACATTCAGATTGTGGCGACGACGATGTCGATGGATGAGCGGGTACCTCCCGATGTGTTAGCGGTAACTGGGGCTTCCATTGCTACCCTGTTAGCGCAAATTCCATTCAACGGCCCCATGGCAGCGGTACGCGTTGGCCTGGTCGGAGACGATTTTATTATCAATCCCACCTACGAAGAAATTGAAGTCGGAGATCTGGATCTGGTGGTTGCCGGATCGCCCGAGGGTGTGATCATGGTCGAGGCCGGGGCGAATCAATTGCCTGAGCAAGACATGATCGAAGCGATCGATTTTGGTTACGAGGCTGTCCGGGAACTGATCCAAGCCCAGCGTGACCTGATGAGCGATTTGGGTCTAGAGATTGTGCAGGAAGCAGCCCCCGTGGTCGATTCCACGTTGGAGGATTTCATTACGGAGCGTTCTACCGCTTCCATTAAAGAAATTTTGGCTCACTTCGAATACACCAAGCCCCAGCGTGACGAAAAGCTGGACGAGGTGAAAGCATCTGTCGCAGCAGCGATCGCTGAACTGGCTGAAGATGACCCCGTTCGTGTCGCCGCTGAGGCTGACGGCAAGGCCCTGCCGAATGTCTTCAAGAGCGTTACCAAGAAGCTGATGCGCCGTCAAATTGTCGAAGACGGCGTGCGAGTGGATGGCCGTAAACTGGATGAAGTCCGTAAGATTTCCTGCCGCACTGGGGTGTTGCCTCGGCGGGTGCATGGTAGTGCGGTCTTCCAACGGGAACTGACCCAGGTGTTGTCGGCAGTAACGCTAGGCACACCCGGTGAAGCGCAGGAGTTGGACGACCTGCACCCCGATGAGCAGAAGCGCTATATGCATCACTACAACTTCCCCCCCTACTCGGTGGGTGAGACGAAACCGATGCGATCGCCCGGTCGCCGTGAAGTTGGTCATGGGGCTCTAGCAGAGCGGGCACTGGTGCCGGTGCTACCCGAAAAGATCGACTTTCCCTACGTGCTACGGGTCGTTTCCGAGGTGTTATCCTCCAACGGTTCCACTTCCATGGGTTCGGTGTGTGGTTCTACCCTGGCCCTGATGGATGCTGGGGTTCCCATCAAGAAGCCCGTAAGCGGTGCTGCCATGGGTCTGATCAAGGAAGGTGATGAAGTTCGCATCTTGACAGACATCCAGGGAATCGAAGATTTCCTCGGCGACATGGACTTTAAGGTGGCCGGAACTGACACGGGTATCACCGCCCTGCAAATGGATATGAAAATCAACGGCTTGCCAATTTCTGTGGTAGCCGATGCCATCAAGCAGGCTCGTGCGGCTCGTCTACATATCCTGGGCAAGATGATGGAAGCCATCTCGGAGCCCAACAAGGAACTGTCACCTTTCGCGCCACGACTGCTTACCATCAAGATCGATCCCGATATGATCGGTATGGTCATTGGCCCCGGCGGTAAGACGATCAAGAGCATCACCGAACAAACCGGAGCCAAGATCGACATCGAAGACGATGGTACTGTGACGATCGCCTCCATCGATGGCATCAAAGCCCAACAAGCTCGCGCCATCATCGAAGGTATGACCCGCAAGTTGTCGGCAGGGGATGTTTATATAGGCAAAGTCACCCGTATCATCCCTATCGGTGCCTTTGTAGAATTCCTTCCCGGTAAAGAAGGCATGATCCACATCTCCCAACTCGCCGACTATCGCGTTGGCAAAGTGGAAGATGAAGTCTCGGTGGGTGAAGAAATCGTTGTGAAAGTCCGAGAGATTGATGGACGGGGTCGGATCAACCTGACTCGTCTGGGCATTCATCCCGATGAAGCCGCCGCTGCAAAAGCAGCCGCAGAAGCAAGCTAATTCAATGCTGTAACACAGAGAGGGGCGAATATTTCGCCCCTTTTTTGTGGGCACTTCTTAAAAAAGCACCTGGAACCTTCCAGGTGCTTTTTTTTTCAGACTAAACGAGCTCTAGGGAGCAGGAGTCAAAACCTTTTCAGCTTCAGCCTGAACTTCAGGGCTTTCGGCTTCCGAGGGAGGTACTACCTGCCAGAACTTGGGTAGATAGTTCGCCCAATCTGCCAAGACCGCCTTACCTTTAGCGCTACCCGTCCGTTCAACGTGAGCCTCAATCAAGGACTTCAATTGCTGTTCTCCAACAGGGCTTTGAATCCGCTGAAGTTTTACAATTTCGGGGTTCACGCGATCGCTAAACCCACCATCCTCATCCAGAAAGTATCCCAATCCGCCGGTCATCCCGGCACCTACGTTACGGCCAACGCGTCCGAGGACAACCACCACACCACCGGTCATGTATTCGCAGCAGTGATCGCCCGCTCCTTCAATCACCGCATGGGCGCGGGAGTTGCGTACTGCAAACCGCTCACCAGCCTGACCACTGGCAAACAAGCGACCCCCGGTTGCGCCATAAAGGCAGGTGTTGCCAATAATGACGTTCTTAGCTGCGTCATAGTTGGCGTTGGCAGGGGGACGGATGATAATTTCCCCGCCATGCATGCCCTTACCTACATAGTCATTGGCTTCCCCTTCCAGGTCGAGGGTCATACCGACCAGGTTGAAGGCACCAAAGCTCTGACCAACGCTGCCTTTAGCTTGAAGAGTAATTTGCCCTTCGAAGCCACTATCGCCATAGCGCTTGGCGATCGCCCCCGAAATTCGTGCCCCGAGGGTACGGTCGGTGTTGACGACTTTGATTTCCTTGGTAACACTGCTGTGCTGTGCGATCGCTGATTGAATATCCCCATCCTGCAGCAGCTCATCATCCAACACAGGCCCGTTGGTGTGAACATCACCATGCTCTAACCAGGAACGATTATCCCGAGTATCGGGCAGATTGGTCAGGCAACCCAGGTTCAAACTCTGAGTCTTGGTGAGGCCGACACCTTGGCGAGGCTTCAGCAGGTCAGCCCGACCAATAATGTCGTTGAGGTGGGTATAGCCCAAGCGAGCCAGGAGCGATCGCACTTCCTCAGCAACAAAGATGAAGAAGTTAACCACATGCTCCGGCATCCCAGTGAAGCGCTTCCGCAGTTCCTCACGCTGGCTGGCAACACCGACTGGACAGTTGTTGGTGTGGCAGATGCGGGCCATGATGCAACCTTCGGCAATCATAGCGATGGAGCCGAAACCGAATTCTTCGGCACCCATCAGGGCACCCATCACCACATCCCAACCGGTCTTGATACCGCCATCAACCCGGAGGATGACGCGATCGCGCAATTGGTTCTCCATCAACACTCGATGCACTTCCGTCAGACCCAATTCCCAGGGGCTTCCAGCATGCTTAATCGAACTGAGAGGCGAAGCACCAGTACCACCATCATGACCAGAAATCTGGATGATGTCCGCGTTGGCCTTGGCAACCCCAGCGGCGATCGTTCCAATACCCACCTCAGATACCAGCTTCACGGATACCTTTGCCAGTGGGTTGATCTGGTGCAGGTCGAAGATGAGCTGAGCCAGGTCCTCGATGGAATAGATATCGTGATGCGGTGGTGGCGAAATCAGAGTTACACCGGGCTTGGAGCGACGCAGCATGGCAATGTAGGGGCTCACTTTCTTACCCGGAAGCTGACCACCTTCACCCGGCTTTGCACCTTGTGCCATCTTGATCTCAAGCTGCTGAGCGCTCATTAGATACTCGGGGGTAACGCCGAAGCGGCCCGAGGCAATTTGTTTAATGGCTGAGCTGGCCGTATCCCCATTCTTGAGACCCTTCAGGTGGGGTAGCGTTCCCGACAGCCCTTCCCCATCCACGTCATCCAGAACTTTAAAGCGAACGGGGTCTTCACCACCTTCACCGGAGTTGGACTTACCACCAATTCGGTTCATGGCGATCGCCAACGTCTCATGTGCCTCTCGCGACAAGGCTCCCAGAGACATACCACCTGTGCAGAAGCGCTTCACGATATCCGTTGCAGATTCTACCTGGTCGAGAGGAATGGAGGGGCGATCGCTCTTGAAGTCCAGCAAGTCACGCAGAGCCGTTACCGGACGATCCTGCAAGTACTTCATGTACAGGTCGTAGTGGTCGGGGCTTTTCTGCTCGACTGCCTTGTGCAGATACTTCGCCATTTCGGGGCTGTTCATGTGGTACTCCCCACCAGGGCGATACTGCACGAAGCCATAGTTCTGCAACTTCTTGATGCTCAGTTCGGGGAAGGCACGGCTGTGGAAGGACATAACTTCGTTCGCCAGATCCGTCACACTTAAGCCGCCCAAACGAGAAGCAGTTCCCTTGAAGCCCAGGCTCAACAGATCCCCACCAATCCCAATCGCTTCAAAAATTTGCGCGCCATGATAGCTAGCCATCAGCGAAATCCCCATCTTGGAGAGGATCTTTAGCAAGCCAGATTCAACAGCCTTACGGTAGTTCTGCTGCGCTTTCTCTAGAGAAATAGCATCCAGCTTGCCCCGTTCCATTAGGCTCTGAGTCTTCGGGTCGGCGTACCAGTGGCGCACCGTTTCCAACGCCATGTAGGGACAGATAGCGCTTGCACCATAACCGACTAAGCAGGCAAAGTGATGGGTGCTCCAGCACTGAGCCGTATCCACAACCAGGGACGCCCGCATCCGCAAGCCTTGACGAATCAGGTGATGGTGGACAGCACCCACTGCCAGTAGTGGAGGAACGTAGGTCAACTCAGGGTTGAGAGTCGCAAGGCTACCATCGGTGGCAAAGCGATCGCTCAGAATCAATACCTTCTTGCCATTCTGCACAGCCGCAGCCGCAGCCTGGCACAGGTCATTTACAGCTTGCTGCAAACCGCCTGGCCCTGCTGACACAGAGTACAGGGTCGAGAGCGTTGCTGTATCAAAGCTAGACCGACGAATAACATCCAGTTCCCCGTCGTTTAGAACAGGGGAAGAAATCGTCAGCAAACGGGCATGCTCCGGCGTTTCTCCCAGCAGGTTGCGCCGTTCTCCCAGGTACATTTGCAGGGACATCACCAGTTTTTCCCGGAGAGGGTCAATCGGTGGGTTCGTTACCTGAGCAAACCGCTGCTTGAAGTAGTCATAAAGCAGGTGAGGCTTGTCAGACAGCACAGCCAAAGGCGTGTCGTCACCCATGCAGAAGGTCGGCTCACCACCCCGGGATGCCATGTCCTGAATGATCATCTCCACATCTTCAGAGGTGTAGCCAAAGGCGACCTGCTGCCGCAGCAGAGTAGGGCTATCCATCTGGGAAGCTGTGAGGAAGGGCTGAGCTTCCAGGGTTTGGCGGTGCTCCTTGAGCCACTGACCATAGGGCTTCTGGGATGCAACCCGCTTCTTCATGTCCCAATTTTTCAGAATTTCTCTGCTTTCGAGGTTAATGGCGATCGTCTGCCCAGGACCTAACCGCCCCTTCTCCACAATCTCCGCTTCGGGAATATCCACGACCCCAGCTTCGGAAGAAACGACAATGTAACCATCGTGGGTAATCACATAACGAGCAGGACGCAGACCGTTACGGTCCAGACAAGCTCCTACCGTGCGACCATCGCTAAAGACCAATAGCGCAGGCCCATCCCAGGGCTCCTGAATACCACTGTAGAAGTCGTAGAAGTCAGTAATCTCAGGATGATCGGCCAGATCAGGCTGATTCTTGTAGGCCTCCGGCACCATGATCATCAATGCCGTCAACGGATCGCGACCAGAACGCACCAGCAATTCCAGCACGTTATCCAAGTTGGCAGAGTCACTATTGTCTGGATTTACGCTGGGCATGAGATCGGGAAGTTCAGTTCCCCAGCAGTCATGAGCCAGTTCTGCTTCTCGAGCCACCATCCAGTTGATGTTGCCCAACAGTGTATTGATTTCACCGTTATGGCCCAGCAAGCGCATGGGTTGAGCCAGCGGCCAGCGAGGCATCGTATTAGTACTGAAGCGGCGATGATAGACGGCAAACGTGCTTTCGTAGGCAGGATTCTGCAAATCCTCATAGAAGTCAGCCAATACGGCTGAGCGCACCATACCCTTATAAACAATGGTGCGATTAGAAAACGAGCAAACGTAAAACTCCTGGTAAGCCAGGGCATGATCTGGGGACTGGCCAGCCGATGCACTCAAGCTTCGCAGCATCCGCTTGCGTGCCAGGAACAGCAAGCGCTCCAGGCTATCTCCCTCAACATTCGCCTGAACAATAACCTGCTCAATAGTGGGCTGATTATCGCGTGCCAATACCCCAAGAGTTTCTGGACGCACGGGTACTGAGCGCCAACCCAACAGTTTCAGCCCTGTCGCTTCAATGGCTTGCTGCGCAGTTTGACGGGCGATCGCTGCCGCCTTTTCCGCCTGAGGCAAAAAGACCATACCGACAGCCAGATTTTCTAACCGACTGACAGTCATACCTTGAGATTCTAACCAGGGACGCAAAATACCCCAGGGCAGGGCGGTCATAATCCCAGCCCCATCCCCAGAATCCATATCCGCGTTACAGCCGCCCCGGTGTTCCAGGCAGGTCAGGGCACCAAGAGCTTTCGAGACCAGGCTGTGGCTCGCCCGCCCCTGCTGGTCGGCTACAAAGCCAACCCCACAGGCGTCGCGCTCCTCCACCAACCACCGCTGGCCAGCGTATCCTTCGGTTTGTGCCAGATTCATCGAGTTGCTCGTATTCACGCCCTTATTACCCATAACGTAAATGTTTGACCTGTCCCTGACTCATCGATCTGCCATGGCACGCCAGTAGACTCACGTTCACCCGGCAGCTGATTGAATCGCCCCCTCTACCCGACTGCCGCAATCGGTAGTCAAGCCTCGCACACTGAATCTCTTATTCTTCACTCTAGGGTGAAGAAATAAGTCTAGAACGCAAAGTTTGTCACAGTTTCGTGAATCTACTCAACAATACTGTGAGTACTCGCTCAGTGGTGCCTCAGACCCTATCCTCGCAAATGGCAAGGCCCTGAGTGCAGTCGGTTGATCTATTTTCGTGCCCTATCGACAACCGACCCGCCTACAGGAACATGGGGAGGAGATCGCTGAGAGCCTTTCCAAAAGCCAAATAGAGAAGATCATATTAGTGGAACCTGAAAAACTTTGCAATCCCTTAAGATTTGAGGAATTGCAAATTAGGTGTTATCCACATGTTTTGAAGCTTGCTTCTGAGGAGTAGCTCATCGATCGATTGAGTTTCAATCCTAACGAATTGTATCAAGAATGGTTTCCTTCTAGATCCCGATCCAGATCTCAAACAATCGGTCTACTGCCGTAATCAGTTTTTCAGCGTGGAAAGCTTGTTCTGGAGTACCTGGGCACAGTTCTTAATAAAGGAACGTCTTCTGTCGAAGGGGGGGTATTCTCGTACCACAGCTCTCCTCTTTTGATAGATCGAATCCATGCCACGACGTTCCAACCGCTCCCCGTCTCGTCGTAAATCCCGCCGCTTAGCACGACGAAAGACATCTGCCTCAGCCCCTGCGCTGCCCCTCATGCATAGCTTTGGATTTGCTTTCGCCATCATGGTCGGGGTCGCTTTTTTGTTTCAATTTCCTGACATTCGGGCCAATGCGGCCTCTCGTTTCCAAGAAGCTCAAGCCACGACGAACCTCACCCTGTTAGCTCAGCGAAATGACGCGCAACGGGGTAATCAAATTGTGGTGAACGGCACTACCTTGCCTGTCGAATGGTCCATTTGGAATGGCCAAGTCGGTATCTCTGATGTTGGCCTCATGCAACTGGTTGGAGTGGAATTGTTAGACACCCGTGACCCTCAGCAACAACCAGTTCGTTGGTTTACCGACCCGGTTGCTACCCCCCTCATCCTGCGAGCCTGGAACGACGGTCAGTTCCGATACCTGGATATGAGCTCCATTGCGACCACATTCAACTGGCGTTTTTCACTGTCAGGGGGTTCTCTACAAATCCAAACACCGACAGCCCAAGTGTTAAATGTGCGCCAGGGGCGACAGTCCTGGGGCGATCGCTTTGTCATCGACCTGGCAGGCCCAACCACCTGGCAAGTGACGGAGCAAACCACTGGGGTTGAAATTAGCGTAGATGGGGCCTACAGCCCTGCGACTCCGCCTACCCCTACTCGCTCCGGTAATACCTTCCAGGGTTATCAGGTTTCTCAGCGCGGCACCAAGACGGTCATCCAGATTCAGGGAACGAGCGGTGTTCGGCCTGTAGCCTTTACACTTCCAAATCCCAATCGCTTGGTTGTCGACTTGCGCTCAGAGGTCTTTCCAAACCGGGACATCCAATGGTCTCCAGGAATTCGGTGGCGATCGCAACTCTTAAATTTGGGCGATAGTACATTCCCCGTCATTTGGCTAGAAATTAATCCTCGCCAAAGCGATACTCGGGTTCGTCCCATCTGGGGCAATCCAAACGGACAACCTGGCATTACACCCCTGACGACGATGGCTCGCCAGAATCAGGCGGCTGCAGCTATTAATGCTGGGTTCTTCAACCGTAATAATCAGCTACCTTTAGGAGCCATTCGTCGGGAATCTCGCTGGTTCTCAGGTCCTATCTTGAACCGAGGAGCGATCGGCTGGAATGAGCGCGGCGATGCCGTTCTGGATCGTCTGACCCTCGGTGAAACGATTCGCACGAGTCAGGGCTCAACTGTACCGATTTTCTCGCTAAATAGTGGATACGTTGGTACGGGTGTTTCTCGTTACACCCCGGAGTGGGGGCCGGCCTATACGCCCATTCTTGCTAACGAAACGATCTTTACGGTTCGACGAGATCAAATTGTTAGCCAGGGATTTGCTCCGACGGCTGGACAAGGCAGTTTTCCAGTTCCGCAGGATGGATACTTGCTGGTGTCCAGGGGCAGTGAGGCGATCGCCAACACTCTCCCTACAGGCACCACTCTACAAATTCAACAGGGGTCTAATCCAGCCGCGTTCGATTCCTTTCCTCAAGTACTTGGAGCAGGTCCACTACTGATTCAAAATCGCCGAGTTGTCTTGAATGGAGGAGCTGAGCAGTTTACAGCACAATTTGTTCAACAACGGGCCGTTCGCAGTGCGATCGCCCGTACGGCTGACGGCAACATCCTCTTAGTTGCCGGTCAAAACCGTATCGGAGGTCGGGGTCCCACGCTTTTAGAGTGGGCTCAACTGATGCAGCAACTTGGGGCCACAGATGCCCTCAACTTAGACGGAGGTAGCTCAACGTCTCTATATCTTGGAGGCCGCCTCATCAATCGATCTCCCCTCACGGCAGCCCGTGTTCATAACGGGATTGGGGTCTTTGCGGCCCCACCTCAGTAAAGTTACAGAACCTTTCAGCAAGAGCACAAAGTATCCACGTAAAGTTGCGCTCGTTCTTTGTTAAAGCCGTTGTTTAGATTGTGTGAATGAGCCCCTACAGGGATGACACTCATTCAGTGGGTCTTGTATGGTGGCTGAGTGGGCTAAATCTAAAGCTTGTAAAGCTCTGTGGCTTGATGTCCCACCCTTGAGGAAAATTTGCAACATTATCCTCACCCATCAGATATCGCTCTTGCCTGTTTCGCATTCAGTCCACTGCATCGTTTACACGAGTATTATCTTTTAAGGAGAAAGTGCCGTGGTCCAAGCCAAGGAAGTCGCTCAACCAACCGTCTTATCTGCCCCCGCTGTCGGCAAAGGTGTCGCTGCGACTGAACTTCGCCCCTGGGGTTCATTCACGGTTCTGGAAGAAGGAACTGGGTATAAGATTAAGCGCATTGAGGTCAAGCCTGGTCATCGGCTCAGCCTACAAATGCACCACCACCGTAGTGAACACTGGATTGTCGTGTCAGGTACGGCTCGTGTCATCTGTGGCGACCAGGACACCTTGTTGTTCTGCAATCAATCCACCTACGTTCCCCCCTGCACTAGCCACCGCCTAGAGAACCCTGGCGTTATCCCCCTGATTCTGATCGAAGTTCAAAATGGCGAATACCTCGGCGAAGACGACATCGTCCGTTATCAGGATGACTACGCTCGTACCGAAAAGTAATCCCGTCCACTTTGCATTAAATTGATAAGAAAATTAATTCACCTGGGCTTAAAAGCGAGATGCCGATGCAGCATCTCGCTTTTGCTTTATGAGCTAAAACCTTTGCGGTAAGGACGTTACGTACAACATTCTTACCACAAAGGCTTCAGTGACTTCAGGAGATACAATCACGACTGCGACTGAATCCTCTAGAATTGAATCCGGCCTAAATATTCAGTCCACGGAATGATTCATCTCAGCCCGCTGGCAATTCAAGAAATTTGCCGTTTGGTGACTACGGGTTCTCAACCCGAAAATCTCTCCTTTCGTGTAGGAGTACAGCCGGGCGGTTGTGCTGATCTGTACTACACCCTCCAACCCTCCACCCGTGTCACTCCAGACGATCAGGTCTGGGAACGGGATGGGTTGACGATTGTAGTCGATCCAAACAGCCTACCCGCCATAGACGGTACTACCCTTGACTATGCTGAAGATTTGATGGGTGGTGGCTTTCGGTTTCATAACCCCAATGCGATCGCCACCTGTGGCTGCGGAGCCTCCTTCTCGCTTGAAGCCACAACCATTTCAGATGTTGCGTGTACCGAACCCCCTAATTTCTAAAATCGCCGTCAACCTGAAATCCCTTATTTCAAGGAAGCGGGACTGTCAACTAAAAAGTTGACACAAATTGCGGAAAATCGGTATGATTGTAGACTGTGAAAACTTTCAGACCTTATTGAGAGGCGCAAGGCAGAGCATCCATGCCGACCATTCAGCAACTCATTCGTAGTGAACGCCAAAAAGCGAATCAAAAAACCAAGTCGCCAGCCCTAAAGAGTTGTCCGCAACGGCGTGGCGTATGTACTCGCGTATACACCACGACCCCCAAGAAGCCGAACTCAGCTCTGCGGAAAGTAGCTCGTGTTCGCCTGACCTCGGGCTTTGAAGTAACGGCCTACATCCCAGGGATTGGCCATAACCTTCAAGAACACTCTGTTGTGATGATCCGTGGTGGCCGGGTAAAAGATTTGCCAGGTGTACGCTATCACATCGTTCGTGGAACCCTGGATACCGCTGGGGTTAAAGACCGGAAGCAAGGGCGCTCCAAGTACGGAGCCAAGCGGCCTAAGGCTAAGTAAGCTGACTGGTTGATGTCTGCTCTGCGGCGATAGCCCATCATTAACCTTGAGCAGCTAAATCTTCCGCGCCTACTGAATCCCTTAACCTTCTTCCTGCTGACGCTTTAGTACCGAATCATTAAGCATAAAACTTCATCGCCAGAACTAGCCTTATGTCTCGTCGCACAGCCATTCAAAAACGCCCCGTTCCGCCCGACCCCACTTATGGAAGCCGCCTTGTTAGCATGTTGGTGAGACGCATGATGCGTTCGGGCAAGCGATCCATCGCCTACAGTATCGTTTACGACGCCTTCAAGACGATTCAGGAACGGACCGGAAACGATCCCCTCGAAGTTTTTGAACGCGCTGTGAAGAACGCAACTCCCCTGGTGGAAGTAAAAGCTCGCCGGGTTGGGGGTGCTACCTATCAGGTACCCATGGAAGTCCGTTCCGATCGTGGAACTGCACTTGCTTTGCGTTGGCTGATCCAGTTTTCCCGGAGTCGTGCGGGTAAGACGATGTCTGGCCGCTTGGCTAACGAGCTGATGGATGCAGCAAACGAGACCGGAAGTGCAATCCGTAAGCGGGAAGAAACTCATAAGATGGCTGAAGCCAACAAAGCGTTTGCCCATTATCGTTACTAGTGCCTGGGATTTCTGTAAGATTCCATGCCTTGTAAGGAATCTCTGCCATCAGAGGAAGCAAACGTATAGAATCTTTACAGAAGCAGTAGTGACCGAAAATTGCGGTAGCGACTTAAGGAGGTAGTTGTGGCGCGCACCACTCCGCTTGAACTTGTTCGTAATATTGGGATTGCGGCACATATTGATGCCGGAAAAACCACCACGACAGAGCGGATCCTCTTCTACTCCGGGGTGGTTCATAAGATTGGCGAAGTCCACGATGGTAACACCGTTACCGATTGGATGGAGCAGGAACGGGAGCGAGGTATCACTATTACGGCTGCTGCCATTAGTACTGCTTGGACTCGTCGTGATCCCAAAGTTCCAACCCAGCCTATGGCAGGGGAACCGGAATACAAGATCAATATTATTGATACCCCTGGGCACGTAGACTTCACCATTGAGGTAGAACGCTCCATGCGAGTTCTGGACGGTGTAATTACCGTTTTGGATTCAGTGGGTGGCGTTCAACCTCAGACGGAAACAGTATGGCGGCAGGCAGATCGCTACAAAGTTCCCCGGATCATCTTTGTTAATAAGATGGATCGGACGGGTGCGGATTTTCTGAAGGTCTATCGGCAGGTGCGCGATCGCCTCCGGGCTAACGCCGTTCCTATTCAGATTCCCATTGGCAGTGAAGATAATCTGCGGGGAATTGTAGACCTGGTTCGCATGCGAGCCTACCTCTACCAGAACGACCTGGGCACCGACATTCTTGAAGCCGAGATTCCCGAAGAGGTTCAAGACCTGGCTGAGGAATATCGCATCAAGCTGGTGGAATCCGTTTCTGAAATCAGCGATGACCTGATGGCGAAATACCTGGAAGGTCAAGATTTGACGGAGGACGAGATCCGAGCGGCTTTGCGTCAGGGCACGATTCATGGAACGCTCGTTCCCATGCTGTGTGGGTCTGCGTTCAAAAACAAGGGCGTGCAGATCTTGCTGGATGCTGTTGTTAACTACCTGCCCTCTCCCCTTGAGGTTCCACCTATTCAGGGGATCTTGCCCGACGGTAGCACTGCCGAGCGCCCAGCCAACGATGACTCACCATTATCGGCTCTGGCGTTTAAGCTAATGGCAGACCCCTACGGTCGTTTGACCTTTGTACGGGTCTACTCCGGGGTCATGAAGAAAGGGAGTTATGTCTATAACTCAGCCAAAGGGAAGAAAGAGCGAATTTCTCGCTTAATTATTCTGAAGGCGGATGAGCGTCTGGATGTCGATGAGCTGCGGGCCGGGGATTTGGGTGCGGCATTAGGCCTGAAAGATACCTTCACAGGCGATACTATCTGTGATGAGTCATCTCCCATTATCCTGGAATCTCTCTTTATTCCTGAGCCGGTAATTTCGGTGGCCGTTGAGCCGAAGACGAAGCAGGATATGGAGAAGCTCTCGAAAGCGCTCCAGTCTCTCTCTGAGGAGGATCCAACCTTCCGAGTGAGCGTTGATCCCGAGACGAACCAGACCGTAATTGCGGGGATGGGTGAGCTTCACCTGGATATTCTGGTCGACCGGATGAAGCGTGAGTTCAAGGTGGAAGCTAATGTGGGGGCTCCCCAGGTGGCCTATCGGGAAACCATCCGTAAGGCAACTGTTGAGGAGTGTAAGTACGCTCGTCAGAGTGGCGGTAAAGGCCAGTATGGCCATGTGGTCATTCGGGTTGAGCCAGGAGAACCGGGTTCGGGATTTGAGTTCGTCTCCAAGGTTGTGGGCGGCGTGATCCCGAAGGAATACATTCCGGCGGTTGAGCAGGGGATCAAAGAAGCCTGCGAGACGGGAATTTATGCCGGGTACCCAATGATCGATCTAAAGGTTACCCTGACAGATGGATCGTTCCACGAGGTCGACTCCTCGGAAATGGCGTTCAAGATTGCCGGTTCTATGGCAGTCAAGGGCGCTGTTATGAAGGCATCTCCTGTACTTCTGGAGCCTTTGATGAAGGTCGAGGTGGAAGTTCCTGAAGATTTCATTGGAACTGTCATTGGTGACCTTAACTCTCGTCGAGGCCACATTGAAGGTCAGGATACGGAACAGGGCATTGCAAAAGTAATGTCGAAGGTTCCCCTGGCGGAGATGTTTGGATATGCTACTGATATTCGGTCCAAGACTCAGGGTCGTGGCATATTCTCGATGGAATTCAGCGAGTACAGCGAGGTACCTCGTAACGTAGCTGAGACAATTGTTGCAAAGAGCAAAGGGAACGCTTAGTAATTTAGGGACAAGTAGATTCATGGCACGCGCAAAATTTGAACGGAATAAACCCCACGTCAACATCGGTACCATCGGTCACGTTGACCATGGTAAAACGACCCTGACTGCGGCAATTACTATGACCCTGGCCGCTCTGGGTAACGCTACAGCTCGCAAATACGATGAAATCGATGCGGCTCCCGAAGAGAAAGCTCGCGGTATTACCATCAATACCGCTCACGTGGAATACGAGACGGAATCCCGTCACTATGCTCACGTGGACTGCCCCGGTCACGCTGACTACGTGAAGAACATGATCACCGGTGCAGCTCAAATGGACGGCGCTATCCTCGTGGTAGCCGCTACCGACGGTGCCATGCCTCAGACCAAGGAGCACATTCTGTTGGCTCGTCAGGTAGGGGTTCCTAGTCTGGTGGTGTTCCTGAACAAGGTAGACCAAGTGGACGACGAAGAGCTGCTGGAGTTGGTTGAACTGGAACTGCGTGAGCTGCTGAGCAGCTACGAGTTTGATGGCGATAACATGCCTTTTGTTCGTGGCTCCGGTCTGATGGCTCTGGAAGCTATGGTGCAAAATCCTAAAACTGCGCGCGGCGACAACGAGTGGGTTGACAAGATCTACGACCTGATGGATGCCGTTGACTCCTATATCCCAACCCCCGAGCGGGATATTGACAAGCCCTTCCTGATGGCCGTTGAAGACGTGTTCTCGATTACAGGCCGGGGTACCGTTGCGACCGGTCGGATCGAGCGGGGTAAGGTGAAAGTGGGTGACACTGTGGAAATCGTAGGTATCCGCGACACCCGTAACACCACCGTAACCGGTATCGAGATGTTCAAGAAGATTCTGGAAGAAGGGATGGCCGGTGACAACGCTGGTTTGCTACTTCGGGGTATTCAAAAGGCGGACATCGAGCGTGGGATGGTACTGGCGAAGCCCGGTTCCATCACGCCTCACACCAACTTTGAAGGTGAAGTGTACATTTTGACCGACAAAGAAGGTGGCCGTAAGACACCCTTTTTCAAGGGTTACAAGCCTCAGTTCTACGTTCGGACCACCGACGTAACCGGAACGATCGAATCCTTCACTGCTGATGACGGAAGCGATGCCGAAATGGTTATGCCGGGTGACCGTATCAAAATGAACGTTACCCTGATAAACGCGATCGCCATCGAACAAGGGATGCGCTTCGCAATCCGTGAAGGTGGCCGCACCATTGGTGCTGGTGTTGTTTCCAAGATCCTCAAGTAGGATTTATCCTACCTGATTAACATTTCCAGCAGCCAGGTTTGCTGGCTGCTGGAATGTTTTGAGAATGATGGCTCTGAGGTAATACCGGAGTGCCTCGCTTTGAGTCTTGCAATGTCCGGTACTGAACCTTGAAATCTGGATATTTCTAATGGCTACTATTCAACAGCAAAAGATTCGAATTCGTTTGAAAGCCTTCGACCGGCGTCTGCTCGACACATCCTGTGAAAAGATTGTAGACACAGCTAATCGCACCAACGCTACGGCGATCGGCCCTATTCCTCTACCCACCAAGCGCCGGATTTATTGCGTACTGCGTTCTCCTCACGTCGACAAAGATTCTCGTGAGCATTTTGAAACCCGTACTCACCGACGTATCATCGATATTTATCAACCCTCCTCGAAGACGATCGACGCTTTGATGAAGTTGGATCTTCCTGCTGGCGTTGATATTGAAGTGAAGCTGTAAGAACTCGATTAATTTTCCGTGCGCAATCTGCACGGAAAATTAATTCATTTCTAGCTTGAGATCGATGAATTGTTCAGGCTTCCCTTGGGGAGCCCGATGCAATACGATAAACTGGAAGAGGCTAGTGTTTCAGATTTGTTATGAAAGTACTTGACTTTCGCAAACTCCCGAAACATTTTTGATATCCCTTTCCAGAAACGCAGATGACCTTTTCCTCCTCCTCGGTTACGGTTCGCGAGTTACCCCTTTTTCCGTTACCCGAAGTCGTTCTGTTTCCTGGGCAGAAGCTTCCTCTGCATATTTTTGAGTTTCGCTACCGGATGATGATGAACACCATTCTGGAGAGCGATCGCCGTTTTGGAGTACTCATGCTCAATCCGGCGGATAACAATAGCATTGCAACGGTTGGATGCTGTGCCGAGTTGGTGAATCACCACCGCCTGCCAGATGACCGGATGAAGGTCATGAGTGTAGGGCAGCAACGCTTTCGCGTGCTGAACTATGTGCGGGAGAAGCCGTACCGGGTTGGTTTGGTGGAATGGATTGAGGATCAACCAACTGATCAAAATTTGCAACCGTTAACGACTCAAGTAGACCAGCTTTTGCGAGATGTTGTCCATTTATCTGCAAAGTTGACGGGGCAGGAAATTGAGCTTCCTGAAGATATCCCGGCAACTCCTTTAGAGCTGTCTTACTGGGTAGCCCGCAATTTGTACGATGCGGCCACGGAGCAACAGCTTCTCCTGGAGATGCTGAGTACGTCAGACCGATTGGAACGGGAAGCAGAAATTCTTTCATCGACTCGTAACAGCCTGGCAGCGCGTACAGCTCTGAAAGATGCATTTCACAAAGATGCATTGCCTTGAATTGAGTTATTAAAACAAAAAGGGTGTGAGGCATTGCTTCACACCCTTTTTGCTGAGTAGCAACCCAGTTATGCCCATTAAATAACCTGAGTTCGGGATAAGCTGAAGTGCTCATTTTGGCGTGCGCAGAGCGCATGCCAAAATGAGCGTTTTCGAGTGCCGCGCGTTGCGCGGCACTCGAAAACGCCCTTAACCTGAACTCAGGTTTAAATAGACCTCTTGAATGAATCGGTTTTTGAAGGCGTGAGTCATTGTACGGCTTCGCCTTCAACGATTCACACAGGAGGTCTATATGAAGCTGCGTCTTATGTATGTTCTGTATCCTGATGCGTTAGGACGTAGAACCCAAGGCGCAGCTTCATCGTGAAAGGATGTTATTGGGTTGGCGGAACAGCAAGAATTTTATAACTACCGAATATTTTGAGAGTTTCTGTGTAGGATTGCAGTTCTTGTAAAGCATCCTGTACAGAGGGTTCGTCCGCATCAGCTTCGATATCAATGAAGAAGAGGTAGTCTCCCAAAGACTTTTTGGTAGGGCGCGATTCAATCCGGCTCATGTTGATATTGCGCGCGGCGAGAGCTTGCAGTGGTTTGACCAGAGCTCCAGGCAAGTTGGCCAGAAGGCTGAAGGCCATCGACGTATGAGTGCCACCAGGGGACGGTTCTAAGCACACGACCCAGAAGCGAGTACAGTTGTCGGGGCGATCGTTAATGGGTAAGGCACGGATGGGCAAGTCGTAAAGGGCTGCTGCACGCTGGGAGGCGATCGCCGCTGCCGGAGCCCCTGGTTCCAGACGTTGGAGCGCCTCACTCGTGGAAGGCGTAGGAATTAGCTTTGCGTTAGGTACGTTACGTTCTAGCCATTCCTGGCATTGGGCGATCGCTTGGGGATGAGAATAGACAGTACGAATTTCATGGATGGATTCGAGCCGTGAAATCAGGGCATGAGCGATGGGAAGCACCAGAGCACAATGAATTTGAAGACCCTGAAGTTGCCAGAGGGTATCGAGTGTAGTCGTTACTCCACCTTCCGTGGAATTTTCGACAGGCACTACCGCATAAAAAGTCTGCCTATCAGCTGCCGCTTTTAGTACCTGAGCAATAGTGGGATACGGATGAAGCTCGGGGGTTTGACCTGTTTGCTGAGCTACGGCATTGGCCCACCGGAGAGCCGCATCTTCAACATTCGTGCCAGCGGGACCAAGGTAAGCAATCGAACAATTCATGGGGGATCGACCCTGAAAAGAGCAAGAAGAGTGCTTAAGCAACCAAAAAATTAGTGCATGTTTTAGGCAGAAAGCCCACGGTTTAGCAGTCTATCAGACCTACGATACCCTGATGCTCCTAGGGGAAGAACAACCGTGTTTGCAACATTCAATAAAGCAATGCGAAGGAATATTCCCAGAAAACCGTATACTTCCTGAAG
Source organism: Leptolyngbya sp. PL-A3 (assembly GCF_039962325.1). Lineage (NCBI taxonomy): Bacteria > Bacillati > Cyanobacteriota > Cyanophyceae > Leptolyngbyales > Leptolyngbyaceae > Leptolyngbya > Leptolyngbya sp. PL-A3. The sequence goes on from NZ_JAMPLB010000024.1 coordinate 52,241, forward strand.
GTGAGGTTATGTTTTGAAGAAAATTGTAAAATTTAGTTACACATCGTTCGAACAATTCAATAGATTAGAGCTTTCTTCAGAGCATTTCAACCTTTAATTTTCACTCAGTTTCTATTTACCTCCCCACTCATGGAAGTTCACTTTCACTCCTCTCAATCTGTTGATTTGTCCGTACCGGAATTATCAATTCCAGTGCAGCATTATTTGCGGCAACCTCAGCGGTTAGTGCAGGCACTGGTTGACCCGAGCCGGGTTGAAGTACTGAGTGAGAATTGTTTTCGGCTGAAGATGCGGCCGTTAAACTTTTTGATGCTGAATATTCAGCCGGTTGTTGATTTGGAATTGCAGGTGGATGGTAATGGGGCGATCGCCCTCCATTCTGTGGGCTGTGAAATCCTTGGGGTTGAGTATATTAATGAGCGCTTCCGGTTAACGTTAGAGGGCCGACTACGTCCAGAGCTAGTTTATGGAAAAACCCATCTAAAGGGCCTGGCAGATTTGCATGTCCATGTGGATGTTCCACCCATGTTGTGGCTGACGCCCAAACCAATTTTGGAGGCGACCGGGAATGGGTTGCTGAAGAGTATTCTCATGACGGTCAAACAGCGGCTGACTCATCAGTTATTACAGGATTATCGGCATTGGGTTGAAGCACAGATGCAGGAGGCTCCTGCGGCCAATTCTTCTCTGCCTGCTCCTTTTTCTACGAAAGGCTCAGCAATATAAAACCTGCCATAGGTCGCTCATTTAACCTGAATTCATACAAAACAAAGTATGAGGCTGCACAGAATGGGAGGTGTAATGCGTGAGTATTACACCTCCCATTCTGTGCAGCCTTACATAAAAACAGTATCAGGTGATATTAAGATGATTCGGATAAACCAGGGTCGTGTTCGTAAATCGGACGCACCGTAGAAATTGGCTTGGGGTTGGGAACCATGGTTCAGCGTTTGGAAAGGGTAAGTTGGAAGCCTTGGATTGCAGGAGCCGTTGCCCTGATCCTTCCCTTTGGAGTTCATGCTGTGGCTTATGCTGAAAGTCCTTTGCGTGTTGTGTATCCAAGCGATGGATATGAGACCACGGCGGCTCAGATTTTCCTTGTCGGTACAGGGGCTCCGAACCAGCCTATTACGGTAAATGGAGAAGCGATCGCTCGTAGCCCTGCAGGGCATTTTGCTCCCAGTTTTCCGCTACAGGTGGGAGAGAATGTGTTCACCCTCCAGCAGGGCACTGAAACTTTAACGTTGCGTGTGGTGCGGCAGACAGATCAGCCTGTGCTGCCCGAAGGAACGGCGTTTGCGGAGGGAAGCCTGACCCCGGCCCAGGATGTTGCTCAGTTCCCGGATGCGCTGGTTTGTTTTGGGGCGGTCGCCCCCCCTGCATCTCTAGTCTCAGTCACATTGGGCAGCCGTACCGTAACTCTTCTGCCACAACCTGCACCCACTCAACTACCCCCTAATTCCGCCGTTTTAACGAATCAGAACCAACCGACAGCCCCTAGCGTTGCGCAAACCTATGAGGGGTGCGGTGTGCTTGGTAGTTTCATGGGAAGTGCGACAGCTCCTCGTTCAGGTCAAGCTGGAGAAGCGATCGCCCTTGGCTACCCCCAATTCACCCTGGAACAGAATGGGCAGCAAGTGACTCAGCAAGGCCCAGGCCAGGTTAGCGTACTGCAACAGGAGTTGCCACAAATCATCGAAGTCACTGCTGAGGGGGGTACTGCCCGCACTGGCCCCAGCACCGACTATTCTCGGTTAACGCCGCTGCCTCGGGGTACCCGTGCCGCAGTCATCGGACGGGAGGCTAACTGGTATCAGATGGATTATGGGGCGTGGATTCGGGATACCGATGTGCGAGTCATTCCGGGCTCTGTGCCGCCGCGAAGTCTGATTCGGGGAATTACGTCTCGTAATACAGGGGATTGGACAGAGGTGAGGTTTCCGTTGCAGGTGCCGGTACCCCTTGCGGTGTTTCAGGAGGGCGATCGCTTCACCCTCACCCTGTACAACACCACTGCGCAGACCGATACCATTGCTCTGAATGATGACCCAGTGATCCAGCGGTTGGATTGGACGCAACCAGCACCCGAGCAGATACAGTACCAATTTGCCCTAAAATCGGATCAGCAGTGGGGATACCGATTGCGGTATGAGGGTACGACGTTAGTGCTGGCACTGCGACATCCGCCTCGGGTTTATCCTGACTCAGAGCAGCCGTTGAACGGCATCACGATTTTGCTCGATCCAGGGCATGGTGGGCCAGAGGATAGTGGGTCTGTGGGGCCGAATGGCACGCCGGAAAAGGATGTGGCATTGACTGTGACGCGGTTGTTGCGCGATCGCCTGCAACAACGAGGAGCCTCCATTATCATGACCCGCGATGCAGATGTGGATTTGGGGCCGAATGAGCGGGCTCAAATGATTCAGGACATGGCTCCAAATTTGGCTCTGAGCATTCATTACAACGCTCTGCCGGATGCGGGCGATGCGGAGAATACAGCAGGGGTTGGGACGTTTTGGTATCAATCACAAAGCCATAGCCTGGCCGTGTTTTTGCACAACTATCTCGTGGAGGAGCGCGATCGCCCCTCCTACGGGGTGTTCTGGAACAACCTGGCATTGACCCGTCCCTATGTGGCTCCTGCTGTCCTGCTGGAGCTGGGATTTATGATTAACCCCAATGAGTTTGAGTGGATCACAAATCCTGAAGAGCAGGTGGCTCTCGCTGATACGCTGGCCGATGGGATTACCCAGTGGCTACTCGAAAATGGATCCCGTTAAGGGTGCCAGGCAAGCAGAGCTAGCATGAAATCTATTCGGTCGCATATGGATGACCCACGTATCAAGGCGTTGCTTCAAAGCTTGCTGAAAGGGTGGTCATTTTCGTGCGCGAAACGCAGGGAAATGACCACCCCAATTAATAGAGCGATCGCCTTAGAAACTCGCTCTACCGTACAAACCCATCAGCTCTGCTGCATCCAATACATGCCCGTCCATGGCCTGCAAAACCTCCTCTTTGGTTGCTCCTGAGGCCAAATCTAGAGGTTGATCGAGGGCATAGAGCTTGAAGAAATAACGATGAGTGCCATTGGCCGGACAAGGACCACCAAAACCCATCTCGCCAAAGTCATTTTTGCCTTGCTTCACACCGTGATGTAATGCTTCTTGCTTTGCAACGCCTTCTGCTAAATCTCGTTGATCTGCAGGTAAGTTGTAGAGAACCCAGTGCGTAAATTTGCCTTCAGGCGCATCGTGATCATAGGCGATTAAGGCAAAACTCTGAGTTTCAGCCGGTGGATCTTGCCAGTTGAGAGGCGGGGACTGGTTTTCACCATCACAGGTATATTTGAACGGGATGGATGTTCCTGTTAAAAATTCTGAGCTATACAGATGCATGGGTGTAACGGCAAAGGGTGATGGGTTGGCGATCGCCCTCAGACAAACGCTGAAGTATCTCGTTAAAGGGCGTCTGGGACGGGCAATGCAAGCTGTTGTAAACGTGACTATGCCATCAGCCTAAGCAGCTAGACCAATCTTTTCCTCCCACAGGTGGCGCATATTGCCAGGTCTCACTCCTCTGCCAATAGAGATACATAGCGAAATCCGTGAATGCCAGGACGAAACGGGGTACTTCGTGCCCCGTTTCGTCCTGGCATTCACGGATTTGAAATAAAACCGCTGTCGTTTCCCCTCAAGGACTTGAAGATGTTGCAGGAGCAGGAGGGAGCAGATAGATTAAGCCTGAAATCAGCGTGAGGGCGATCGCCGCCCAAAACATCCCCTGCGCCAGAACGCTAGAGGCTGTGGGAGGTGCAATGAGAAGGGCGATCGCCGCAATTTGGGTCACCGTTTTCAGCTTGCCCCAAATGTTTGCCCCAGAAACCTTGGGTTGACTGACCCGCCACCCGGCGATCGCCAACTCTCGCGCCAGTATTAAAAATACGCCCCAGGCAGATATCTGACCCAGCTCAATCAGCATGAGCAAGGGAGCCAACACCAGCAGTTTATCTACCAGGGGATCTAAAAATTTGCCCAGATCGGTCACCTGATTCAAGCGTCGCGCGAGATAGCCATCCAGCCAATCTGTTCCCGCTGCTACAAGGAAGAGAACGGCAGCAATCCACCGCATTTGTCCTGTAGGTTGATGCAACAGTACCAGCAGGAAGGGAACTCCCAGCAGCCGCGAAACGGTAATCCAGGTCGGTAAATTCATAGACGCGTAGCTCAAGCTAACGTCTTCAACCTTATATCAACTCCGGACGCATAAACATAAAGCCCAACAAAGGATTTGGTCGGCCCTCGGTGCCGCCCAAATCCCTCTTCTTAGCTTGCCCGAGCGCTGCTTTGAGTTGTGGGAGGTTTAAGTAGGCCCAGGTATTGTTTCAGCACTAGCCAGCAAAATACGGTGTTGCCGACGATGTAGCGCTTCCAGAGACGTTGGGGTTCCATAAACAGGCGGAACAACCATTCCATGCCCGTTACCTGCATCCATCGTGGAGCGCGCTGCACCATGCCCGATACAAGCTCGAAGCTGACCCCAATGCCCAGAGAAATGGGCACGCCAATCGCCTGGTATTGCTCGTACATCCAGTTTTCTTGCTTAGGGGCTCCCAAACCAACGAAAAGAATGTGGGGTTGAGCTTCGCGAATGAGGGTGTTGATATGTTCGAGTTCCTGGCGATCGCGCTCAAACCCATAGGGTGGGCAGTAGGTTCCGGCGATAGTCAGACCAGGGTTGCGAGTTTTCAGCAGATCTGCGGCCGCATCAGCCGCCCCTGGACGGCCCCCCAATAGGAATACGCGTAAGCCTCGTAAAGCGGCAGCAGCACATACGGCTTCAAACAAATCGGTACCGTTTACCCGGCCTTTCAAAGGTCGACCCAAAAGTTTCCCAGCCCACAGGAGGGGAACACCATCGGGCACCGAGAGATAAGCGTGTTTGTAAACCTCGCGGAAGTAAGCGTCTTCTTGCAACATCACCGTATGGTGGGCGTTGGGGGTGACCACATAGCGAGGTGGTCCTCCCGCGATCGCCGCTTCGATGACCTGATCGACGGTTTCTTGAAAGCTATAGCGGTCAATATCAACATTGCAAATACTGACACGTTGAGGTTCATTTGTGGCGATCGCACACATAGGGGCACCATCCTACAGCATCTGGCAAGATAGTAACGATCTCATCGCCGACTTCAGGAATGCTTCTGGGATTCCTCATGGTCCCTTCACAATTCATAAGTTTCTTGTAAAGTTTCTGGCTATTCTCCGTGAAAATATGGTCTTGACGGTGGAAACAGGGCTAATTTGCGGGTGCTATCATGGCGAATCTTTAAATAAATTCGAGACCCAGACGCGTTAGGTGGGCAGTTCCATGGCATCCAGAGATTACATTCTGATCAGTCCTTGCCGCGACGAAGCGGCTTACATGCAAAAAACCATCGATTCCATCGGTGCCCAAACCGTCCTTCCCAAAAAATGGATCATCGTGGATGATGGCTCGACGGACGCTTCCCCACAAATTTTGGCGGAAGCGGCTCGCAAATACCCCTTTATTCAAGTCATTACCCGGCGCGATCGCGGTGCCCGTTCCGTGGGCCCTGGCGTCATTGAAGCCTTTTACGTCGGTTACGACAGCATTCGGCCCGACGAAAACTACAACTACATTTGCAAAATTGACGTGGATCTCGATATCCCATCTACCTACTTCGAAACCATGTTGCAGCGCATGGAGGCGAACCCTCGGATTGGAGTGTGTAGTGGCAAGCCCTATTTTTATGGGGAGAACGGAAACCTGATTAGCGAAAAGTGCGGTGATGAGACGGCCGTTGGCATGATCAAGTTCTACCGCCGCGCCTGCTTTGAGCAGATTGGTGGCTTTGTGCGCGAAGTCATGTGGGACACTATCGACTGCCACCGCTGCCGCATGAAAGGTTGGATTGCCTGTAGCTGGGATGAGCCTGAAATTCGTTTTATTCACCTGCGGGCTATGGGTTCCAGCCATAAAAGTATTCTGGCTGGTCGTATGCGTCACGGCTACGGTCAGTATTTCATGGGCACCAGCCTGCCCTATATGACCGCCAGTTCTATCTATCGTCTGGCCCATCCGCCTTTGATTATTGGCGGTTTAGCGATGTGGTGGGGCTTTTTTAGCAGTATGTTGGCTGGGAAGCCAAGGTATAGCGATCGCGAATTCCGCAGTTTTATCCGCCGATATCACTGGAATTGCCTATTTAAGGGCAAAACGAAGGCGACTTATGAGTTAGATCAGCAACAAGCCCCCGTTTGGGAGGAGAATCGGCTGGTTTTGATGTCCTCATAAGTAACTCACCCAGAAAGCGAGGCTGACGGAGCCAGCCTCGCTTTCTACTAGGGGTGTGTGGAAAGGGGCACGAAGTGCCCCTTTCCACACACCCCATCCACACCTTTGAAATATTCCCTACCAGTTCTCGTAGGCTCCTAGGTCATAGCCGCGTCCTAACGGGCGAGCGCCTCCCATAATGTCGGTCGTGATGTCCGTAAGGGCATGCCCCTGGTCAATTGCGGAGGTAGCTGATTCCGACAGGCGGAAATCTCCATGATTTGCATCGACAAACAAACTCTGGCGCGATGGAATGTTATCGCCTTCCGAGGCACCGATATTATTGCGGAGGTCGGCCTTACCACTGTCATCCACAATATCCCCTTCACTGCCACCGTTAAAGACGGTGTTGTAGTAAATCTTGCGATCGCCCCCCTTATCCCCCTCACTCCGAATTCCGTACGCCTCGGTGTTGTAAACCACGTTGTTATAAACCTCAACACCACCGCCAAAGACTCGAATTCCTGTCCCATCGGAATCGTGCAGTTTGCCGCTGATATTGTAAATTTGATTGCCGCGTACAACGTAGTCATGCTCCTGGCCCGTTGGCCCATCCATCACGTTAACAGCGGCTCGCACCTCGGTATTGATGTCATGGATGCTGTTGTATTGAGCAATCAAGTCATGGAGACCCCGCTTCAGGTCGATCGCCTCGGCACTGGTACGAAAAATCTCGTTGCGGTGTAGCAGCACATGATGGGTTCCATCCTCGTCTCCACCCGAGGCCCCAACTCCCACATAAATCCCCTCACCATAGCGGGAATACTCGCCTCCTCGACGGCCCGTATCGTGAATGGAATTCTCTGCAATTAAGATATGGCTGGAGCGATCGCGCACATGAACGGCCTCCTGCCCAGTGTCATAAACATGACAATTGCGGATCGTCACATGCTGCAGCTTTTCCCCCATAATTCCCCAGAGTGAACGCCGCGCGGTTAATCCATCGAGAATCACCTGAGAGCTATCCTCGATCCAAATGCCAGCATCGCGTTCGTGGCTACCTGCTGTGAATAGGGCATCGCGATCGCCTCGCAACGTAATGGGTTTGCCTGCCTCGCCCCGCAATCCCGTAATCCGCAACGCCTCATAGGTGCCTGCGGCAAACTGCACCGTATCTCCTGGGCCAACCATCGATAAGGCCTTCTCAGCCGTCCGAAAGGGTGAATTGGAGCGGGTGCCAGAGTTGCCATCATCCCCGGTAGGTGACACATAGTAAGTGGAACCTATGCTACGACCTGTGGCTCCAAAGTCTGGTAGCGGTTGCAAGGCCTCATTTTCGGATGATGTCGATTTCGGTTCAGCGATCGCCACCCGAAAACGTCCAATTGGGAGTGTCGTTTCCGCTTGTCTCAGGGAAACCGTATAGGTGCCGTTATCCTGAACATCCCAGCGCTCGCCCGGGGCTTGCACCTGAAACTGTAGAGTATTTCCCTTCCTCGACACCCTGTGAGCCTCTGACGCAAAACCATTTGGACCTTCTATTCGTAGTTTGTCAGTCAGAGCAGGCAGATTTGGAGCGGATTGGACCTGACCGTAGGAAACCTGAAACACATAGGGGTTAGCGCTCTCCTGGCGAATCGGCTCTGCCTGCAAATCGAGAGATGGCAGTTGCCCCGGTGTAGCGCTACAGCCGAGGGCGATCGCCAGGAACGTGACCAATGCTAACAACCCCTGAAAACGCTTCATGTTGTTACCCCCACATCGATGTTTGGATATCTTCCGAAGTTCTCCCTAAGATAGCCTGCTCATTTTTTTAGGCATAGTATATTGAGCTGACAACCGGCAATCTTTACACAACCTCCCATCTTAAACTTGTAATAAACCTCAAAATCCTGTGCTGCCGCTTTGTGGGCAGCACAGGATTTTGGGGTTTAGGTTTAATTGAGTTAAGCGACTTATACCCATTCCCCATGAAGCTGCACCTTGTGGACTGAGCCCTGACACAAGGTAACAGGGGACAGAGGCAAAGCCTCTGTCCCCTGTTGCTCTAACGCTATTGGCAATAGCGATTTAACTTCGGTTGACGTATCAACCCTTAGGCTTACTGGCTCTCGTAAGCACCCATATCGTAGATTCCACCTTGAGGACGGGCCCGGCCAACCGCATCAATGTTGACCATGCTGATGCTAGTCCCCTTGTTAATGGCAGCCGTGGCTGACGAACTCAGACGGAGATCACCGCCCGTGGCATTCATGAACAGAGAGGCAGTGGAGGCAATATTCCCCGCTTTCGTAGAACCAATGTTGTTGCGGATATCAGCCTTCCCGGTGTCATCTACGATATTGCCGCGGGTGCCACCGTTAAAGACAGTGTTGTTGTAGATCCGAACAGGCCCGCCGACACTGGCCTGGTTACGGATTCCGGCATCCTCCGCGTTGGAGATGACGTTGTTGTAAACATCGACGCCGCCCCCAAAGATCCGGATCCCAACGCCATCACTGTTATACGTTTCACCGGAAATATTGCGAATGGTATTGCCCCGCACCACATAGCCGTACTCTGTACCCGTTGGGCCATCCATGACGTTGATGATGGCTCGAACTTTGGTATTGATGTCGTGGATGTTGTTGTACTCGGCAATGATGTTGTGCAACCCTCGCTTCAGGTCGATCGCCTCCACACTGGTGCGATAGATTTCGTTTCTATGCACCGCCACGTGGTGAGTTCCGTCATTTTCGCCACCCGCAGCACCGAAGCCCACATAGACGCCTTCACCGTAATTGGCATAGGTACCGCCCCGCATACCCGTGTCATGGATCTTGTTCTGGGCAATCAGAACATAGCTGGATTGAGCACGAACGTGAATCCCTTCCTGGCCGATGTCATACACTTCAGAGTTACGGATAGTTGTGTTGGTGATGCGCTCACCCATGATGCCGAAGAGCGATCGCTTCGCTACCACGCCATCCAGAATAATATTGGAGCTATCTCGAATGGAAACGCCTGCCCCTGAGCTATAGCTGCCTGAACTAAAGACCGCAGCACCAGAGGTCTTAATCGTGATGGGTGCGCTGGCGGTTCCATTTTTGCCGCTAATGGTCAGCGATGGGTAGTTACCAGCGGCAAAGACAATAGTTTCACCGGGGCGAACCATTGAGAGTGCTTTGGAGGCTGTGCGGAAGGCAGATGTTGCACTAATACCCGAGTTGTTATCGTTCCCCGTAGTAGACACGTAGAGAATTCGTCCGCTGCTCGTTCCAGTGGCACCAAATCCTGCGGGAGGGGCCAGGGGGCTAGGAGCTGGAGGCGGCGTAATAGCACCACCGCCACCGGACGTGGGAATAGCGACATCGAAGGAGCCGAGGCTACCCGCCGCGACGCTATTGTCGCTGGTGTCATTTACAGCTCCGGTTTGCATCGCGACCGAGTAGGTTCCGTTGTCTGCACTGTCCCAGCTTCCACCCGGCGCATTGACCTGGTAGGTCGCCGTGCGGGGAGTACCATCGGTCGTGCTATTGACACTAACCAGGGTCGCGGTTTGGCTAAATCCATTGGGGCCGGTTACGCGGACATCGGCATTATCAATCGTCGAAGCATCAATGCCCGCATTGTCGCTATAGGCGACGGTAAAGGTTTTGCTGTTAGAGCTAGCAGCGGTTATGTTGGATGCTGTCAGAGCCGCCGTTGGAGCCGTAGTATCAGCTGGGGGTGCGCTCACCGGGATAAATTCAACATAGTCAACGCGGGCGTGTTCTTCGCTGTTTTCTAACCCACGCAGCTCAATGCGATCGCCCTGCTGAACTGTTACTCCACTGGCAACAATCCGCTCGACCCGGTTGCCACTAGTCATCGCGTTGCTGCCCAGCTGTTGATTCAGGGTAGTCGTTGCCACCATGCTGCCGCCGACGCGGGTTTCAATCCGGGCTGCCCCATCATTCTCGTCAAAGTACCCAATCTTGATATTGTAGGTACCCGAGGCTCCCTGGAAGTTGCTTGAAGCCGTTCCTACTTCATTGGTAGCGACTCCCTTCAAGCCAACCAGACGCCCCCCCGAAGCCAAAGTACTGGACTCAATGCGATAGGTATTTAGCTGCATGTTTTCTGCTTCAACCCGAATGGGGCTGGGAGCGGCTAAGGCCGTCGTCGCGGCAAACGTCCGTAAGGTACTCTCGCTGCGAAGGCGAGCGCTGCTGGTGCTTGTTTGTTGGGTTAATGCATCCTGAGTACCGCTGCTAAGCAATTGAGTGTTTTCGGTATTTCCTAATAACAACTGACTGCCAGTAGACGGGGAAGCGACTGTGAGTGTTTCAGCACTCATAGCAGTGGAATTCAGCTGTTCTAATGATGTATCTCCCATCGTTGAAGACACACCCAAAGGAGCTAATGGTTGGTTCCAAGTTGAATCCAATCCACTACTACTACTTGTTCCAGTTTCATTTGTATTTGGAACAATTGTGTTGCTTGTCTGGGTAAGACTCAGCGCACTGACATCACTCTGATTAACCCAATTTTCAGCATTCATAGTCTCAAGCCTCTGAACTAAATCCAGGTGTTCCTGGAGATTTCTAATAAAGCTTTCATGAAGCTGAATCAACCACAGGACATTTACCAAATGAGAATGTTCATTCTAAAAATATTTCGTCAGGAATACCCGAATTAGAATAAATACATACTTTCAAAAAAACGCTGCTTAGGCGTTAACACGGTCGTTTTAGAAAATGGTTATGACCTTTGAAAAGCCGTTTTAAGTATTCAGCTTCTAAAAAATAAAATTTCAATACTTTTGCTTGAAGCATACAGATACAGCCTCAAAAGATATACGCAAATCTAAGAACTTGTAGTGCCTTCTCTCAGTACAATCCCTTACCAAAAAATTCCCGCAATTCAATACAGCAGACGAAGAATAATCGACGTATCCACTTGAGGCTGAAGAAAAATTCTCGTAAGTAGTTTTAAGGTTGTGTTTTATTTTTGTCTTTTCAAAACATAGATTTTTCTATGGGTTTTCCACAACGTATTTTCCGCAGTCTCTTTAAAGGAGTTCTACCTTTTCTCTGCACCACCGTAAAACCATGGAATTGATAAAGACTGATGGCGGAAATAAAGCAAAATCTCTGTATTGGCACGGAGATCCTCTTCGAGGATCGCTGGAATTAGAATTAGGATTCTTTTTTAGTGGTGACTCTCTCCGTAGATCAACGGATAAGATCGCACAGGAGCCCCGATTTTTCCGGGCCTAACACCTGCAACATCAGACCCTGTCTGCAGTTCTTCAATTTTTCAGGTCTATCGCTATGCGTAGCCTGGTGATTTATGAAATGATTTTTGAAAAGGGGGGTGGGCCTAGCCCACCCCCCTTTTCAAAAATCATTTGAGACCGCTCTATGCGCTATTGGCTGATGAAATCGGAACCCGACGTCTACAGTATTAACGACCTGGAACGCGACCAAGAAACCCTTTGGGACGGGGTTCGTAATTATCAGGCTCGCAATTTTATGCGGTCGATGGAGCCCGGTGACTGGGTCTTCTTTTACCACTCCAACACTCAACCCCCTGGCGTTGTTGGGCTGATGACCGTGGCCCAGAGCGGAGTTCCCGATCCCACTCAGTTCGACCCGGCTAGCGAGTATTACGATCCCAAATCCACCCAAGACAATCCCCGCTGGCAAACTGTCACACTCCGATTCCTGGAGCAGTTCCCCACAATGGTGCCTCTGGAACAGCTACGACAAACCTTTAGCGAGGATGAACTCTGGGTAGTGCGACGTGGCAACCGATTGTCGGTGATGCCTGTAGATGACCCTGTTGCTGAGAAAATTTTGGCGATCGCCCGACACTCATAAAAATCACCATTCAGCTCAGGGCTTAGGCATTCTTGTTGCATGTGATGTTCTAAGCACACCACATGCAACAAGAATGCCTAAGCCCTCAGGTTATAAAACTTCCTTAAGAGTTTTACAGCTCTACAGGAACACCAGCTTTTGAACTGCCATGTCCGAATCTGGACCCGATTTGCCTGGTAGAAGCTTCAGGCAAAATCTTGATCCGGATGTGGGTGTGATTCAACGGGAATTGATGAAAGTCCAGGGTGCAGGGGTTGAACCTGCCTGAGGCGAATTATGAGTTCGCTGCCTAAACCGCTCGGCCAACCCTGGCTAAATTTTTAATTTAGGATTTAATTGTAGATCGAGGTTGCAGGTAGTCAACCCCATTATTGCTCCAGAATTATTTGGAACCACGGAATGAAAGTAAATTCGACCGTTGCCCTGACATTAATTTTGCTGGCCTTGATGGTTGGTGCCGGTGTCGTCAGTGCCGCCTGGGGGTATTCTATGGGCCGTGAAGCCCTGAAAGGAGTCACGCAGCCCGATGTTCGACCCACCACTGTCGGCGAGGAGGGAGGCAATACAGCCAAAAGTAAAGCCTTTGAAATTATTCCCGAGTCAAAGATTTTAGAAGAAGTGAAGACCCAAATGCAGAGTTCTGCCCAGGGAGCCGAAGCCTCTGTGTCACACTTACCCGTATAGCAGTTTAGAGAGTATCCTGAGCGTTGATTGTTCGTAGGTTATGCCTACGCACGTTAACCCTTTTCAAGACTCTAAGAGCCTTCTAGAACGGGTTTGTTGGGGTAATTTCTATTTTCAGTAGATCTTGCCCCCTGTAGCCATCAACGTGATTTAACCAGTTCCATAATGATTGCCCTTGCCCAAGCGGAACCTCCCGGTGCTGTCTTTGTTCTCAGCGGAACGGATATCGCCCTACGCTTGCTGTCAGTTTTTCTCCTCATTGCCATTAATGCCTTCTTTGTAGCCGCCGAGTTTTCGATTGTCTCGGTACGGCAGTCGCGCATTAATCAATTGGCCTCAGCTGGAGATGTACAGGCTCGTACTGTGCAGGATCTCCAGCGCAGCATCGACCGCATGCTGTCGACAGCCCAATTGGGTATTACCCTCTCCAGCCTGGCTTTAGGTTGGATTGGTGAAAAAACGGTCGCCGTTCTCCTGGCGGCAACCCTGAACGGTACTATCGTGCACATGGTTTCCATTCCGGTAGCCTTTTTGCTGGTAGCCTACCTACAGATTGTGTTGGGAGAACTGTGTCCTAAGTCCCTGGCACTGCTCTACCCTGAGCAAGTGGCCCGTTTTTTGGGACCCCCGAGTTTGGCGATCGCTCGCTTCTTTAACCCCTTTATCTGGGTCTTGAACCAATCCACCCGTTGGTTACTGCGGCTCTTTGGCATCCGCAGCGATGGTCAAATCTGGTCCAGCCGGGTTACCCCTGAAGAGCTGCAATTGATTATCCAAACCTCCAGCGCGTCTCCTGAACTGGAGGAGGATGAGCGTGAACTGCTGACGAACGTCCTGGAGTTCGCTGACGTCACCGTCCGGGAAGTGATGGTTCCTCGCATTAGCATTGTGGCCATCCCACAGGATGCAACCCTGCGGGATTTCCTCCATCAAGTCAATGATGCTGGCTATTCCCGCTACCCCGTTATTGGTGAGTCGCTAGACCATGTTGTTGGCACGATTTATTTCAAGGATGTCGTCGGTGCCCTGGTTGATACCTTTACGACCCTGGATAGCTCCATCTCTAACTGGCTTCAGCCCACACGCTTTGTCCCTGAACATCTACAACTGAGCGAGTTGCTCCATTTGATGCAGGAATCTGGGCTGACGTTGATGATGGTAGCCGATGAATTTGGTGGCACCGCGGGCCTGGTGACGTTGGAGGATGTCACGGAGCAGATCATCGGGTACGCCGAAGAGTCCCCAAATTCGACAGAAGAATCTCCCATTCAAATTTTGGAAGATGGCACGATGTTAGTGCAGGCTCAGATGAACCTGGATGAGGTCAACGAGTTACTGGAACTTGACCTCCCCACTACCGAGGCTTATCAAACCCTGGGTGGGTTCATGATTCACCAATTGCAAAAAATTCCAGCGCAGGGTGAAAACCTGCGGTACAACAACCTTGACATCACGGTGGCCTCCGTCGTTGGCCCTCGTCTCCATCAAATTCGTATTCAACGGTTGCCGGATCCTGTGCACCCGACTGAACCGTTGGAAGGGGAGGCAATCGCCCACCACGACCGTAACGAGTCTAATTAGCCATAGCCCATCCCACTGACCATAACAGTTACGGCAGGGACGTTTCGCGAAACATTCCTGCCGTAACTGTTATGGCATTGCTTAAGACGGCTTACCCGATCGCTTCCAGAAATTGAACAAGCCCCGCTTCACTGTCTGCACTGACTCCTTGGCAGATTCCGTTGTATTCTCCACGTCCTTATCCTGCACCAGGGTTTGGGTAATCTGGTCAAGAACTTTTGATTCTTCTTCGGTAACGATACCGTCGGCTTCAGCAATCTGCCGGCATTGGGCCAGCAGGGGTACCGCAAAATCCTGATTAATCTCTACTAAAAGCGTTTCCAGGGGAGTGGGATGGCTGTGATTGTCGGTAATCACTTTTAGGGAGACAGGGCTGAAATTGAGCCGTTGCAGTTCTGGAAGGGTTTCCTGCCAGGTTAGGTTTGGTGCGCTGGCACGAACCATGTGGGCAAGGATTTGATCCATGGCAATTTGCTGGGCGATCGCCTCCTGCAAATACGCATCCCGTTCCTGCTGAGCCGCATCCACCAGGGTTTTCGGCGCTGTATCCTCCGCCCGAGCTTCGTAGAACTGGCAGGCCACATGCCCCACGGTGTAGAGCGCCACTGCATTCGTACTGGCCCCCACTACGGCCCCTGCCACAGGGACAAGGCGCATCATGCCCAACCCGGCCCGCAACGCATAGCTGCCACCCAGGGCCAACCCAAAGATGGCCAAAATTTCCCCTTTCCGAGCCGGGTCCCGAAGATCCAACCCATAGGCTCCTGCGATCTGGTATCCCATTTCCGCCTGAAGCACCGTGGTCGCCGCCAGATCCAGAGCCACCATGCCCGGAATAAAGCTACTGGCAGCCCCAGTCCCGCTAACCAGGAGGGCTTTCTGCATCATGATGCGGTGGGCGATCGCTCGAGGCGGTTCATTGGGATGCTTGGCCTGAAGCCGTCGCACGCTTTCCTCCGCTTTGACAATATCCACCCGATCCAGAACAGGAACCAACCAATCCATCTGGTCGACGACCTCGCCAACGGTATCCGTGGCATATCCCACCGCACTCATCGCTCCATGGGTCGTATTCGCCAGGACTTTTCCCGTTTGCTGAGCGGCTTGACCAACGGCCCCTGCCGCGCCAGTCACGGTACCGCTGACCACTTTTCCCGTTTGCTGGGCTGCATGACCCACTGCCTCAGCGGCCCCACTGACTGATGTGGTAATCGCTTTTCCACTATGATTTGCTAACTCACCAACGGTACCCACAGCACCGGATACCACCCCTGTCACCGAGTCCCACCAGGATGTGGTCTGGGCCTCCTGTGCTAACTCAAGTTGAGCCGTCGCTGCATCCTCGGCTTCCCGGCCAGTCGAGGGCGTAGCAGGCTGTGAGGCATGAGTTTTACCAAGGTGTGGAAGTTTAGGGAGTGAGTTACGCACTGCATCTAACCAGGTGTGATGAGCGCTAGAAAATGTCTTAGGCAGCTTCAGTTCCTCCTGCCAGGCGGGGAAGTCTTCGCCTTTCACCCATCCGTAAATACGAGCTTGTCGAATATCGGTGAGGGCCAGGTCTACCAGAACCGATTGAACAGTGGCGATCGCCCCCTTTAGCTCTGGTGCCTTCACAGCCTCAATTCGCAGGTAGAGACACGTTCCTTTCAGAGTGGCTTTCGTTAAAAATTCGCACTCTGGCGATGCTTGAACAAGACGCTGGTTGATCAGGTGGGCGATCGCCTCCAGATCTAAATTCTTGGCTGGTTCCAGCATTTCAGATTTCAGCGGTGACATAAGCCCATCCGATACCACAAACTCAATCCTATTTTCGAAAACTGGAAACGCTCTCTGGAACTAGCTTCAGGAGGAAATCCCCTCTCTTTCTGCCCTTTCAGGGATTACATCACCCCACTTCGGAATAAGCCGAAGTGCTCATCTTTGTAGGCGCGACACGCACGCAAAAGTGGATGTTTTCAAGGGTCACGTCTTGCACACAGCAATTTTCAGTATGAGCTTCAAAGCTGAGAGTTCCTGCCCTTCGGGCACGAACTCTCAGCTTTGAAGCCCGAAAATAGCCCGCCGAAGGCGGGCTATTTTCGGGTTGGATTCCAAAATGAGAATTGCTGTCTTGCACAGCACTTGAAAACGCCCTTGGGCCACGCTGAGGTTATGTCAGTCCTGCCTTCGGGGAGGATGCAGTTACTCCGAAAAATGGCGATCGCTGCAAGATCCGGGTGCCCAGAGTGCTACTATCACCATTGGCTTCAATCAATTCTCAATCATGTCTGACCTTGCTTCCCTGGCAACCCTGGATCTGCCAACCCTGCGTCAAAAAGTGCTCACCCTCTTCGCTGAGGTTGCCTACAAGGAGGGGGAATTTACCCTATCCTCTGGGCAGACCAGCTCCTATTACATCAATGGCAAACAGGTCACGCTCCATGCGTGGGGAGGTCTGGCTGTGGGGCGACTGCTGTTAGCCCAGGTGCCTGAGGAGGCGATCGCCGTTGCCGGTTTAACCCTGGGAGCGGATCCTCTGGTCACAGCAACCAGTGTGGCAGCGGCCTATGAGGGGCGATCGCTCACCGCTCTCATCGTACGCAAGGAAGCAAAGGGCCACGGTACCCAGGCCTATATTGAAGGCCCCACGCTTCCCCCGGGTAGTTCTGTGGCGGTGTTAGAGGATGTGGTGACAACAGGCCAGTCTGCCCTCAAAGCCGTAGATCGATTGGAAGCAGCCGGTTATAAGGTTTCGCACATTTTAGCTCTGGTGGATCGCCAGCAGGGTGGAGCAGAGCTATATCAGGAACGTGGATTAACCTTTCACTCGCTCTTTACGATTCAGGATATTCAGGGGGAGTGGCGATCGCAGAACTCCTAATCGTAACTGAGCGGCGCAAAGCGCCGCTCAGTTACTCTCAAAAATCCTTACCGATACCGTTGCTGCTCCAGCAAGGCCTTAGCCCGAGGCTTAAACAGGAGTTGGAACAGAGTTTCCATGTACCGCAGGAGATCCTCGCGGTTGTCCTGGGAGGTGTAGTCCCAGAAGCCGTAGATGCGGGCCAGGGAAAGGAGTTTACTGGTATGAATGCGCCAGGTGTACGTAGAGTAGACGCGATCGATCGCCCGCTCTGAAACCTGTTGCCAGAGGTCGGGTTGCTGCTCACACTTCGAGAAGAAGTCGAGCATAACATCGGCCATCTGTTGAGGTTGGGTGGGGTTGATGTAGAACCCATTCGAACCGTTGTGAATAATCTCCAGAGGGCCACCGAACTCCGTCGCAAAGGTGGGAAGGCCGGAAATCATGGCCTCCAATACCGTTAGGCCAAAGGCTTCAAACAGGGCAGGCTGCACGAAGACCCCGTGGTGGTCGGCAATAATGCGGTACACTTCGCCAGAATCAGTTTTCGAGAGACGTACCCCCAGCCAGCGAATTTTACCCCAGAGGTTGTGCTGCTGAATCAGGTTGTGCATTTTGACGATTTCGTCAGCTTCCTCAGCGTCGCTGGTTTCCTCGGTACGGGTTTTGCCCGCAATGATAATCAGATTGCAGCGTGCCTGTAGTTCGGGGCTCTGGCCGAAGGCTTCTACTAACCCGGTGAGATTTTTAATCCGATCCAGTCGGGCCATAGAAAAGATAGGAGGCTTACTGGGGTCGTCCAGTTGCCCTACGATGCTGTCGGGTTCTTGACGAGTAAACAGCAGTTCGGTGAGCCGTTCGATTTCCCCTGCGTGGCGATCGCTCCCCTTCGTATAAGGGAAGAAATAACTCTCATTCACCCCAGGCGGCACCACGTTGAACTTCGGGCTCGCCAACTGCACCCCATGCATAACGTGGTACAAGTCAGGCATGGTAAACGTGCGGTAAGACTCATACTGACCACGGGTTTCTGCGGTTCCCACAATTTCCTGGTAGGTGCTGCTGATGACGAAATCTGCCGCGTTCATGGCGATCAGATCCGCTGTAAATTGCAGGGAGAAGTGATACTGATCCTCCATTTCCTGCCAGTACAGGTTGCTGAACAGGTACTTCGATTTTTCTAGGGCATGGGCGATGATGCCGTTGGTTACCTTCAAGCGGCGGGATAGTAGAAAGGCCACCAGGTTACCGTCGGTGTAGTTACCCAGAATGAGATCAGGCCGTCCCTGGAACTCTGCCAGCAGTACCTTCTCAGAATCGACCGCGAAGGTTTCCAGGAAGCTCCAGATTTCAAAGCGGGAAATCCAGTTTTGTGACAGGTTGGGGTTGAAGTCGCGGAAGGGCACCCGCACAATCCAGACATTGTCGGTACCATGTACCTTTTCACGAGGTTGATCGCAACGTGTTCCATCGCTGTTAGGAATTAGGCGGGACAGGATGATCACCTTCGGCAGGGCCTCATCTGGGGTCAGCCCCGCCAGCTCCATATCTTCCTTCAGTTGCTTTTCCAGGCTACGGGCTTGATCCAGCACATAAACAACCTGGCCGCCAGTATCAGGTCGTCCCAGTACGCCCTCCTGCCCAAACCAACCATGCACCGAAACCAGCACAATCCGAAAGATCATTGGAATGCGGGAAAGGAACGATTCCAGCGCTTTTGGATCTGGGGAATCGAGTAGTTCATCCAGCAACTCAAGGGACTCGCATACCCGTCCCACAGTATTACCCCAACCTGGCTCAAACCCTAAGGATTGCAGATCAAACCGAAATTTCGAGTAGGATTCGTCAGGTTGATAGCGCTTCAAAAATTCGAGGGCTCTTTTAACCTGCGCGGAAAGATGAGTGGGTGATTCTACACGCTGATTTAATAGCAACTGCATCCCTTGATGGGAGTGTAATTGCAGAAATTGAAAGAGGACTTGTTGCCATTGCTGTGAGTACTGAAACAGCTTACTCGACAAGTAGCGATTTAGAAATTCCACTCCTCGACCAATATTTTTAGGGTCGCGAATGAGAGGAGAGTAATCGTAAAACGATTGCACATCAATTTCTAATAAATCGCCCTCGTCGGGATGGTAGTGATTGACGAGGCGATCGCGCAATTCCAATAGTTCTTTCGGGGCTGTCTGCTCCGCAGTTCCATCCTCAAAAAGCCAGTAAGCTTCTTCAGAAGCAATTCCTGGCCGAACAATTATGCAGGCTGTATGATTTTCAAAAATAACTTCCTGAATTTTTTGAATCAAATGATTTAAAAGCTCTAGTTGATTGCAGTCCAGCTCGTTGCCTTGAGAAGATTTCTGAGCCGTATGCCCATTGCAAAATTGATGAAATGCCAGCAGAACTTCATTCCGCAGGTAGTAGCGCTTATCTCCCTGGTGGAGCTGGTATAAAAACTCTCGTAGAGCAGTTTTTTCAGAACTTTCTAGAACGGCGTGCAGCGGTTCAAACATAGGCATCACCGGGTAATTTTGCTAGGGCTAGGCTAACGCACGATATTGGGAATGGGTAGTATTTTTTGCTTAAAATTCGCTTCTAGACGGAGATAGTTTTGTATGCAATTCGTCAGGCTCTATCGCTCGATATAATCCATTTGATAGAGAGGCGAAGCGTGGAGGCTATTTGAAAAGTTGATTTTTTGTGCACATAGTTCATAAAAATCCACCCTGTCAAACTTCTTTAAATTACCTCTTAGAAATATCGGAAATATTGGAAATTCAGGTCAGTCCAGTATGATAACGAGTGTTATTTATAACGTCGATAGTTATGCTCGCTTGTACCTTGATCAAACCAAAGCTCCGAGTGGAGATTTTTCTGTTGCGAAGTGGCAGAAAAATCTCCGTTCAGGGTTCTGCAAGATCTGAGTCTGTTCAATTTGGTTGCGGCAAAGAGAGAACCGTGGGCTCAACACCAAGCTCTCTCTTTGCCGCAACCAAATGAACCGGAGTATTAACTATGGCCCAATTTCTATTTATTACCGATCTGGACAATACTCTGGTCGGAGACGATGCCGCGATGAAGCAGCTCAATGCGAAATTGCTGCATCACCGAGACACCTACGGTACTCAAATTGTCTACTCGACCGGGCGATCGCGCACCTCTTACGAAGCCCTCTATCAGGAAAAGGGTCTGATTCCCCCGGATGCTGTTGTCAATGGTGTAGGTACGGCCCTCTACATTGGTGAGCAGGAGAAGCCCCATACCCCCTGGTCAGAACGGTTACAAGAGGGATGGGATCGCGATCGCATCCAGGCTATCACCGCCCACTTTTCAGACCTCACACCTCAGCCTGCCAGTGAACAAAATCCGTTCAAAATCAGTTTCTTCTTATCACCCGAAATCGCTCCTACCCTCGTACCCGAACTGGAGCGCCAACTTAAAGCAGCCGGGTTCACGGTCACCATCATCTATAGTGGTAGCCTCGACCTGGATATTCTCCCCATCCAGGCCAACAAAGGGCTAGCAATGTCCTACCTGCAGGAACTTTGGCAGGTGCCCTCCAACACAACGGTAGCCTGCGGCGACTCCGGGAACGATCGCGCCTTTTTCGAACGTCAGGACGAACGGGGCATTATCGTCGGTAATGCGATGCAGGAACTCCTGGAGTGGCATCACGCGAATCCCTCTCCTCACCGTTACTTAGCCCAAGCTTCTTACGCCGCAGGCATCCTGGAAGGGCTGAACCACTTTGGGCTGATTTAGAGCCCTTTAAAGCGAATTGATAGAACCAGGCTCCTATTGTTGTAAAAACTGGGAGCCTGGTCTGGTGCAAAGCTGACTCTGCAAAGCTCTTTATGGAGGGTATCTAGAAAAGTACTCTACAACTCAGCCTGAGAATCTGCTGCGATCGCTAACAACTTCGGAAACAAGTACACCGTAAACATGGTCCACCCATCCCGGCTATCGACTGTTACCGTCCCACCTAACTGCTCTGCCAGCTTCTGTACCAGCGCCAACCCGAGTCCCGTCCCCTCATGCAACCAGGGGTCATTGGAAGGAATTCGATAGAACCGCTCAAAAATTCGCTCCTGCTCCTCTGCCGGAATTTCGATACCCGAATTGCAGACCTGGATTTGTAAGAAATCAGACCGTGAAAAAACGGCTATCTGGATCTCCCCCTGAATGGGCGTGTACTTACACGCATTGTTTAGCAACTCCCCCACAATCCGCCCCAGATACATAAAGTCACAGGTCAGCGGCGGCAGTGCCGCAGGGATATCAACGGTGAGCGTTTGGGAGCGGGCACGAGTGCGCTCGATAAACGGTTCTGACAGATGATGCAGCCAATCTCCCAAATCCATCGTAGTGAGCAGCAGGGGCTCAGACTCGGCATCCAGGCGCGATAGATCCAGCAAGTCATTAATCAGCTTCAGCTCGCGGTGGCATTCATCCTTCAAAATTTGGAAATACCGCAGAAAGCTGGGAGACTGGCCTCCCTGCAAAAGCCCCATCTCCATGAGCTTGACTTCGAGCATTTCGGTCGCCATTTTGACGTTCGCCATCGGCGTCCGCAACTCATGGGACACACTACTGAGAAACTCATCCTTCAACCGATTGAGGTGAGCCAGATCCTTCACCTGAGCCTGGGCTGCTTCATAAAGGCGGGCTTGGCGAATGGCGATCGCACACTGATTAGCAATCTGCTCCACCAGGCGAACCTCCAGTTCGTCAAACGGTTCCGGCCCCGCTCGGTACAGCCATAGGTCTCCCATCACAATGTGGCTATCAATTAAGGGGCAGGCCAACACACTGTAATGCCGTTCTCCGTCATACAGGTTTGCCAGCGGCTCATTATCAAGAGCCCTCCAGCAAAAATGCACCGTTCTGCCCTGCATCAGTTGAGCATAAATTTCGGGGAAGTCTTGCAGGTAAATGACAGGCGCACGGGCAGAGGGTCCCCCCTCCGCCAGGTACTCGTATTGGATGGTAGAAGTCTGCCGCTCCAGGTCATACACACTGGTATCACAGGAGCTAATGCGCAGCTCTGTCGTTAGCTCTCGCACCACTTTTTGGAGAATCTGCTGCTCATCCAGACTATCCCGCACCTTGTCGGTGATGCCTTTCAGGAGAGCCTCAAAAGCATTGGCCTGTTGCAACCGCTCAGTGCGTTGCTGCACCATGGTTTCTAGTTCCACATTCAGCCGCTGTGCCCAGGCATAGAGTTCCGACTGCTGAACGGCAATGCCCACTTGAATGCCCAGTTGTTGCAGAAACTCCTGTTCCCAGGCTTGCCACTGCCGGGGAGCCTGACACTGATGGACAATCAGCAACCCCCACAACTCTTGCCCAGCCAGAATGGGGACTACCAAATTGGCTCGAACGTTGAACTGTCGTAAAAGTTGCCGATGGCAGGGGGCGATCGCAGCCAGTTCTACATCCTGAATACCAGAGCAGCGGCCCTGTCGGTATTGCTCTACATACGATACGCGGAAGCAAGGGTCATCGTAGGTCTGCGACAGAATGCTATATTCAGGCCGCAACACCGACTCCACCCGAAAAATGCCACTCCAGTTCGGCTCAAAGCGGTACACAATTACCCGATCGGCCTGAAATAAGTCCCGTACTTCATCCACCGTAGTCTGCAACACGTCATCCAGCTCGAGAGACTGCCGGATGCGCTGGGTAACATGCAACATGACCTGATGACGATGGGCTTGCTTCTGTTGTAGATATTCAATTTCTTTGCGGGTCGTAATATCCTGTAGGGTGCCAAAAAGATACCGGGGTTGTGAGGAGTTACCCTGCACGAGTTGGCCGTTCATCACAGCATGGCTCACCGAGCCGTCCGGCAACAACAACCGAAACTCCAGGTTACAGGGAGAGGCAAAGCCGATCGCCTCCTCAATCCAGGCTTGCAGAGTGGCCTGATCCTGGGGATGTACTCGCTGTACCAAAGTTTCAAAGGAAAACGTGACAGCTTGATGGGGCAACCCTAAAATCCGCAGCGTTTCTTGGGAAGCAGTCAGTTGCCGAGAAGTCAAATCCAGAGACCAATCGCCAATTTGGGCGAGTCGTTGGGTCCGGATGAGGGTTTGCTCGCACTGCCGGAGATGTTCCTCAGTCTGTTTTTGTTTGGAGATGTCGGTATTGGCAAAAATACAGGCGATCGCTTTTCCCTGAGAGTCAAAAATGGCAAAGATCCGCGACAACGTATGCAATGCCGTGCCATCTGAACGGCGGTACGTCATTTCCAGATCTGTCACCGCTTTGCCATTAAGCGCAGCCCTGATTCGTTCAGTAATGGCCGACTGATCCATGGTGTGGGCCAGCAATGACCAGACTGGTTGACCGCAAATATCGGAACTGTAGCCAAGTAACGATTCACAGGCTGCATTCCAGAACAGCACATTCCCATCCAAATCAATGAGAAAAATCGCATTGGGCGAGCGTTCAACCGCTTGTCTAGAGTAATGCAATGCCAGCGAGCAGAGGAATTTTGAAGAAAAGTCGGGGGTCAACCCCAAAAACTCTTCCCGGTGCCCATAATCCTCCAGGGCAGGCTCCTCCAAGACACGCAGCCATGGCCGTTGTAGCGTCGTGTTCTCCTGCCTCAAGCTAACTGAATCGGAGGCATCTTCCAGGGAAGCACCCTCCACCTTCCACTGCTGCTCAAGGCTCACTTCACCTAGAACATCCGCAGGGGTCAACACCTCCAGCACTGTGCCGTCAGCGGCAATCACGGGCAAGTATTGCACCCGGTTTTGTCGAAAGAGGGTTACCAGTAAAGGAATATTCAGTCGTTGCTCCCATGGCAGGGTTGGGACTGAAACCTGCATCAGCGATCGCACAGAAAGACTGTTGGCTTCCTGCCCTCCAGCTATTGCCCGCAGCATATCCGCTGCAGTAATTAACCCGAGCAACCCCTTGGGCTCCCCCACCAGAATACATTCCACCCCCTGCTGCATCTGAGCGATTACATCCGCCCCGGTTCCGTACACCGACACCCACCCATATAAGGGAGGAAATGCAGCGAACTCATCCTCACCTATGGTAGAGACTTGAGCCATCCTATTCCTGAGTTCGACAGTAATCCACGTTCAATCTGTCCAACAATCCCGTCTACGCCGAAGATGCAGACATACCCCTCCAAGACAGAACACACCCGCTCAGCGCCACCAATGGCTTAGCTCCCTGAGGTCATAGCCTGGATTACCGCTTCCTGGCTCACTCGCTCGTAAATCGTTTTGAGGTAGCTCATGACAACCTGTGGCGAAACACCGCTAACAGTCCCTAACAACTCTGGCGTTAAAGGTAATGTACCCAATAAATCTAGAACTGTTTCGCTTCCTGGGTTGGGAGCAATAACAACCAGGGAAGGCTCAAGTTGATGGTGATATTGCCAGAACTGAGCCAGATCCATTTCAGGTAGAGACTGGGTCGAAGCCGTTTCAGGTTCCGCTGTATCTGCGCTCTGCCCCTGGCGCAGCTCTCGTAAAGCGCTCAGCAGTTGCTCTTTGGTACGCCCTCGCAGTTGAAACAGAACAAAAGGATCTTCGCTAAAGCGATCGCCCAAGGTATAGTAGACCGCACCGATGTGCTTACAGGGGTTCGCCGGATCCGGACAGGTGCAACGGCTATGAATATCAAATTTTGTAAAGGGAAACAAACTTAACCCGTTGGCCGTAAACACGTCTTCAATATTGTGAGGCATTTCCCCAGCCAACAGCTTTGCCGTATAAAACGCTTGCTGAGAGAGTGATTCGATAATATATCCCCACTGTTCGTCGTCGAAGGAATCCAGGTGAAGCACCACCTTGTAGGGTTCTGGGGCGGTCCCCTGCACCAGCGCATGCACCTTGTAACCCCGAAACTCAATTTTCAGTACGTGGCCTTCCCGGGCATAGTTGCGGGCTCGGGCTAGGCGTCGCACCCAGCCAAAGGATTCCAACACATCGACCCATCGTTGTGCCCACCATTCCCGATTGGATTGAACCCCTGCCTCAGTCATGCAGCCATACCCATGACATTTAATTCTGCATCTACAAACCTCTATCACTACTCAAACGCGATTCCTCAGGATTTTCAACGGGAAAAGAACAGGACTGCTAAAAATTGTCATCAATCTTTGCCGTAATTACCCTGAGAAAAATCAGGTCTAAGGTTAGCGAGATAGGCGCTGAACACGTGCCCCTTCAACCTTATGCCCCAGAAACCGCTTTCCCAGTGTTTCCTCCAGGTATCCGCAAATTTTCCCATGCACGTTCTGTGCATAGTTGTGAACATAAATGTAACAATGGATCCAATTAGAAATATGTCTTGGGTCAGATTTACCTTATGATCTTTAACTCTGACGGAACAGAATTCTTTGCGAGCGGCAGCAGGGAGGAGCGGCAGGCCAACCAACTGCTGCAATACCTCCAGCACCAATCTCCAGAAATGCTAGGACGAGTCGCCCGCTCGGTCAGCCCTGAAATCAAGGAAATCATCTCCCAAAACGTACAGGGATTGGTGGGAATGCTTCCGTCGGAAGCCTTCAACATGCAAATCACCACCGACCGAGAAAATCTTGCAGGGCTGTTGGCTTCGGCCATGATGACTGGATACTTTCTGCGACGGATGGAACAGCGAATGGAGTTGGAATCTAGCATGGCTAGTTCCTTTTCCCTTCGCGATGATGATGACAATCGTCCTGACTAAATTAGGTCAAGGGTTAATTTGGGCACAGAGCCCACGAAAAATGTAACGGAAACGGGCTCTAAGGAGGTTTCTGCATAAGAATCTACCCAGGATGTTGGTGCTTTGCCCGCTTCGCGGGCAAAGCACCAACATCCTGGGGGTAATTTCATTGTTGGAAATCTCCTAAGCTCTAACCCATCTGATCCACTGGGAAGGCCGTAGGCCGTACTGTAATCGAGAGAACTCGGCCTTCTCGGTTTACTTCTAGCTGAAGGCGATCGCCCACTCGTACGCTTTCCACCTGTTCCTGAACCTCTGTTGAGGTTTTTACGTCGACCCCATTAATCTTTACAATTACATCTCCCGCTTGGAGCCCGGCTTCCTGAGCTGGTGTTTGCTCCATCACTTGTACAATCAGCACGCCTTCATCCACTTCAATCTTGGCGGTAATCTCAGTTTCCTCTGCCACGCGGCGCTTGATGTCGGGAGTCAAATCAATCATTTGTATCCCTAAATAGGGATGCTGGGCATTGCCGTTAGAAAAGAGCTGCTCTGAAATACGCTGGGCCGTTTCGATGGGAATGGCAAACCCCAATCCCTGAGCGTTGGCCCGAATGGCCGTGTTAATTCCAATGACTTCACCCCGGTCATTCAGTAGCGGTCCTCCCGAATTACCAGGGTTGATGGCCGCGTCAGTCTGAATGAACCGCACGCGGCGATCGGGCACCCCTACCTGAGAGCTACTGCGACCTGTGGCGCTGATAATGCCCGCAGTGACGGTATTGTCGAGGCCCAAAGGGTTGCCGATGGCGATCGCCCACTGCCCCGGAATCAGCGCTTCGGAGCTACCCAGGGTCACGGTTGGAAGATTTGTCGCATCAATTTTTACTGCCGCCACATCCGTCACCGGGTCAACCCCAACCACTTGGCCTTCCAGCACCCGTCCATCCTTCAGCGTTACCTGCACCTTATCAGCCCCTTGCACCACATGGGCATTGGTGATGATGTGGCCTTCTTTGCTAACAATGAAGCCTGAACCAGTGCCCTGTTCAATCCGCTCGGGCATGGGCATCTCCTGCTCCCCGAAAAAGCGGCGGAAAAAGGGGTTTTCAAGTTCACCCGGTCCGTTGCCGCCAACCTTACGTGAGGAGTCAATCCGCACCACAGCCGGGCCAACCCGTTCTACAGCCTCCGCTATAAAATTGCGGCTTTGTGGAGCAGATGCAGCTGGCAACGATGGCAGCGTTATATCAGTCTGGCTCGTAATAGCGCGTGCTACTGGCTTTGGGCTTAGAGCCATAGGCTGTTCTGGTTGTCGCAGCGCGTAAAGCCGATATCCACCTACCAATCCAGTTGCGATACCCGCGGAAAGAAGGGTCAGGTATAGTGCCACTTGTTTCATAAAGCAATGGAAGGGGTGGATAAAGTTGCGGATAAATTGAACGTTTGCTTCTAATCACGGTTTGTAGAAGGGTCCGCTAGACTGAAACCATTGAGGTAGCTCTACAGAAGAGCTTTTACTTCCCCAAGATAGTTTCCTCCTAATGGTAACGAACATCCTTCTTTTCCTGATGGTTCGGTCCATAGTTTGGAGTGATCTAACTCATAACCAGGAGCGCTAGCCCATAGCTCACCTGGTTTAATTGTGGCCCCCGTCTATTCTGACTCACCTCTGAACGATCTATGACTTTGCTTCCCCGGTTTGTTTCACTTGCATTCGGTCTGGTTACCTTAGGGACTGGGCTGCTGGCACTGCCACTGGAGGCAATAGCCATACCCGGCTCCCAACGAGTCGCCCAAGCTTCTTCACCGAACGGCGCTCTTTGCCCAGAAGCCGCACTCTCTCGTCTGCGCCGCCACCGCATTGCCACCGGAGAAACTCTGACCTCTCTGGCTCAGCAGTACGATCTGATTCCCGCAACACTGATGGGTTTCAACCCTGTTCTGCGCAACGGCAACGCCCCGGTCGGGACAGAAATTGTGATTCCTCCCTACAACGGCATCCGCGTAGAAGTTCCAGCAGGAAGCACCTGGCGGGACGTAGCAGCAGCTTACGGGGTACGAGCGGATGTCCTCTTTGAGGTGAATGGCTGTACCCAAAACGCCCCCAGGGTTGTTTTCATTCCAGGGATCAACTGGGCTCCGACACCTGTAGCTCAGGTGGTTGAATCTAACCCAACGTTGTCCCGCTACCCGCTGCCCAATGAGGCGGAGGTCGTCACAGGTTACGGTTGGCAAGTTAATTTCTTGACCAGTCAGATGGCCTTCCACAGTGGGGTAGATTTACAGGCGGCTGCAGGAACCCCAGTGTTGGCCGCCCAAGATGGCACCGTCGCCTTCGCCTCAACCCAGGGGAACTATGGCAATTTAGTGGTGCTCAATCATGCAGGCGGACTACAAACCCGCTATGCCCAACTGGCGACGATTGATGTTGCAGTGGGACAAACGGTTAGAAGAGGCGATCGCCTGGGTACGGTCGGGCAAACGGGGGATGCCTCCACTCCTCACCTGCATTTTGAGGTTCGCTCTAACTCTAGCCTAGGCTGGGTAGCCGAAAGCCCCACCCAATTCTTTCCCAGCATGGAAGTAGGACGCTGAACGATTACAACCCCAGCCAGTAAGGAAAGGTGCATGGAGCTTTTGGTTCCACGCACCTTTCTTTTTAGGCCAGAGTCAAAAAACTACGAGGCAAGTGCCATGTCGGATGAGGCATTCAGGAAACGTTCGAGATAAAGATAAACCCCTTCATTGGCCTGAAAGGAAATACTAATGTGATCGACAGCTTGTTCCACGGCCAAGATGTCGACCTGATAGTGCGGCATGATCAAAAAATTGAGCCAATCGGCAATCTCAGAAAAGGGGACATGAAGCCGTCCTAGACAACATCCATCAACCAGTTCTGTAGAAAAGCAAGGACTTGGGTGCATCTTAAACCCCTTATATGCTCAACCTGAACTATCTTGCATCACAAATAGTACATTTGAACTTATTATTCACAAGTTCTCTCAATCCGGCAAGAGAGATTTTCTAAAGAATTTACACAACTCTTAGTTTTCGGTTCTGCCCAATTGCGGCCCCATGGCGACACTAAGATTCAGCCGAGCCCAACTTTACAGAAATTCATTTGACAAAAATTGGCAAAACGGTAACATTAAATACAGAAAGCATTTTTCTTTCTTGCCTAAAGCCTGGCTCGTCATCTGTAGTAAGCCCTTTTGGTCCTGCTTTTCTACAATGAGTCGTTGTCCTCTCTTCATCCAGGTTGGTTCCCAAGGATTTGTTTTCGTTTCTTAAGAGGTGACTATGGAACTTCACTATCGCGGCGCGGCTTACAGTGCTCCAGACACAGGAGTGGAATTTTCTGAAGGTGATGTTATTGGCCAATATCGGGGAGCGGCGTTGAAAGCTCACCGGCTTAACAATGCCCCCAGTGAAACAGCCAAACCCCGGATGAAATATCGCGGGGCCTGGGTACAGTAAATCTCTTGAGAGATTTTGAAGTTTTCCCTAAAGTCTCTGCCTATAGTTTTGTGGATGTAGCGAACTCAACACCCCGAGAGGGGTGTTTTTCTTTAGGCTAATTTTCTTCGAATGCCAATATAGGCTCAGTTTGGGCAAGCTGAAGTGTCCATTTTGGCATGTGCGCAGCACACGCCAAGAAGGGCGTTTTCGAGCGCCGCATATGGCGTGACATTCGAAAACGCCCTTCATTCAAACTCAGCAATTCTCAGTATGGGTATCAAAGCCAAGAGTTCACGCCCTAGGGGCGTGAACTCTTGGCTTTGATACCCGAAAACCGCGCGCCAAAGGCGCGCGGTTTTCGGGCCTGATTTCAAAATGAGAATTGCTGGTTCAAACTGCTGAATTTGGCTCTTTCAAAAAACGGCCTGAACAAATGGCGATAGAATGCTGGAACGTTTGAAGCTCAATTTTTTTTATGACAGAAGACATTAGGATGATTGGCAAAGTGGTAGGAATTTCTGCCCTTTTGGCAATCGCCATTCGTTATGGAGCCCCCCTGGTTACCTGGCCAAGCGGTGCTCCAGTGGTGGTTACTTTAATTGTATTGCCCTCTATACTGGTGGGTCTGCTTCTTTTCTGGCGGGGACAGCAAGCATGTTAGGGGCGATCGCCGGAGACGTTGTTGGCTCCGTTTATGAATTTAATAATTACCGTTCCAAAGACTTTTCGCTTCTCCAGGCGACCTCCACCTTTACGGATGACACGATCCTGACGGTTGCCGTTGCAGATGCGCTGCTCACAGGCGTGGACTATGTCACTGCCTTCAAGCAGTATTACCAACGCTATCCCAACCCCTGTGGCAGCTATGGTGCTCGCTTTGCTCAATGGGCGGCCTCCAGCACACCCGAACCCTACAACAGTTGGGGAAATGGCTCAGCGATGCGGGTCAGCCCCATCGGGTTTGCTCTAGATACCCTGGAGGCGGTGCTACACGAGGCAGAGCGAAGTGCTGCCGTTACCCACAACCATCCTGAAGGAATTAAAGGGGCACAAGCAACTGCAACTGCCATTTTCCTAGCACGCCAGGGGGCGTCTAAAGCAGACATCAAGGTTCATGTTGAAACAATTTTTGGTTACGACCTGAGCCGTAAGCTGGATGACATTCGTCCGGTGTATCGGTTTAATGAATCGTGCCAGGAAACCGTCCCCGAAGCGCTGATTGCATTTCTGGAAGCAACGGATTTCGAGGATGCCCTGCGTAATGCAGTATCTCTAGGTGGGGATAGCGATACGTTAACCTGCATTACGGGCGGTGTTGCCGAGGCGTTTTATGGGGTGCCGGAGGCGATCGCCCAGGCCATTCTTGATCGGCTTGATCCCTTCCTGCGTCAGAAAACAGAAACATTCCGGCAGCAGTTCGGGACTCGGATGCCTCGTCAATCCAATAACAGAAACGGATGGGCTGTGTGAGGCAAAGCATTCGGAATAAACCTTTAGACAATCGTGAAATGTTTGCTCTGAATGCTTCGCCCTTGGCCTTCTACCTTCTATGGCCTACCCCTCTGCCTTCTTACGAAACCGCATTCGATAGACAGGCTTATCTTGCTCCAATGTGAATATTTCTCGTTCGGTCATGACTGGAAATGGGTTGGGAGTTTGTTCAGGAATGCCGGTCTCGCGCTGGAAGATGGGGTGTTCGTGGAAGCGATCGCCCATTTCCAGTAACACTTCCTCCACATCAGATTGTAAAAAGACTTCGCCGCTGGGGATGAGGAATTGGGCGATCGCCCCCACAACTTCAGGTTGAATAACTCGGCGCTTCTGGTGGCGCTTTTTAAACCAGGGGTCAGGAAACTGTACAGCGACCTTTTGGAACACCCCGACTGGTAGTGAACTTAGTAGGGGGTGTAGAGCATTATTGGCGTTGCAAAAGAGGTAATGCAAGTTTTTCAGACCGGCTTCTTGACATGCATCGTTAGCCCGGATAACCAAAGGTTCACGAATTTCCAGCCCCAGGAAGTTCCAGTCAGGTTGTTGGGCCGCCATTTCTAAAAGGAAGCTACCCCGTGCACAACCAATGTCAAGCAGCAGCGGCTGTTGGGGCGAGGCATAGATTTGTGACCAATTCGGTGGCTGAATCGGAGTCTGATATTTCTGACTAAGAGGGTTTACGTGCTGCCGTACTCGAACGATTGACAAATTTCATCACTCCTGTTGAAAATAAGCCTTTTCCAGGCTACAGCAATTTTCTGACACCTATATATAGCGGGTGTATCCCACTTTTACAAAAGTGGGATACACCCTACATAGCTATAACCCTTTCCAGCAATTCTCATTGTGGGCTTCAACGCCAAGAGTTCGTGCCTTACGGGCACGAACTCTTGGCGTTGAAGCCCGAACTGCTCGCGTGGAGCGAGCGGTTTTCGGGTTGGATGCCAAAATGAGAACGCAGAAATGTTGATTTAACTGACTTCAAACCGGCCGGAAAGTGCCCAACCTAACCACACAATCCAAAAGAGTTGGTGAAGGATAACAATGGCCCAAAATTCAATCTGATAGGACTCTTTTCTGCTTTTATGGCGAAGTTTTCGCTGGGCAACGAAGCCTCCTACCCATCCACCCGCGAATTCTAGAACATGCAATGTTCTTTCTGGAATTCTCCGGGTTCTTCGTTTGGCAGAGGATTTATCGTTGGCATAGCAGGCAAAGGTTAACAAGCTCATTCCGGGATAGAGCAGGAGGGGCAACATGTTCATGGTCAACCAGGCAAAATGTAGGGACCCCGCCAGCGGCAGAATGGAAAGCAGCAAGAGCTCGACTACAGGAAAAGAGAATTTAGGCGGGTGTCGAGAAGATTCTGGAGACGGCTTACACCGTGCCCCTTGAATAAAGGCATTTTGTGCACGAAGCTTACCTTCTTGAAGCGTTGAATAGTAATAGATGACGTCTCCAACTTGCGGTCGACGTGTTGAATCTTTTAATTCAGAAATATGCAGAAAAACATCCTGGCTGCCATCAGCAGGGCGAATAAATCCAAAACCCTTTGCATCTTTCCAGGCTGTCAGTTGTCCCTTCTGGAGAACAGACATAGCACACCTTCACGGCTATACTCCTTACTGTAGGTTTCCCTAGCCTAAAAAAATATCTAAAACTCTTTCTTTTTGTCGTAATTCATTCCAACAATATTCTTTTGACAAGACCAATTTTCGTGATTGAAGGGCACAGAAAATCAATCTTTTCAAATAGCTTTTGAGAGCTCGATTTTGATAGTAGATCTTGCCTGTAAAATCATCTCTTTAACGAGCGTTGCGTTCAGCAATCAGCACATCTGCTAGATTTTCGGGAATGCTGTCCAGATCGGTGTAGCCATTGGAAGGAAGGATTGGGGAGCGGAAGGTGTAGGACGGTTCGCATTCGCCGGAGTCATACACCTGAATAATCCACTCATCGGGTAAACCTTCAAAGCCAATTTCGACAACGTACCAGTCCTCTCCTAGGGGGCGAGCGCTGCGAATGGTAAACCATTCTTGATACTCAAGCGAAAGGCTCCAGGCGTCCAGGAGAAAAGCAAGTGCTTGTTGTCCCGCCTCGTTTGCTGTGAGCTGCATAGGATCAGGATGAGATAAATTGCAACGTATTACAGACCTGATGATCGGCCTCGCTCATACTTATCTTCATACTTACATCAGTCTTTATCGGGCTGTCACAGTCCGAAATGATTTGTGAGATTGCCTCAGGCTAAGGCTCAAAGGTGATGTAAGCCTTTCCAATCTCAATTTCAACATAAGCTGGACCTTATCTACATTCTGCCTGTGCAGCTTCATATTGAACCGGTATAAGTAAGCTCAACCCAAATGTTTTTTTATACATTAGTTCGGACGGTTTTTCTGAAACCCTTGATTTTGCGTGTGCGAAGCGCACGCAAAATCAAGGGTTTCAGAAAAACTGTGCAGAGTATTGTTTATAGCAACTTATAGCAAATATCAAAGCTGGTTAAAAAACCATTACACATTATGGTTCTTTAACCGGAGATCGCATTGAAGCTGGGAAGCAAAAACTGCTGCGATCGCGTTCAGGACTGTGATGCAGGAGCCGAAACATTTTGAGGTTTCTGCTGGAGAGCGTGGAGCAAGTCTTCTGTTGTAAAGGGCTTAGCCAGAAAGCGACTAAAACCAGCACGTTCTGCTTCAGCGATCGCATCCACGGAACTCAATCCACTCATCGCAATAGCATAAACTTCGGGGTGTATAGATTTCAGGATAGGAATGGTTGCCAGACCATCCATTAAGGGCATCATTACATCCATTAAGACGCAGTGAATCTCGTTGTAGTGCTCGTTAAAAAGGGCGATCGCAGCCTCTCCGTTATGGGCTGTAAGAACGCGGTAATTGTAGGTTTCCAGGGTCGTTCGCGTAATTTCGCGAATGGCTTCTTCATCATCAACGATTAAAATTAACTCCTGCTGGCCGAAGAGCAAATCTAGAGCATTCTCCATCTGAGTGGGTTCCACATCACAGGCTGGCAAAAACACTTTAAACTCGCTGCCGTGATTGACCTGGCTCCGAACATCCACAAAGCCCTCATGGCTTTTAACAATGCCCAGTACAGCCGACAATCCTAGCCCGGTGCCCTGCCCTAATTCCTTAGTGGTGAAAAATGGGTCAAAAATTCGATGGAGAACATCGGATGTCATGCCAGTGCCGGTGTCTGATACCGAAACCACGACATAGGCCCCTGCCGATCCATCTAAATAACGACGAGCCTGACGGTCATCTAACCACAGATTTTGGGCCGTAATCTCTAATGTGCCGCCTTGAGGCATTGCATCTCGGGCATTGACACAGAGATTCATGAACACCTGATGCAGTTGGGTCGCATCCCCCAACAGGCTCCAGAGACTTGGGTCGATTTCGTTGCGAATAATGATCGACTTGGGGAGCGTCTGCTCCAAAATTTGCGTCACCTCATCCAGTAAGTAATTGAGCTGGAGGCTGACCCGCTGGCCCTCAACCCCACGGGCAAAGGACAGAATTTGTTTTACTAGATTAGCTCCCCGATGGGCACTGGTCTCCAGAGTCTCCAAAATGCGTCGGGTGTCGTCGTTCAACGCAGGAAGCTTCATGGGTAGCAACTGTGACACTACCAGCATGGGTGTCAGGATGTTGTTAAGGTCATGGGCAATCCCGCTGGCCAGAGTTCCCAAGCTCTCTAAGCGCTGAGCACGAAGAAATTGGGCCTCTAATTGTTTCTTCTCGGTGATGTCCATGTGGATACCCATCATTCGCCGGGGGCATCCCGCTTCATCATGAAAGGCGCTACCTTTGATGGCAATCCAACGAGTATCGCCCTTCTCGCCCACCATACGGAATTCGGTATCAAGCACCTGGCCGTGGTTAACCGTTCGCCACAGTTCTTCGTTAGTGCGATCGCAATCCTCTGGGTGAAGGCTTTGCAACCAGGTGTGATAAGAACCAGCAAAAGAACCAGGACGCATTGGCCCCAGGGAATGAGGATCACGGCTCCAGATGAAGGTATCGGTTTCCAAGTCCCACTCAAAGGTGCCGATTTTTCCAGCCTTCTGAGCAAGCTCCAGGCGTTCCTGAATGCGTTGCCGCTGCTCTACTTGCTGGCGTAGTTGGTCGTTGGCCTCTTTTAACTCTGCTGTACGTTCCTGTACTCGGTTTTCTAAGACTTCGTTGGCTTCCCGCAGGGCTTCGGCTGCCTGTTTACGTTGGATGGCATACCGGAGCGATCGCACCAACAACTCCTGGTTCACCTGGCGCTTCAGCAGATAATCTTGCGCGCCGCGCCGCACTGCTTCTAAGGCCAAGTCCTCATCGTTAGTATTGGTCAGCACCACGATGGGAAGGCTGGGCCTGGCCTGGATTAAAGTATCCAACGAATCCAGGCCCGTACTGTCCGGCAGGGTCAGGTCCAGGAGAGCCACATCCACGGGTTCGGCTTGGAGGTGGGCGATCGCCTCCCCTAATCGCTTCACATGAGTTGAAGTAAACCGCTGGTGCAGCGTGCCTTTCAGGGTTTCCTGAAGCATGCGAGCTTCTGCAATGTTGTCTTCTACCAGCAGAACGTTAACCCCCGCTGGATTTGGCCCCATCGAATTCATTGCTGCTCCCCATGACTCAGCGGCAGATCGGGTGGGGGCAGTATCGCTGTTTCTAACCAAAATTCCTCAATCCCCCGGACAATCTTGAATAACTGGGCCAGGTTGCGTGATTTAGAGATGTAGCAGTTGACGTGCAAATCGTAGCTTTTGAAAATATCCTCTTCACTGCGCGAGGTAGTCAGCACAATGATGGGAATGTGCTGTAAATCCGGGTCTGCTTTAATCTCTGCCAGTACCTCCCGGCCATCTTTTTTAGGCAAGTTCAAATCCAGCAGGATGAGGTCGGGGCGGATAGCCGCCTCGTACTCCCCATCCTGCCGCAGATAGGTCATCGCCTCCATCCCATCACGGGTTACCACCACCTCACAGGCGGCTGACGTACTCTTCAGCGCTTCCTGAATAAGGCGGATGTCGCCCCGGTTATCTTCGACTAAAAGGATAGTTTTGAGCCGTGCGTCCGTTTGCATGGTTGCGATCGCGCCCCCCTACTGGAATCGTGAAATAGAAGGTAGCCCCTTCGCCCAGGGCTGCATCTACCCAAATCTGCCCCCGATGGCATTCAACAATCTTCTTGCAAATCGCCAATCCCATACCAGAACCAGGGTACTCGTCCCGAGTATGTAGCCGTTGGAAGATCACAAAGATCCGTTCGGCAAATTGTTGATCAAAGCCAATACCGTTATCCTTCACCGAGAATAACCAGTCTTCATCCCGCCGCTGTACCCCAATATGAATTTGCGGTGACTCTTCGGGTTTACGGAATTTGATGGCATTCCCCAGCAGGTTCTGGAACAACTGCATCAGTTGGGTACCATCCGCAACAATGGTAGGCAATGGATCATAGGTAATGATGGCTCCGGTTTCGGCAATGCGGTTTCGGAGGTTGCCCTGAGCCTGTTCCAACGAAGTTTCCAGATGAGTCAGTTCCCACTCGATGCCCTTTAAATCGACCTTGGAGTAAGCCAGAACGTCATCGATCAGGGTTTGCATCAGGCTGACACCATCTACGACGAAGCCGATAAATTCCTTCCCATCGTCTCCCAGCTCTGCGTCATACCGCATTTCTAGAAGTTGAACGAAGTTCGCAACCTGATTTAGAGGTTCTTGTAAGTCATGCGATGCAACGTAAGCAAACTTCTTCAGTTCAGCGTTCGAGCGCTCCAGATCTTGGGCTAACAACGCCAGTTCTTCCGCCTGCCGCAGGATGATGTTGACGATCGCTTTCCGTAATTCCAGCACCGCTTTCACCTCTACTGACTTCCAGGGCAGAGATTTCAGCCGCACCGTTTCCTTCCACAGATCAAAGGACTTGCGGGGGCAAAGGCGCATATGCCCATCCGTATCCTTGAGCTCGTAAGCATTGTTGGGATCGCCGCCCCAGTTCACGGTCTGAATCACTTCTGGGCGGAACCACAGCACATAACTGCGCTTCGAGATAGGAATGGCTAACAGACCGCTTGCTACGTTCTTGAACCGTTCTGCATCCGAGTAAACCAGGGGCAGCGCATTGGTCGAGAACACCTCTCCGTCTACGGTTTTGTTCAGCCATTGCACCAGGAAGTTGAGTTCCTCCTCAGGGGGCGTTTGGCCCAGGGTTGTCCAGTGGCCGTTGAAGCAGATAGCGGCCCCTTTCGCATCGACCAGATCGAGCAAGTTTGGATCGCGACGGATCAAGCCATCAATGAAATAAGCCTCCTCGGACATGGATTCCACCAGGGCAGACTGCACCTGGGAAACTTTTGTGCGGTAGTTATAATCCGCCTCCTCTTCACGGGTAGAAATTTCAGCAAAAATCACCCGTCCCAGAAATTCACACGCCTTCCGCAATTCGTAGGGCACCAGTTTAGGGGTGCGGTGATGACAGGCGATCAGCCCCCACAGTTTCTCATCCTTCATGAGGGAAATGGTGAGAGATGCCCCAACACCCATGTTGTGTAAATACTCCAGGTGACAGGGGTAGGGGCTACGGAGGATGGACAGCGTAAGGTCAGTGGGCTGCTCCGTCATGGGGTTGGTGGTGGGATAGAGATCCACCGCATCCGCTGCCGCATCGGGAATGACCCGTATCCAGTTGGACAGGAACATTTTGCGGGCTGTCGTGGGAATGTCTGACTCCGGATAGTGCAAGCCCAGGTAAGACTCCATGGCATCGATTTTGTCTTCAGCGACGACTTCCCCATGCCCGTCATCGTCAAATTTGTAGAGCATGACACGATCGAAGCCCGTCACGTTGCGCACTTCCCGCACAATCACGTGACAAAAATCTGCCAGGTTAGAGGTCGCTTCCAATTGTTGAATGGAAGCTTTAGCTAGATGATAAAAGCTCAAAAAAGGAATGGTTTCCTGGGTTAGTGCTGGCTCTAATTCCAGCACCAACGTGTTATCAGCGGTGCGGTGGAAGATGGCATCAAATACACTGTATTCATCCCCGGCACGGCGTACCCAAACCTTTGTGGGGTTAATTAATTCCAAATTGTTGTATGCCAAGCCAGCTTTGAAGCGATCGACCTGAAAGGGATCAAGAATTTCGTCTAAAGTTCTGCCTAACACGAATTCAGGTCGGATACCAAAGGCTTTTAGGGTATTGCTGCTAACTTGTAATACGCGCAGACCAGGCTCATCCAGCACCAACAGTACACCGTGAGGTTGGATTTTTGTCAGGTAGTTAATTTGTGGCTGTTTGAGATTGGTTAAATTAATTTCTTGGACGTCAAGATTGACAGCAGCCATAGCCTTCTCCAGGAATAGTGTTTTCTGACGAACGACATAGTTCATACGCGATCGCGAACCCACAACGTTGGTTCACAACCCCAGCGGTTGATTGAATCAATTCAGCACGCTTACAAATCCCACGACCCAATGCAGAGTTCGGATAAACCGGAAATCGATCAATGGGAATTTAGATAAAATTTATTCCACAATTTCAGCCTAATTTTTATGAAGAAACAGGAGGTTTATGGAAGAGGGCGACACAGTCTTACCTCAGCAGCATATCTCAGAAAAAGCTACCACTGCTAATAGGAATTATTAAATAAACCAGAAACTTTTTCAGCACAATAGAGGCCATTTTAACTACATTAAAATGCCCAAAAACTTCTATTCGCTTACAAACAACTACAGTTTTTAATATGAAGAATTAATCACTTAAGTATTCACTCTACAGGTAGCGTTACAATTCCCAACCAAAACTCTTCAATTCGCTTGACGACCTGTGACAAATTCTCTAAGTCATCAGATTTCAATACATAGCAGTTACCCTGAAGTGCATAGCTGCGAAAAACTTGCTCAGCGCGATCGCGTAGCGTAAATACAATGATCGGAATGCGCCGTAACTGCGGATCTGCCTTCATATCGGCCAGAATATTCAGACCATCCGTATCGGTCAGATCACAATCCAACAACACCAGATCGGGCCGGGTTGCTCCCTCATAATTTTCCCGCTTATGCAAAAAGTCAGAGGCATCGGAACCATTGGCAACCGCGACCAATCGATAGCGCTCCTCACTTTCACTGAAAACAGTTGTAATGGTTTCAATATGGTCGGGATTGCCATCAATCACCAAAATTAAACGCTCACCAGCGACATCTAGCATGGGCATTGGCTCACAGATAAACAGTAGTGGCAGTTTGAAGTTTTATAGACGATCAATTTCGATGGGTTTAAGCTGTACTGAATCTATCAACTAAACATTCTCATCTATTAAGAACTAGTTTGAGAAGGATAGACTTCTGTTTTCCCACGAACATCAAACATAAACTTTTTAAACAGATTGTAAGGATATTCATAGCTGATGGGAAAAGCGATCGCTCAAATCCCTAGAAAATTTTCGCTTTCTTATTCGTTCCCAGAGTTTCCGCACGCTTGTCGGGGGCGATAAGTTTCAAACACCAACCTAACGAAGATGCACTATAGCCTTGGCCCAATTTATTAGGGCATTAGGAGCGATTACAGGGATTGTCTTCATAGCTTCTAATGCCCTAACAAGCCAAGCGATAGCAATATAGGTTAGCAAACTTGCATCAATTCTAATTTCCTGCCAAAAGTGTGTTACGGAGGGGTCGTGAGGAGTTGCACTCTAAACAAACGCAGTCATCTAAAAGCACCCATAGATTCTTTTCCTAATGGAGTACACGCTCCTATAACCCAGAAAAAGATGGGAACGATCTTTTCCGATTCTCCCTTTGTTCTCAAGGTTATATCTGGCTGGCATCCGCCCAATCATGAGCAAAAGAGCATGTGAGTGGGCTAAAGCCGTCTCAGTGTTCAGTATCGATATATCCCATCGGTTAGACGAAAATATCGATATCGGTCCTTAGGCTAGGTATATATGCGGAGAAATTGGTAACGCGATCGCAGCTCGTGCATTCGGGTTCAATCCTCTTCGAGGTGCCTATTATCCTTACCATTGAGCCGGCTCCGGTACATTTTCATAGCACGTCGCTGACTTACCAGGGTTCGTAATCACAGCAATTGGAGCATGAGCCAAACTGATTTTCTACCACCCACTATCTTGCTTGTCGAACCGGACAACCGGGTACGACCTCTCTTAAGAGACAATCTCAGTCATTGGGGCTACAGCCTGATCGTGGCACTTGATGAAGCTGATGCCCTGGAACGCACACACAATGGTAGAGAGAACTTTGACCTATTGCTACTCGCACAATGGGACCAGTCCCTTGATTACTTTGTGGACCTTGGCCGACGTATTTGTCAACAGGTTAATCCGTCGGGCTTCATTCCCATTGTCATTATGGCTGAGCAGTTCGGAGCTGAGTTGGAAGGACAAAACATTCAAGTAGGAACGAACGAATATATTGTATATCTGGAGGATGGCCAGCAATTGAAGGATTTCCTCTACCGAATCTGCCCTATTTAAGCCCACCGGCAAGATTGACCTTGTGCTCTTCAGAAGCACAAAATTGGTCTTACCAAAAGTCTTACCAAAAACTGAAGAGTGTTCAAAATGGCTCAACCTTGAGTACTTGGCATTTTGGATTTAATAACTGTAATTCTTTTTGTAGGTGTGGCGACCATGCCGCCACATCTACAAAAAGAATTACAGGTTGTTTTATTTGTGATCCTTAACAGCTTAAGTTTTCCTATGTTTAAAGGTGCTTCGCACCTCCCAATAAATTAAAAGGTTAGCGAGCTCATCCATAGCAAATCATCCCAGGGTACGAAACCGTACTGAACTTTAGAGTTAGAAGAACTATTATCAGCGTGTTTTGCTCAAAACCTGGAGTAACCCACTGGGCGGCTTACTTCAGGTGCATTCGCATTGACCCCTTCTATGAGCCAGCTTACCTTCCTAAATCATTTTGGATTAGAGGGGTAACCCGACTCACCAGAAGCAGTTACGCACAGGGCAGATAACCTCTCGAAAACTCGTCTTAGCGATTCCCTTATTTATCGTTCACCCAACCTAACAGGGAGGGCCAGTGTGCCTGATTCAGACTTTCCACAGAAGATACAAGTACTTGTCGTGGATAGTGATCCGGATTCAAGAGATTTATTGGCAGCATTATTTAATGGCTATGAAGCGAGAACCATCATGGCAGCGAGTGCCAGCGAGTGCCTTGAAAAAATACAGGAATCTCCTCCCGATCTATTAGTATGTGAACTTGCTTTACCCGATGAGGATGGGTATTCCCTCATGGGTAAAGTAAAAGCATTTGAAGCAGCCCAGGGTATTCGGATTCCGGCGATCACCCTGACTGTATATGCCAGTGATGAAGACCGTAGCTTAGC
Organism: Leptolyngbya sp. PL-A3; assembly: GCF_039962325.1. NCBI lineage: Bacteria > Bacillati > Cyanobacteriota > Cyanophyceae > Leptolyngbyales > Leptolyngbyaceae > Leptolyngbya > Leptolyngbya sp. PL-A3. Next base: position 93,490 of record NZ_JAMPLB010000024.1, read on the forward strand.
TTTAGCTGCCGGTTTTTCCAGGCACTTGTCCAAACCCTTGGATATAGATGAGTTTCTTGAAGCAGTAACCTACGCTCTGGCACAACCTTAGAACCTTCATAAGAAGCTGGTTGTTCGTGTCAACGTATACGTATAATCAAACTTCTTTGTAGGGTTTTTAAACCACTTTTAGGCTGTTTCTAGGGATGTTTTCACTAACCACAATCATGATGAATGACAACCTGGGAACTTCCATTTTGAGATGAGTTCCTCCAAGAACCACTCAACGACCTTTCGAGGCTTCCATGACCGCTGAGAACCAAATATTAGCAATCTTATCCCCTGACGTTCTACAACAGCTTGAGCCTCATCTCACTTCTGTTACTCTCAACCAGGGTGACGTTGTTTACAGGCCAGGTGAGCCGTTGTCTTACATTTACTTTCCCATTGACTGTCTGTTCTCGATCATCGTCACCATGAGTGATGGATCAACGGCAGAAGTCGGCATTGTGGGAAATCGGGATATGTTGGGGATTAATGCGTTTATGGGCAATATTGTCATTACCCAAACCCAATATTTGGTTCAAATTGCTGGGAGTGCCAAGCGAATTGATGCACAAATTGTGCGAACCGAATTTGAGCGTAATGAAGAATTGCGCGAAGTACTGTTGCGCTATACTCAGGCGTTTTTAGTGCAGGTTTCTCAGACGGCTGCTTGCAACTCCCTTCATGTGCTAGAACAACGACTAGCCCGTTGGCTATTGGGAACCCGGGAACGCATTAATTCCAACACCATTCCTTTGACCCAAGAATTTATCGCAATCATGTTGGGCGTTCGTCGGGCAGGGGTGACATTGGCTGCACAAAAGCTGCAAGAGCGCAAATTGATCCAATATCGCCGAGGTAATGTTCAAATTTTGAATCAGGTTGGATTAGAAGCCTTTGCTTGCGAATGTTTCAAAACCATTCAGGCGGAATACGATCGCCTGCTGGGTGAAAGATTGGAGAATCAGTCATGAATTTGAGAGAAGGAGAGAGGGTACGCCGCATCCGCTTCTCGAGTTTTTACGCCGTCTGATGAGGAAAGACGATTTCTGAAAAGTTGTGTGAACACAACTTTTCAGAAATCGTCATACAGCACTGCGTTGAATACTGCTATAGAAAAGGGCGATCGCCCTTTGCAATCGCCCTGGAGAGGCAAACTTTCTCCCTGAAAAAGGCCAGAGTTGAGAGCCTGTGCTGAAGCAGAACAAACTCTCAATTGCTCATGTCTGCTTAGGCAACAATTTGGACGTTGTTAGCTGTGAGCCCAGGCTGGCCTAACAGACGGGCGAACTGGCCGCCATCTCCGAACCCTGCTGCTGCGCCGTTTTCATTAAAGTAGAGGTTGCCCGATGCACGGCTGTAGATGATCAGACCCGAGCTACGGGCAGCGGCACTATTGGTATTAACGACTTGAACTTGGGCAGCGGTGAGGGTACCAAAGGTAGCCTGGCTCAGCTCGATCCGATCGAAACTACGGTTAAAGTCTTTAATCACATCAACACCCAGGTTGGCAGTGTTAAATGACGTGTCAGACTTGAAGACAAAGGTATCAGAGCCATTGCCACCGGTTAGGCGATCGAGTCCCGCTCCACCAACCAGGCGATCGCCTCCATTGCCACCGTTCAGGAAATCGATTCCCCGTCCTCCATCCAGGGTGTCATTGCCATCCCCACCATTGAGCCGATCCAAACCAGAGGCCACATTGGGAAGGATGCTGGACGTTAGCCCCACAATGTTACCCAAGGCTCCGCCAATTTGGCCCAGGCGGGAAGCGGCTCCTGTGGCCAGATCAATGGTGTACAACGTGGAGTCGGATACTGCAAAGGCCAGGTTTAACCCATTGGCCGTCGAGAGAATATCAAAGCCGCCCAGGTTGTCAAAATCAATACCCAGACTACCGATGGTGGTTAGCGCCCCATCATTGGGTGGGTTTTGTAGGACGAGAACATCTTGAGCCGCGGCAATGTTATAGAGCTGGGTGGCTGTGGTACCTGCAAAGGCATTGGTGTACGCAGCAGCGGTAACGTTGGGGGTCAGGCCAGTGTTGGAGTCAGTGGGGGCGTAGGCGATCGCCGTATCTACTGTGACTTCTCCTGTCTCTACATTAATCCGGTAGTTTTGGCCGTTGCCTCCTACCAGTCGCAGGCGATCGGCCACTGGGTTAAAGTCAAAACCCGAAACAGTGCCACCTTCAAACGACATGTTCAGAGTGCTGGCAAGAGTAGCGGCTCCAGTATTGGCATCAATGGTGTAGAGCTTATTAGTGCTGGAAAGACCGTAGATTAAGCCATTGGCTGGACGAACATCGATGCCCAGCAAGTTGCCATCCACTCCCGTAACTTGAATTTGCTGACTACTGCCAGGACTGTTGGGGTTAAAGGCAATCAGGGTGTTGGCATCGGTCAGAGCGACCATTTGCAACCCACCGTCTCCCAATAGATAGTCATTGCCACCCAAGCCGTTGAGAAGGTCATTACCCTGCCCGCCCAACATTACATCATCCCCTTCACCACCATTGAGGATGTCATTGCCTTGACCGCCCTTCAGCAGGTCACGGCCATTGCCTCCACGCACTACATCATTTGAGGTGCCGCCATCCAGAATATCGTTATCGCCACCCCCATCTAAGGTGTCAAAACCGGCTCCACCAAACAGAGCATCCACCCCGGTTTCACCCGAAAGACTGTCATTACCCGCGCCTCCGTCGAGCAGATCATTGCCGTCACCGCCGCTGAGGGTGTCCCGATTCGAGCCACCCATGAGCTCATCATTTCCGGCACCACCGGAGAGCACATTGTTGCCAATTCCACCATTTCCTGTCAGCGCAACAAGCCCCTGTAATGACAGAGTGCCATTGCCAATCGCACCCAAGCTAGTGGCCGCTCCTGTTGCTAGATCAATGCTGTAAAGAGTGGAATTGGATACGGCATAGGCCGTATTCACTCCATTGTTGAAGGACAAGATGTCAAAGCCGCTCAGGGAATCGAAATTAACGCCTAATTCACCAATAGTTGTCAGCACTCCGTTGTTGGGTGGGTTTTGCAGCACCAGAGTGTCTTGCTCAATGTCGATATTGAACAGTTGGGTGGTCGTGCTTCCGGCAAAGCTATTGAGGTAGGCAGCCGCCGCAACAGTCGGGTTCTCTCCGTTGTTGGTATCTGCTGGATCGTAGGCCAGAGTACCATCCACAATTACCGCTCCCGTATCGACATTGACTCGGAAGCTCTGATCATTGCTACCAACCAGACGCAGGCGATCGGCCACTGGGTTAAAATCAAACCCCGAAATGGCTCCCCCTTCAAAGGGAACGCTGAGGGTGCTGACCAGAGCCGCAGCCCCGGTTAAAGCATTGATGGTGTAGAGCTTGTTCGTGCTGGAAAGGCCATAAATCAGACCGTTAGCCGGGCGCACATCAATTCCAAGTAAGGTACCATCAACACCCGATATGGCCGTTGTCGTCACGGCAGCAGGGTTATCAATTGAAAAAGAGGTGAGGGTATTGTTATTCAAACCGACAAAGCGTACCGTACCATTGCCGCTGAGGCGATCGTCTCCTGCACCGCCGTAGATCGTGTCGTTGCCTGCACCGCCGTAAATGGTGTCATTTTCAGGAGTTCCTGTCAGGTTGTTAGCAGCGGTCGTACCTAAGGTGAATGCCATAGTGATTACCTTTTTCAGTGATAAAGGGTGAACAGAGCATGACAAACTGCGCCCCATTCGATGAATGGAACGACACTGAAGGATGCTTCAGCAAAAAGGAATTGTTATAGGGGCGATCGCCTGTCCCAGATACCCCAATGCTGGGAGTTTTGATTAGATGCCCCGAAGGGACAGGATGGATGCGATCGCCAGGAAGCCCTAGGCTTGAGAGGATGCATAACCCAATTCCCACCGCATCAGGTGAGATCGGTCATCGACAGCAAGTCAACTGTTCTGCCAACCGCTGATGCCCCTCCACGGGGTAGGGGTTGGGTTAGCGAGATGTTACATGCTTAGTACGGAGACGTTGGGATGTTGGCTTTAAAAGAAACAGCAAAAACTGTCACATCTTCTGTCACATTCCATTGTCCACGTTATATCGAGCTTGCGTGAAGAGGAGAAAGGCAGAGCTATGACCCAATTTCTTTCCTCTTCAAGCAAGCCTTGCAAGCGCTGCTATATCAAGAAAACTAGTTCAGATCAAACCTGGAGTTTCCTGTAGCAGGTGCGAGTAGTCACACTTGCCACAGGAAACTCCAGGTTTGATTCAATTAGCGTTCCTTAGATACTTGTATGAGGCATCCCCTCTTACAGGCATCTAACCACGTATCACATCGCTTTTATGCAACTTCAGATTAATGAGTACAAACACTGGCACTGTTATACAGCGCTTTGCGCTTGAATCAGCTCCGGTTGCTTTTGTGAGAGCCGTACTCCGCACGGCTCTCACAAAAGCAACCGGATTTTAAGCGATTGAAAAGCACTACAAGCACAGAAAATTGCGACTTGCAATCAAAAATTTTTATCAGCGTATTGAGAGAACTTTAATCATTTTTGAAAATTTAATTTGATGTTGTTTTTAGATGAAATATTCTGCTTGAAGGATTATTTCTATATATCTGAAAAGTTCCGCTTCCGGAAGAATCAGTTCTAAAATTCCTTTAAAGGTTCCCATAGCGATTGCTCTCAATGCTCCATTGGCCAAAAAGATTCAACCTCCTCGCACATAGAGATTCGTTTTCTAACACTGAATTCTCAACAAGGTTAAACTGAATGAGGGGTCTAGCCCCTTACCTCACTTTTTTGCTTTTTGCGTCTGCAAATCAGAGCGGTCTAAATAAATCCAAAGCTACTCCATGACTTTTAGTTAAATTTACTATTTATGGGCATCCCGCCAGTTGTCTTAATGGTGGATGATTCGATCGAGAGAAGGGCTCACGTTCGATCGTTTCTTGATCAAGAAATTCAGCAAGCCTATATATTTTTAGAGTCTGATAATGGGGTTGCAGGACTGAATCTGTGCCAGTATTTAGCCTTGCTGTCCCAACAGCGATCGCTCCCCAATGTCATTCTGCTGCACAATCCCCTCCCTGACATGGATGGGTTGGAGTTTCTGCGACGTCTGGCTCAGCAAGCGGGCCAATACCAGCTTCCTGTCATTGTGTTGACAGATGTTGAGGAAGTAGCAGTTGCTGTGGAGGCTATTAAGTTAGGTGGGCAAAATTATTTTGGATGGAACAACTTAACCGCAGCATCTTTGGGGGCTGCAGTGCAGTCTGTATTAGGAGGGCAGTCCCCACGGGAACCGCAGAATCAAACACAAGATTCTCGGCGATCGCCATATCCATCTCAAAATTCTCAAGCAGAAACGCCCATGCAGCCCGAGGATAGGCTTAATCACAACTATGACCTGGCATCGGCTGTTTTAGAAGCAGTCAATAGCCTGATTATTGTGCTTGATCGCAAAGGGCGAATTTTGCGCTTTAACCGCGCCTGCGAGCGTCTCACGGGCTATAGCTTTGCTGAAATGCAACATCAAGGACTGCAGAAACTTCTGCTTCCAGAGGAGCAAGACGCCGTTCAAGAAACCTTTCAGACCCTGACCGCTGGGCACTTTCCCAATCAGTACGAAAATTACTGGGTGGCAAAAGATGGTAGCCGTCACCTGATTGCCTGGTCAAATAGTGCGCTCGTGGATGATCAAGGCCAGGTAGAGTACGTCATTGGCACAGGAGTTGACATCACCGACCAGCGACAGATGGAGGCTGACTTGCGCCTGAGCGAGGCTCAACGTCAGCTAGCAATAGACGTAACCCACATTGCGACCTGGGATTGGCGCATCAAAAGGAACGTCATTGAGTGGAATGACAACCATTTTCGGTTGTTGGGGCTTGTACCTGGAGAGGTCACTCCTTCCTATGAGGCATGGCGCGATCGGGTTCATCCAGAAGATGTGGAACAGGTCGAACAAAGCATTACGAGAGCGTTGAGCACTCAGGCCGATTACACAATCGAGTATCGTGTTGTTCACCCTGATGGCACAGTGCATTGGGTCTCAGCTCAGGGACGGGCGCTCTATGATGATTCCGGGCAACCGTTTCGGATGCTAGGCATCATGCTAGATGTCAGCGATCGCAAACAAGCTGAACAAGATCTTCACCAGCTCAATCAGGAACTCGAAAGGCGAGTCGCTCAACGCACCACAGCCCTTCAGACTAGCGAAGCTCGTTACCGCGCCATCATCGAAGACCAGACCGAGCTTATCGTTCGCTTCTCCCCAGATGGCATCGTTCGGTTTGTCAATGACGCCTACTGTCGCTACTTCGGTCTGCAATCAGACGATCTTCTGGGCAACAGCTATGACCCCGTCATTTATGAAGCAGATCGGGAACTGGTATCTCACCAAATTCAGGCAATTAGTCCTGAGAACCCTACCGTTACCCTTGAAAACCGGGTAGTCGTTCAGGGAGAAATTCGTTGGACACAGTGGATTACTCGCCTATTATTTGATGCCCAGGGGCAAGCGTCTGAATTTCAAGCCGTAGGCCGCGATATCACCAATCTCAAACGCACCGAGGAAGCCCTGCGCATCAGTGAGGAGCGGCTTAAATTGGCTCTGGAGGGATCGGGGGATGGCCTGTGGGATTGGGATATCGTCACGGATGAAACTCATCTCAGTCCTAATTGGTTAGGAATGTTGGGCTATCAGGTGGATGAATTGCCAGCAGGGCAGGAAATGTGGCTCCAATTAATTCACCCTGAGGATAGCCCCTGGGTTGTGGAGCGGCTCAATGCCCATTTCGCAGACAGTAATGTTCCCTATGCCTTTGACTACCGGATGCGGATGAAGTCGGGGGAATGGAAGTGGATTGCCAACTACGGCAAGGTTGTCGCGCGAGATGAACAGGGTGCGCCGTTGCGAATGGTAGGGACGCATCAGGATATTAGCGATCGCAAACAAGCCGAAGAACAACTGCGAAACCTCTCCGTTCGCCTTACCCTGGCCTTGCAATCGGGGGCGATCGGCACCTGGGATTGGGATCTGATCCAGGAAGCCTATTGGGATGATGCTATGTACGCGCTTTACGGTTTCGATCGTGCAGTGCGCCCCGCAGTATATCAAGACTGGCTTAATGCCCTACATCCAGAAGATCGAGAACCTAGCCAAGCGGCTTTACAGAGTGCCTTACAAGGTGAGCGCGACTTTAATATAGAGTTTCGCATCTACCGGACGGATGGGTCCCTTCGCTATATCAAAGCGGCTGCCGTCGTTCAACGGGATGACCAGGGTAATCCCCGTCGTATGGTCGGCATCAACTACGACATTACTGAGCGCAAACAGGCTGAAGAAGCCTTAGCCACCTATACCCGCGAAGTTGAAGACCTCTATAACAATGCCCCCTGTGGGTATCACTCCCTAGATGCAGAGGGGCGCTACATCCGGGTCAACCAAACGGAGCTCGACATTTTGGGATATACCTGCGAAGAAATGTTGGGTCGCCCCGTAACCGACTTCCTCACAGAATCCAGCCAGCAAACGTTTCAGCAAAATTTTTTAGACTTTCTACAACGGGGTTGGGCCAGGAATCTAGAGTATGAGTTTGTCTGCAAAGATGGCACAGTTCTACCTGTGCTGATCAACGCAACCGCCGTCACCGCCCCGGATGGCACCCACCTGTACAACCGGGCAACGCTGCTGGACATTCGCGATCGCAAACAAGCCGAAGAACAATTGCGCATCAGCAGTGAGCGCATTAGCCTGGCCAATGCCGAGTTAGCTCGAGCCACTCGTATTAAAGATGAATTTCTAGCAGGCATGAGTCATGAACTGCGTACCCCTCTCAACGCCGTGATGGGGCTATCGGAGGCTTTACTAGAAGAGGTATATGGCCCGCTGAACGAAAACCAGCGCAATTCTTTGCGGGTCATTGAGCAAAGTGGTCAACATCTTTTGTCCTTGATCAACGATATCCTTGATCTCTCCAAGATCGAGTCAGGTCGTATGGACCTGGAGATAGAGGCGATCGCTGTTTCCAGCCTTTGTGAGGAAAGTCTGTCCTTTGTTCGGCAGCAGGCAAACCAGAAACATCTACGGCTAAGCCTCAACATTTCTGAGGGCCTAGTTCAAATGCAATGCGATGCCCGGAGGATTCGGCAAGCTCTCATTAACCTGCTCAGCAACGCGGTCAAATTCACCCCGAATCATGGGGCAGTCACGCTTCAAGTCTCTGCAGATTCTCTGCAAGAAACCATCAATTTTTCAGTCATTGATACAGGCATTGGGATCGCACCCGAACAGTTCAGCAAACTCTTTCAACCCTTTGTACAGCTAGATAGCAGCCTATCTCGTCGTTATGAAGGAACGGGCTTGGGGCTGGCTCTAGTACGCCGCATTGTCGAACTGCACGGCGGCAGTATTTCCCTGGAAAGCGAAGTTGGATCTGGCAGTCGGTTTACCATTACCCTGCCCTGGGTGCCGCAAACGTCAGTCTTACCCACTGAACGCCTCGACCTTCGCACCACCCCACTCCCCCTACTTCAACAGGCGCTGGTGGTGGAAGACTCCCAGGATGCGGCGAATCAGATTGTTCGCTATCTGGCCGAGATGGAAGCGGAAACAGTAGTTCATCCCCAGGGGGAAGGCGTCCTCGACATTGCCCTCGAAACTCAACCGGATCTGATCATTCTGGATATTCTTTTACCCGACCAGTCGGGATGGGACGTGTTAATTGCCTTGAAGGCAAATCCAGCAACGGCCTCAATTCCGGTTATGATTATTTCCGTTTTGGATGAGCGGACTTACGGCTTAGAACTGGGCGCAGCGGAGTATTTGGTGAAACCCATCACGCGCCAGCAGTTGCAGGGAGCCATGGGCCAAATTTTAGAATCGAGGAATGCCCTTGAAAAGCAGACAACCCTGGTTATTACCCCCAATCAATCGACCCGATCACCGCTTATCCTGCTGGCGGAAGACCAGGAAGATAACATTGTCACCACCCTTCCATACCTGCAATTACATGGATTTGAGGTTATCCTGGCCCGAAATGGCCTGGAAGCCCTTGATCTGGCCGAACAGCATCACCCAGATTTAATTCTGATGGACATTCAAATGCCCGAAATGGATGGGTTGGAAGCAACCCGCCATATTCGGGCAAATGTCACCCTAAGTCGTGTTCCCATCCTGGCCTTAACAGCCCTGGCCATGCCAGGCGATCGCGAACGGTGTTTAGCGGCTGGAGCCAATGAGTATCTCACAAAACCTGTCGGTCTGAAACAACTGCTGAAGGTGATTGCAACCTATGTCCCAGCCCCACGAATCCCAGACTGAGTCCGCCCCAGCTCCGACGCCTCCCTCAATCCTTGTAGTTGATGATGAACCCAGCGGTGCTGCGGTAATACAGGCATTGCTTCACCGGGAGGGCTACCGCATGACTTACCGCGACAGCGGTGAGAAAGCTCTGGCGGAAATGGAGGCGATCGCCCCTGACCTGATCCTGTTAGATGTCATGATGCCGGGGCTGAATGGTATTGAGGTGTGCGATCGGCTCAAATCAGATTCTCAGTGGCAACATATCCCCATCATCATGGTGACAGCCTTGAGTTCTAAGGAAGATTTGGCCAATGCTCTGGAAACGGGAGCGGATGACTTTATCACCAAACCTGTCAATGGCGTCGAACTACGAGCCAGGGTGCGCTCCATGCTGCGCATCAAGCAGCAGTATGATGCCCTGAAAGCAACCCTGCAACTGCGGGAAGACATGTCAGATATGGTGGTACATGACTTGCGCAACCCTACAGCAAAAATCTTGCTGAGTTCTGAATTGTTGCTGCTAGCTGGCCTGTCAGGAAAAGAAATGGAGCGGGTGCAAATGATTGGAGCGGCAGCGCGATCGCTCAATTCTCTGATTAACGATCTTCTGCTAATGGCCAAGATGGATGCTGGAAAGCTGATACTCCATGCAAGCTGGTTCGATCTCAACGCTCTGCTAAGGAACATCACAACTGATTTACAAGAAGTTTTAAACCAGAGAAACCTGCGTCTTGAAACCGAAATTCCCAATACTGAACACACTATTCTGGCTGACCAGAATTTGCTCCACCGCTTAATTGACAACCTAATGTCAAATGCTATTAAATTCTCTCCCCGCAACAGCACAATAACGCTACGGGTTGAGTGGTTATCAGGTGCGGCATCCGAGGATGGCAAACCAATTCAAGTCCGAATAGAAGTAGCTGATGAAGGGCCAGGGGTCAAAGAAGAACTCCGACAGCAAATTTTCAAAAAATACGAAATTGGCGAAAGCGCCTCTGGCGTCACCCAAATTGGGCTGGGTCTAGCATTTTGCAAAATTGTTGCTGAAGCCCACGGTGGTCGCATCTTTGTGGAAAATAACATGCCCCGAGGTGCGATCTTCACTGTTGAGCTTTAGCTTGAATGCATCAGGACGCTTGCAGGTTAAGAACATCTTTAAATGTCGTGTTGACCAACACCTAAAACGTCCTTAACCCAAACTCAAATTTGTTACGATATGTAAAGACTACCTGTGGACCGAGGGTTTATGTTGACAGACGATTGCCGACCGACCGAGACTTTGTCTGCTAACCAATCCTCTGCACAGCCCGTCGAGCTTCCCGCTGGGGGTAACGATCCCACTCGATTTGATTGGAAAGAAGCCTGGTATCCCGTTTTTTACCTGGATGATCTCGACAAGGCTCGACCTCAAAAATTCACCTTGTTAGAGCGAGACCTCGTCATCTGGTGGAACCGACAAACAGAAACTTGGTGCGCCTTTGATGATCAGTGCCCCCATCGGCTCGCGCCCCTCTCCGAAGGACGCATTGCCGAGGATGGTTTGTTGGAATGCCCCTATCATGGGTGGGCTTTTCAGGGTGATGGAACGTGCGATCGTATTCCCCAAGCACTTCCTAACAGCAGCGCTCACACGTCTCCCCGAGCCTGTGTTGCCTCGCTTCCTACCGCTGTACGTCAGGGTTTGCTCTTCGTTTACCCTGGCAACCCCGACAATGCCCTTCGGGTCAAAGTGCCTACTATCAGCCCTTTAGAGGAAAACCCCGAAGGTTGGATCTGTCTTAATACCTTCCGAGACCTGCCTTATGATGCTCTTACCCTACTAGAAAACGTCCTGGATGCCAGTCATGTCCCCTTCACTCATCACCGCTCCGTAGGCAACCGCTCCAATGCCGCCCCTGTAGAATTGGAAGTGATTGAAGCCACCAGGCAGGGCTTTACAGGTACATGGGCAGAGGGTCCTCGCAAAGGCACCCTGGGGCAACAAAACACTACTTTTATCGCTCCCTCCCTAATGTGGCATGACCTCACTTCCAAACAGTTTGGCCGTACCCTTACCGTGGTCTACGCTACTCCCATTCGCAAGGGTGAATGCCGTATTTTTGCCCGCTTTCCCTTCAAATTTGCCAGCAAACTTCCTGCCTTCTTCATCGGGCTCAGTCCTCGCTGGTACTCCCACCTGGGTCAAAATAGTGTACTCGAAGATGACCAAATCTTTCTCCACCATCAAGAACGTTACCTGGCTGCAAAGCCAGACAGTGAGAACGTAGCAAAAGCTTTTTATTTGCCTACTCGTGCCGATGCGTTCGTTCTGAAACTGCGTCAGTGGGTAAGCCAATACTGTGCAAATCCCTTCCCTGAACAATCCCTAAGTTCAGCTCTAAAACCTGAAGTTCTGCTCGATCGCTACCACTCTCACACAAAGCATTGTGCCAGTTGCCGCCGTGCATTGGCTCGCATTCAACTTCTACGACAAATATGTGTGGGGGTAGCGGCGATCGCGTGGTCACTCATTCCCCTCCTTTCTCTACTCTCTGCCCCTCCTCTTTCCTTAGCCCTGATGGCTACAACCATCCCACTGCTAGCTGGCGGTATCTGGGTAGGTCTGGGAAGATTAGAACGGCAGTTTTATGAAGGGCGAATAATTCCTCCACGAAACCTCCCCGAGCGAAAATCCTAACTATCTTTTTGAAAATTTGCATCTCTAAGGGGCTTTACGCGATACGTAGAACTCTCTGCAGATGCAAATTTTAGACTTCAAGCCAAAAGGCAAAAACCTTCCTCAGATTGAGGAAGGTTTTTGGTTGAGTATTACCCTGGCACTGAGCTATTTTCCCGTGGGGCAACCCCCAAAGTATCTTCGCCGCTGGTCTGTTTCACACCTCAGTTCGGGATGGATGAGAGTGGGGCCAAACCGCCATTAGCACCAGGAAAGCTTTGAATGCTTTTATTTGTGCGTTTGCAGTTTCAATAAGAAACTCAATCGTAGAACCGCTTGCACAGCAATTAAATAACTGTCGTTTTCACACACAATGATGTAGATATTGAGGACAAGCCCTCGGTCTGTTAGTATTCCTCGACTTCGCCCATTACTGGACTTCCATCTAGAACCTATTAACCCGTGTTCTGCGGGTGACCTTACTCCCTTATGGGATGAGAG
>NZ_JAMPLB010000025.1:0-103900 GCF_039962325.1 Leptolyngbya sp. PL-A3
CTCTCATCCCATAAGGGAGTAAGGTCACCCGCAGAACACGGGTTAATAGGTTCTAGATGGAAGTCCAGTAATGGGCGAAGTCGAGGAATACTAACAGACCGAGGGCTTGTCCTAGCTTCAGGTCAGCATGCTGGATAAAAAACAGCAGTTGGTTTTGTTGAAGACTCAAGCCAAGCAGTTACGCAACAACCAAAATTTCTTCCTCTTCACTTGACAGGTTTGAACATCAAATATAGTTAATTCAATAAAAGCTTTCCTGGTGCTAATGGCGGTTTGGCCCCACTCTCATCCATCCCGAACTGAGGTGTGAAACAGACCAGCGGCGAAGATACTTTGGGGGTTGCCCCACGGGAAAATAGCTCAGTGCCAGGATAATATTTAAAGCAAGACTCCTGCCTCGTGTGATGCAGGAGTCTTGCTATTTGTCATGAGTAAAATACTATAAAAAGGTTCAGGTTTCGGACCTGAACCTTTTTAAGGCCTTACTTATTTATTAGGTTGCGGGGTCATGCGCAGATAAGGCTTAATTTCGGTAACGCCTTTGGGGAACTTCTGCTTGGCTTCCTCAGTGGGAATGGAGGGAACCACAACAACGTCTTCACCATCCTTCCAGTTAACGGGGGTTGCAACGCCATAGTTGTCGGTTAGTTGCAGGGAGTCAATAACGCGAAGGATTTCTTCGAAGTTACGTCCGGTGCTGGGGGGGTAAGTGATGGTCAGACGGAGTTTATGTTGAGGGTCAATGACAAAGACGGTCCGAACGGTAACTTTGGCGTTAGCGTTGGGGTGGATCATCCCATATAGGTCAGAAACGCTCTTGTCAGCGTCAGCCAGGATGGGATAGTTGACAGTAGTGTTTTGAGTTTCGTTGATGTCGCTGATCCAGCCCGTGTGGGAATCAGCATCGTCAACACTAAGAGCAATGACTTTGGCGTTGCGCTTCTCAAATTCGGGAACCAGCCGGGAAACTTCACCCAATTCGGTGGTGCAAACGGGCGTGTAATCGGCGGGGTGAGAGAAGAATACAACCCAGCTATCACCAGCCCAATCGTAAAAGTTGATTTCGCCTTGAGAGGACTGTTGAACAAAATTGGGTACGGTGTCCCCAAGTTGAAGTGCCATAGGTGTCGTTCCTGTAGTCAATAGAACAATGTAGGGCTTTAGTGCTATCTTCTCATAAACTACACAATCCCGAGCGGGGTTTAGGTTATTTTTCCCAATCTTTAATGAAGGGATAAGAACAGCTATTCTCCATACCTTGACATTGATAGTCTAAAGGCCCTTCTCATGCATTATTGAATAGTGGGATACAGGTGTAGATTGATGAGATTGGAGGTTCATTCTTCTCTAAAGCTTAGAGATCATTAGGCTGGATGCCACCCTCGGGGAAGACCCATTTAGATCCCTCCATCATTTTGCGACGGCGTGCTGCCTCGGCTATTTCATGCATTTTGTCTAGAGAGGTTTCGTGAATAAAGCGAGATGCCTGGTCACGGTATTCGGTGTTAGGGCATTGATCGCCAAGGACACAGCCGTCTTTACATGCTTCAGCGCAGTTAATTTGGGTTGATTCCATAAGTTCGCTATCCTGATTTGATCTTTATGGTTATGGTATCGCAGGTAGCTAAAGAGACAATTCTGCCAGGCCCAGGTAGGTGATGCCTAAAGGAGTATTTTTGAAACGACAGGGGAGAATTTGAACACCTTTAGCGATCGCCTCCCGAAACAGGCGTCCATATTCAGCATCAGCCACGTCACCCGGCGCAAAGTGGGTGCAATCATCTCGATTGATGTAATAGAGCATGACAGCCTGCTTGTCTGGCAAGAGAGCCGTCAATTCTTGTAAGTGCTTTTGCCCTCGTGTTGTGACGGTGTCAGGGAAAAGGGCAAGAGTTTCCTTCGTCCAAGTAGTGTTTTTAACTTCGACATAGGTTGGTGGGGTTTCAGCATCTGGCGCTGTCAGTAGGAAATCGATGCGGCTTTTGCTATCTTGGCCGTATTTTACTTCGGCACGAATTTCTGTATAGCCGTCCAATTCGGGAATGGCATGGGCTTGGAGAGCTGCTTTGATGACACGGTTGGGGAGAGCTGTATTGGTACCGACCCAGGTTGGAGTTGTGTCGTTGATTTCGATTAATTCCCAAGTGTAGGCCAGTGCACGATTAGGGTTGTCGCTTTTGGAAACAAGAACGCGGTTGCCTGGGATGTTGACGCCGGACATGGGACCGGTATTAGGGCAGTGGGCTGTGATAATTTCCCCTGTTTCTAGTTCGATGTCAGCGAGAAAACGTTTGTAGCGTTTGAGAAGAATGCCGGGGTAGAGGGGAGGGAAAGGATAAAAGAAATCGGGCATGGGAGAGATCAGGCTTTGAGGCTTTGGAGAAAGTGGTTGCAGTTGCGGGAGGAGTCAAAAAGATGGAGCCCAAGAACCTGGGAGAGCGTTTCACAGACTCTGACACCTCGGATACTGTTGCCCCTTTCATCTAAAGGCGGTGAGAAAATGGCAATGCCAATTTGTTCGGGAACGACAGCAATGATACCGCCGCAGACGCCGCTTTTGGCAGGAAGACCCACACGGTAATTCCATTCACCTGCGAAATTGTACATGCCGCAAGAGGCCATGACGCTGAGGATGTCGCGAATATAGCGGGGACTGACGGCGCGATCGCCCGTCAACGGGTTCACACCTCGATTTGCAAGGGTTGCTGCCATGACCGCCAGATCTCGGCAGTTGACCATGACAGAACATTGTTGAAAGTATAGGTCGAGGGCATCTTCCACATTGGCTTCGATCATGCCAAAATGGCGCATCAGGTAGCCCATCGCGCGATTGCGATCGCCTGTAGACCGCTCCGACACATACGTTGCCATGTCGACAAAGATGTCATGGCCAGTGTAGCGCCGGAACATATCTAGCAGGCGATTGAGACGTTCGGTGAGATCGCGGCCTTTGATGAGGCTGGTGGTGGCGATCGCCCCTGCATTCACCATGGGGTTATAGGGCCGCTTCGATTGCTCGTCCAAAACGATGGCATTAAAGGCATCTCCTGTCGGCTCAACTCCGACTCGGCTCAAGAGTACATCTCGCCCATGGTCTTCTAGTGCAAGGCCATGGACGAAGACCTTAGAGATGGATTGGATGGTGAAAAGAGGGTCAGTGTCACCGACTTCGAAAATTTGGCCATCTACGGTGGCGATCGCTATCCCAAACAACTCAGGATTTACCTTGGCAAGTTCGGGAATATAGGACGCCACCTTTCCCTCACGTAAGGTGGAATACCGTTCATGTAAGTCTGCCAAAAATGTTTTGAATTCTTGAGCTGACCGAACCATTTCTGGATGATCGGCAGACGATAAATCGTCAGGGTTCGTCATAGAGTTCTTCAGGGAAGCAGCTTATCCTTAGGCATCTTATATCCTTAAGACTGACGCAAGTCCACTCAAGTCCACTATAGATATGGCAGATATGGCATTTTTGTTGTGGGATCTGCTTCGCACATCCCACAACAAAAATCTAATAGATCCAGGGAATCAGTTTCTTTGCCCGCTGTCGATAATCCGCATAATCAGGATACTTCTCCGTCAGCCAGATTTCTTCGCGGCTGGCTTTAGCATTAAAAAAGAGGATAAAAATAAAGGCCGCAAGCAAGTGAGATAGGCTTTGCTGGGCGATCGCATAACTCAAGATTCCTAGAATTAAGCCACTGTAGATGGGATGGCGCACCAAGCCATACACTCCAGTTTGCACAAGCTGACCGTCTTCCCGGGGAAACGGCAAAGGAGTCAGGCTCTGTCCCAGATCGAGCAGCCCTTTGCCCAGCAAGATTATAGCCAGGAGGGCGATCGCCCCGGCTATGCCCCAAAGACCATAAAGGCCAGGAGGGATAATCGTCAACGAAGGCAATCGGTAAACAGGCAACAGGACAACGCCAAGCAACAGGAAGCCCTGAAGAAGAACCCAGTACTCACCTCGTTGCCCCGTGCGCCAGCCCTCGCGGGTAAACCCCCAATCAGACAGCAGTTTCATGGGCTGGCTGAACGTCTACTTTTTCACAATAGAGCGCAATGATCTGCTCGATAACGGCTTCAGCGGTGAGCTGATCGGTGTTGATCTCGATCGCGTCAGCGGCCTTGCGGAGAGGGGCGATCGCCCGACTACTATCCTTTAGATCTCGTTCGTAAATGCTTTTCTCCAACTCCTCTAGGCTAAACTCTCCCAGGCCCCGTTCCTTCAGCTCAAGTTGACGACGGCGGGCACGCTCTTGAACGGAAGCCGTAAGAAAAATCTTGAGCTCAGCATCGGGGAAGACGTGGGTGCCAATGTCGCGGCCATCCATCACGACACCACCGCGTTGGCCGTACTCCTGCTGCTGTTTCATAAGAGCCTGACGGACGGCTTTTTGGGCAGCGATCGCTGATACCTGCGCTGTCACGTTTGGCGTCCGAATTACTGTTGTGACGTCCACATCATTGATCCAAACCTGGAGAGTGGGAATGCCAGAATCTAAGTCCTGACGTTCCAGGCGAATCTTGCACTGGCTGACGAGTTCAGCGATCGCCGCCTCATCCTCGACTGCTATACCAGAATCCAACACTAGCCAGGTAACTGCGCGGTACATGGCGCCTGTGTCGAGATAAAGCAGACCCAGCTGCTGAGCGACCTTGGGAGTAACCGTACTTTTGCCAGAACCTGCAGGCCCATCAATGGCAATGATCGGTTTACGGGTGCGGAGCAGGACGTTGTCAATCAGGCGGGCAGAACCAAGATGGGCAGCGATCGCCAATAGGCCGGTGTCTTGAATGGATTGCAGGGAAGTCATGGTGATGGGATCAACCAGATCGATATATTGAGGTTTGATAGAGGGGGTTGTAGCCAGAGCCGTTTGTACTGCTGTGAGCAAGGGTTCTCGCTCGACAATGCCAGACCGATATAAGGCTTCTGCTTGCTGGAGACTTTGGTAGATGCGGGGAGCCTGAGCGCGTTCTTCTGCTGAAAGGTAGCGGTTGCGCGAACTCATGGCCAGTCCATCAGATTCCCGTACGGTTGGGCAAGCAACAATATCTACGGGGATGCTCAAGTCTTGTACCATACGCCGCAATATGGCCAGTTGTTGTGCATCTTTCTGGCCAAAGTAAGCACGATCGGGTTGAATCAGGCTAAACAGCTTAGTCACAACCGTAGCGACACCTTCAAAGTGCCCTGGGCGAAACTTCCCACAAAGTTCTGCCATCATACTCGTTGGAGGAATGACCTGAAACAGATGAGCTTCTGTGGTCGGTTGTTCTGTGTGGTATAGCTCTGCTACCGATGGCGCAAAGATGACATCTACGCCTGCCTCTTTGCAAAGAATCTGATCTGCTGCCAGGGTTTTCGGATAGTGGTGAAAATCTTCGTTTGCCCCAAATTGTAAGGGGTTCACAAAAATACTGACGACTACAAGAGCATTTTCCTGGCGGGCGCGCTGGATCAAGCTGAGATGGCCTGCATGCAAAGCCCCCATGGTCGGTACCAGACCCACAGTACCGGGGGGATGAACACAGGGAACCGCCTTTTCCCAGAATTGCTCCAGGTAAGTACGGAGCCCAGCTACGGTTTGAAACAGACGCACGAGATCCTCCGGGCTGCCAAATTATATTGTTTGGAAGCAAGCTAACCTTGATAGTTTACAGAATTCCCATTCCAATCGCAGGCGATCGCTCCCATCTTCCTGATTTGTTGGCCTACATCCTTGGAGGGGAAATCGTGGGTTCAGGATCTAAAAACCTGAAAACTGTCAGCATCCGCTGCTTTCGATGCGGCCATCGGGCATGATCGTATTGCAAAAGAGTGCCCCTTCCATCCGAGCCTCTTGCAAGCTTGCTCCCCGCAGATTCGTATTGGTCAAATTAGCGTTTCGCAGGTTTACTCGCCTCAGAATAGCTTGCTGAAGGTTTGCCCCTGTCAGGTTTGCATGAGTTAAGGAAGCACGCGTCAAACTGGCCCGGGTCAGGTCGCTCTGCTCTAGATTGGCATTGGACAAATCAGCCATGGTGAGATCGGCTTCTCCAAGCTGAGCACCCTTGAAGTTGGCTCCACTAAGGTTCGTGCGAGACAAGTTAGCGCGAAGCAGCATTGCTCTTACTAAGCGAGCATCTTTGAGACTGGCATCACCCAAATACGAACGTCGTAAATCCGCTGCTTCCAAATTGGCTCCGCTCAGGTTTGCTTCAGCCAGATTAGCCCCCAGTAAGATAGCGCCATCCAGGTCTGCCTTGCCCATATCAGCACGGCTCAGCACGGCATCAGCCAGATGTGCTCCTTCTAAGTTGATTCCTCGCAGGCTAGCATCTCCTAAATAAACCTGCCGTAGGTCAGCTCCTTCAAGGTCAGCTTCGTCCATTTTTGCCCGCGTCATAACGGCGTCTACCATGTGAGCCTCTCGCAAATCGGCCTCCGATAGGTTGGCATCATCTAGCCGGGCCCCTACTAAATTGGATTTCCGCATCTGAGCGCTAAACAGATAAGCGTTGCTGAGATTGGCATATTCCAGGTTCACTTCCTCCAGGTTGCTATCCCGCAATCGCACAGATTCTAGCTCACACCCTCCACACTCGCGGGTTGTGAGCAGCTGATTAACGCGGCTCAGCTTCGCGGCGTTAGCAATCCGTACGGCTCCAACCACCATGGTTATGGTGGCCAGGAAAGATGCAATGGTGAATAGGGCTGTAATATCTTTCCGATCCATAGTCTGAAGATGAATGCCTTTAGGAAAGCAGTGCGATCGCCAAATGAGCAGTCTTCAGTTTAGCGAGAAGCTTGCCTCTATTGGTGAAGTAGGGGGTAAGCTAGGACGGGCTGAACCTATGGCCTTTGCCACTAGAACAGAACATGATGGTAGAACAGGGGTACCCTCCACCTTGCCATAATCCTCTACTCTAATGGCCATACTATAGATCAACCTGTACGCTATATCCCTCGGCGCCATTCTGAAATCATGACTGTTCGTCCCTTTCATATTGCTTTTCCTGTTCGTGATTTGGCTGAAACTCGGCACTTTTATGAGATGATTTTGGGATGCTCTGTGGGGCGTACCAGTGATGCCTGGATTGATTTCAACTTTTTTGGTCATCAAATTACGGCCCACCTCAGCCCCGAGGAAGTGAGTGCTGTGGAAACAAACCCGGTTGATGGAAAATCGATTCCGGTAAGGCACTGGGGGGTGATTTTGGAGATGGAATCCTGGGAACGTCTGGCTGATTCGCTAAAAGACCAGGGGATTGTATTTGAGATTGGGCCTTACATTCGGTTTCGAGGAGAGGTGGGAGAGCAGGCAACAATGTTTTTTCGTGATCCTAGTGGCAACGCGTTAGAGTTCAAGGCTTTTCGTGATGATGCCTCGATTTTTGCTGCTTGAGGGCTGAGCAAAGAGATAAAATTCCGGAGAAGGGGGTGCCGGTTTTGCCTGCACCCCTTCTCCAGAATTTTATTCGATAGCAAGTTCTTAAGCCTTGGTTAACCTCAGTTTCGGATAAGCTGATGTGCCCATTTTCGCGTGTGCAAAGTACAGGCAAAAATGCTTATCGCTTAGTATCAGGGATATTGTGTGGAGCCTTCGTGAATCAATGGTTTCAAGCAAAATTAGGTCACGTCTCACGGTAGGCTAGAAGCTGGAATGATTGAAACGGGATCACCATGCCCATGATGACAGAGTGGCTGACTCCCAGCCATGGAATTATGTTTGGCTTGCTAGTTGGGTTTGCGATCGCTCATAGTGGTTTAGCCGCCTTACGCCCCCGAGCAGAGAAATACATCGGCCCACGGCTTTATCGAGTGTTGTTTGCACTGGTCAGTATTCCTTTTGCAACAACGCTAATTATCTACTTCATTAATCACCGCTACGACGGGTTACAACTCTGGAATTTACAGGGAACTCCCGGGATACAGGCAACGGTCTGGATTCTCTCGGCTATTTCGTTTTTGTTTCTCTACCCAGCGACATTCAATTTATTAGAGATTGCTGCTGTCCAAAAGCCTCAGGTTCATCTTTATGAAACTGGGATTATCAGGGTTACGAGACATCCACAGATGGTGGGACAGATTATTTGGTGTGTGGCCCATGCACTTTGGTTGGGAACGAGCTTCATGCTGGTAACCTGTGCAGGGCTAATTTTGCATCATCTGTTTGGTGTGTGGCATGGCGATCGCCGCCTGACCTTACGCTATGGAGCAGCCTTTGAGGCGGTTAAGGCCCGTACCTCCGTGATTCCCTTTCTGGCTATCCTTCAGGGGCGCCAATCCTTAAAACTGCAAGAGTTCCTTCGTCCGGCATATGTTGGGGTCGCTATTTTTGTGGGCATACTTTGGTGGGTACATCCCCTAATGATCCGTGCAACAAGTAACGTTGCCTGGTAAAGTAGTGCCAAATAGAAACTCTCTTCAACGCCTACTATTCAATGATCCCAACCATTAACGAAAGCACCTTTCCACAAGAAGTTTTAGATTCACCTTTTCCCGTCATTGTGAGCTTTTGGGCTCCCTGGTGTGGCCTGTGTCGAATCATCAACCCATTGCTTCATGGTTTACAGAGTGAGCAGGGAGAGCAGGTGAAGTTTGTCAGTGTTAATGCAGATGAAAACTTTAGGCTCGCGAACACCTATCGGCTGACGAATCTGCCCACCCTTCTGCTCATCGATCGGGGTCAAGTTCTCTGCCGCTTTGATCATTTTACATCTCACGATGACGTCAGAGCAGCTTTTGCTACGTTAGGCAAAATTTTGGGTGGTCTTGCTAACACATATAGCTACACAGCTTAATCTCACCTAAATAAGAAGGGAGGGGGGCAAAGCCCCCCTCCCTTCTTATTTAGGTGAGATAACAGGATGTGTTTTTGAAAGCTGTGCTTCGCGCAGTTTTCAAAAACACATGAGTTATTCGAGTATTAAGAGGCTATCAATTCGGGCTGAGCACTGGTCTCAGAAATAAGCTCGTCTGTTTCGGTATCCGAGTTAGGGATGATGTCTAGATCCACATCCAGAACCGTCATGTTTAGCCCAGCACGAGGTTGTTGGTCAACATTGGAAAGATAAGGGCTAGGTTCAAGATTACCTGTGCAGATGACAAGTGCTCCTTTCTTGAGAAAGGAAAGCTTCCGCCATGCAGCAGATCGCTCCCAAATACTCAGGCGCACGGTAAAAGAATCTTTGTAATCCCGTGGCTTTTGAACAAATAGGGTTACTTCGGCTAGTTGAGCCTGCTCACCGTTACGGAGAGTAACAGTTTTTACCTGAGCATCGGCACCTAAGTTACCGCTAACGATCCACTTGTTCAAACCTTTGCTAGACATGAATAGATGCTCCTGATTAGGAATGATGACTTTATAGAAGTAGCATCCCTTGATCTATGAAAACGTCCGTAGTCTTGTGTAAAAATAGACCGGCTCCTATATTCAGTACCGTAATTCTTCTTGGAGCCTAAATTTGACTTCAATACGAACTCTGCTTCATACAGGAACGGTCTGTTTTTCGCTGGAATGTCCGTATAGCGGATATCCCAACGAAAAACAGACTGCTGCTCTATGGGCAGGTTTCGTATTATGTAGCAGTATGCAAGTACGTTCAGTACAGCGCTGTACAAATTTTTCTGAGAAAGCTTTTGGAGATTTTACAGGGGGCTGTACAGCTAGACCCCTGTAAAATCAGCTGCTTGCTTTACTTCTGAACCCAGACAGAAACTGAGCCTCCTTCACAGCGGAATTCTCCCCAGCCGTATTCGTTAGTTTGAACCAGGCTAGAAATATGTCCCGTTACGTCATAGAAGGTGGTGTTGGGCTTGCCAACTTCCATCCACTTGCTGCCACCAGGGCCATCGCTCATGATGACCGCCATCGCTTTGGGGTTGGCTTCCGTACCCAGGCGAGTCCATCCAATCACATCCCAGTGGTCGAAGTAGTCGTACTGGGGGCCATGGGCAAAGTTATGGCGAGCGTAGAGAAGTTTATCGATGATGGAACGGTGGGAATCTAACCAGATTTCGTACTCGTTTCCATCGCGGCCGCGATCGCGATAATGAGCCCCATAATAATCGGCGTAGAAGACACAGGGGTATCCTTCTGCTCGCAACAGGATGACAGCGTAGGCCAGAGGCTTGAACCATCCTTCTACAACAGATTCCAAAGCTTGCAGGGGTTGCGAATCGTGGTTATCAACAAAGGTGACGGCAAAAACGGGTTGTTCCTTCATCAGAGTGCCGTCTAGGATACGGCGCATATCGTAGTTACCACTGGATTTACTGGCACGGTGAAAGTTGTAGTGAAGGGGGACGTCAAATAGAGAGAGGCGTCCGCCTGTGTTGGCAATGTACCAATGTAGAGCAGCTAGATTTTCACTCCAGTACTCGCCAACGGCAAATAGATCCTGTCCCGTTTCATGCTCCAAATAATCCAACCAGCTCGTGAAGAAGTCTCCTTGAATATGCTTAATGGCGTCCAATCGAAAGCCATCAACGCCGATCGTATCCAATAGCCATTTACCCCAGTACTTCAATTCACCCTGAACCTCAGGGTGGTTCATGTCTAAGTCGCAGCCCATGAGGAAGTCATAATTACCGCTGCTTAGATCGACTTTGGTTTCAAAACTTTTATCTTTAAACCGGTAAATGGTATTGTCACCGGACTTGTACATGTTGTGGTTGACGGAATCGAAGTGCCACCAATGCCACTTCATGCTGGAGTGAGTATCACCCCGTCCCGGAAAGGTAAAAGCAGTCCAGGACTTGATTTTTTCGACCCCGCCAGTAATGTGATTGCGATCGTTGACGTCGACAGGGTAGGCCTCAATCTCCTCTTCAGCATCGGCTCCATTCTTATGGTTGAATACGACATCCGCATAAACCTGGATACCGGCATCCTGAGCGGTTTTGATAGCGGCTGCGTATTCGTCTCTCGTCCCGTATTTCGTACGAATAGTCCCCTTCTGATCAAATTCGCCCAGGTCAAACAGGTCGTAGGCTCCGTATCCTACATCCCAGGCCCCCCCACTGGCTTTGTAAGCAGGGGGAAGCCAGAGAGCTGTAATACCCGCTTTCGCTAAATCGCGGGCATTTTTTTGAACGCGGTTCCAGTGATTGCCATCGTTGTCGATGTACCAGTGGAAATATTGCATCATGACGCCATTGACGGGTTCTGTCGGGTGCTTACGGCCGAATTCCTCGGAATATTCGGTCAGCAAACTCGAAATGGTGTCCTTCAGATCATCGAGAGCATTGGGGCCAAGCTCTGCGGCAGCTTTACGAAGACGTTCGATGAGGGCCATACAGTTTCTCGTAGTAATGCATGGTGTGAACGGCTGGGGGAATAGCCGTTCCAGCTTTTTACAAACTATAGAGTGAGGAAATCAAGCTTTGGGTTAATACACATTACAAAGAGACAAAATCGTAAAACTCGATCAATTTGTCCAAGTCGGCCCTGATACTAATTCAATAGAGAATGCGCCTAATGTTCTACGTCTGTGCATTCTCATTGTGAGCTTTATCTGGGAGTTTGTGCCTTACGGCACAAACTCCCAGATAAAACCCGAAAACCACCTTGGAAGAAATGGCTTTGCTTGGGAAAACTATCAATTAAGCATTGCGATAGGTCTATTCATGCAACCTGTTTTGCGTCGGGGGCAGCTTGTTACCTGGAAGGATGAGCGGGGTTTTGGGTTTATCAAATCAGAGGATGGGGGGAAAGAAGTTTTCTTGCACATCACGGCGATTAAGGGAGCCAGTCGCCGTCCCCAAGTTGGTGACACCATTCTGTATGAGTGCGTCATAGAAAGCGGGAAAGTTCGTGCTGCCAACGCCTCTATTCAAGGGCTGGTAAAGAAGTCTGTGGCCGCTAGACCGAAGCCACAACGAACCCCATCACAAAGATCCATTCGCCACTCTGCGCCCAGACGACCTAAAGGCCAACCGCAAGGAGCACTTGGAACGATCGCCACCATTGGATTTGCGATCGCCCTAGCCGTCTTCTTAAATAGGCAAAGTCCATCCCGCTCCCCGTCTCCTATTGCCGCGATTACCCAACCGGAATGTACGATTAAGGGCAATATTTCACAAAGCTCGGGCATCCGGTATTACCATCTGCCTGGCATGGAGGATTACGAAAATACAGTAATTGACCTGGCCGCGGGAGAAAAGTGGTTTTGCTCTGAGCAGGAGGCGATCGCTGCTGGTTGGCGGAGGGCTCCCCAGTAATAGAAAACGGTGTGTCTATCTGGACACACCGTTTTTGAAAAAATATTGTGGAGAATAAAAGGTTTAGGTTTCCTGATGTTTTTGCCCGATGCGTGGTTCTTGACCTGCAAAAAGGCGCTGAATGTTAGCCCGGTGCGTTATGAGGACATAAATCCCGGCCAGCAATCCAAATAAGAAGTAGGGCAAGGGTTGGTGGAAAATCAGCATGAGGATGGGGGCAGCGATCGCCGTCAAAATAGACCCCAACGATACAATCCGCGAAATGCCTAAGGTAATGAGGAACGTTGCCGTAGCTCCCAATCCCACAGGCCACGCCAATGCATACAGCAAACCTAATCCTGTCGCTGCGGATTTTCCACCTTTGAAACCTAGCCAAACCGATTTACTATGACCGACTACGGCTAGTAATGCTGCTAACGTTGCAGCCCAGGGCATTTGAGCTTCTAATCCAGGCTGAGCAAACAACGCACGAGTAATAGCAACGGCCACAACGCCCTTAAAAATGTCTACCAGCAGTACGATAATAGCTGGAACTTTGCCTAACGTACGCAGCACGTTGGTAGCTCCCGTAGAGCGGGAACCCTGTTCACGAATATCAATACCTTTCAGCAGCTTTCCGGCCCAATAGCCCGTGGGGATGGAGCCCAACAAGTAGGCAATGACTGAGGCAATGACCCATACCAACTCAGTATTCATGGCAGTTCACCTCAATACAGATTGGCATTGGGACGGGTGGGATCGGCCGCAAAGGCCAACCACAAGGGGAATTGCAGCAGTGACAGGTCAATCACTCCTTCCGATTCATCAATGATGATCAGGGGTAAATATTTTTGTTTGACCAGGCGATCGGCCCGCTGAGAGAGGGGTTCTGGGGCATCAAACAGGGTTACGCCCTGGTCGGTGCCAAAGTCCATGCGGCCCAGACCCAAGCAATCTTGCAGGCCACGTCGCCACTCGCCCAGACGTTCGGGTGAATCGGAGAGGACAAGGGTGCGGATGCGATCGCCATACATCCGATGCAGAATTGAAATTGCTGCCGAAGCTATCAGAATATTTTGCAGCCGAGAGCCCATGCTGCGAACCGCTCCCCGGCCTCCCTGTTCAAAAAACCAGTTGGAAACGCGTTCTGCATGAATGGGTTCGAACGTACGACGCAATTGCCAGGGCGGACCGTAGTAATCTGGCGAATTGCGGTACTGGTCGAGGGATTTGCGGATCATGCGGGCGGCTTCCTGGAAGCCCTGCTCTGCAAACTGTGGCTTAGGAGCAGCAGTCTCTTCGGCTTCCCGTTGAGGGCGGCGTGAGGGTTCGGGAGCGGGCGGAGGGGCGAGTTTAAGATCTTCAGCAGCGGACACAAGATCCTGTAAGCTACCGACCAAATAATCCTTAAAGCCCTGGATGCGAATGGCTAGCTCTTGAGAGCTGCCAGCAAAGGTACTCCGCATTTCGGCGCGAATACGTTCCTGACGGCGCTCCAATTGCTCTACAGAAATTTGGAGGGTTTGTTTCCGGTGCTCGAGCTCGCTAAGCCCTTCTTTGACGAGATTTCCGAGAGCAACCTGAGCGTCGAGCAGTTGTTGTTGTAGGCTGGCGACCTGTTGGCGAAGCTGCTGTTCTTCTCGTCGCAGGTCACTCACGCGATTTTCGAGATCCTGAGCGGTGCCTGGCTCATCCATCAGGTCTTCAATAATTTCCAACCCTTCAGCCATCAAGGTTTGGGGCGCTTCTGAACGATCGTCGACGTTGGAATCATCTGCTTCCAACGACTCGACTGTTTCCAGGAGCCCATCGACCTCGATTACTTCTGGCTCGTCTGGACTGTCTACCTCAGTTGTCCAGGGATCGGAGACAACGGACCCTGACGGGGGCTCTGTGGATGTGTTTGAGCGCCCAGACAGTACATCCGGCAAGGGTTGAGGTTTGTAGTCGTCGGGTTCAGAACTGGATGGCGGCATGGATGCGTCCATCGGATCTTGATTCAGGGATTCATCCGGATTCATGGTGTCCATCACTTAGCGATCAATCGGGCAGCGTTGCTCCAAGCAAACCTTCAACATTTTCGGATCAAACAGCACTGGAACAAAGTGAATGCTCTTAATTTCCTTGAAGTAGAACAAAATGGGCACGGGGTTCCAGAAAATTTTCCAATTTTGCCAGTCTTGATAGGGGAAACGGCGAATTAAAGTTTCGCCTCGATAAATGTCCAGATCGGTTGGGGTAAACCGCAATCGCAAGGAAACCGCCTGATACATCAGAAATAGGCCAAACAGGGCGATCGCCCCACTGACCCAGATATTGATCCACACCAGGGGTAGGGATAGTCCTACGAGTGCTAGGGGCAAGGCATAGCTGGGGGCCAGTTCTACAGTTTCCAGGGTGGTTGGGGTTGATGATGAGGTCACCGTTTCTCCTCAAAGTTCTGGAGCATGAAAATTAATTCCCATTTTAAGGGGTCAGAGGAAGGCTGAACTCGAATTGATGGTGATGAGCTTTTATTGAGAGAAGTCAAAGATCTCACATCAAAGCCGAATCCCATCGATACACTGGATAAGGATTCGCTAGTTGTATGGGGCGATCGCACGCTCCACTAGTTAAGCTGCTGAACTTATGACGCTGAAATATGCTTATTTTCCGGGATGTGTAGCTCAGGGAGCGTGCCGGGAACTGTACCAATCCACCGCTGCCCTGACCCAGGCATTAGGAATTGAACTGATTGAGCTGAAGAAGGCATCCTGCTGCGGGTCGGGTACGTTCAAAGAAGATTCTCAATTACTCGAAGATACGGTCAACGCCCGCAACATTGCCCTGGCCGAGGAATTGCAACTGCCGTTGCTGACTCATTGCAGTACTTGCCAGGGAGTTATTGGTCATGTCGATGAACGGCTGAAGGACGCTCAAAAGAACGATCCAGCCTATATTGAACAGGTTAATGGTCTGCTCAAAAAGGAGGGCTGTTCCCCTTACAAGGGCAGCACTGAAGTTCGACACTTGCTTTGGGCTTTAGTGGGAGATTACGGCCTGGAAGCCCTAGCGCAGAAGGTAACTCGCAAGCTGAGCGGCCTGAAGTGTGCTGCCTTCTATGGTTGTTACCTGTTACGGGCTCAGGATCACATCCCTTATGACGATCCTTACAATCCACAGTCCATGGAGAACGTATTTCGCACCATTGGGGCAACCCCTGTGTATTATCGGGGGCGAACTCAGTGCTGTGGCTGGCCACTGTCGAGCTATGCCACAGAGCAATCGTTCAAGATGGCGGGTGGGCATATTCAGGAAGCGATCGCCGCGGGAGCTGACTGCATGGTTACCCCGTGCCCATTGTGTCACCTGAATTTGGACTCCCGTCAGCCAGAGGTGGAAGCGGTTATTGACCAGAAATTAGGGCTGCCTGTATTGCACCTGTCGCAATTGGTAGCCCTGGCTCTGGGCGTTAGCCCCAAAGCGTTGGGCCTGGATCGACATATTGTTTCGACGAAATCGGTATTGGATAAGCTAGCTGCGACTGCGGCAATCTAAGTGTTCAGTTGCCTGTATTGGCTGGGGAGAGGGCACCCGCCTCCAGCCACTAAGTATTTTCGAGGGTAGTGCATTGCATCGTTGCATCGCCCTCTAAATACTCATTTTTGCGTGCACTTTTGCATATAAAAGTCGGTACTTCAGCTCATCCTCAGCAATTCTCAGTATGGGCATCAAAGCCAAGAGTTCACGCCCGACGGGCGTGAACTCTTGGCTTTGATGCCCGAAAACCGCGCGCCTTTGGCGCGCGGTTTTCGGGCCTGATTTCAAAATGAGAATTGCTGGCTCATCCTGAAGTGCCCCTTGCAGGGCTTTGTGCTTGAATTAGCCGCGCGGAGCGCAGCTCTCACAAAAACCAGATTTTAAGCGCTTGAAAAGTGCTGTAAGTAATCTCTGGAGTTGGAAGACGTCTCGGCCTGCCTGAATTATCCTGTGAAGAAGAGTCTGCGGTGAACGAACGCAACATGCCACGCATCAAGAAACGCTTGGCGATGAGAATTGCTGTCCTTTACCTATTTTGGGCAGGAGTTTGGATTTTAATTTCTGATCAGATACTTGCCTACCTGATTTCAGATGCTCGTCTCCTGACTGACGTCTCCATTCTAAAGGGGTGGTTGTTTACCCTGGTGACCAGCCTGCTGCTGTTCTGGCTCGTGCGCCGTGGGGAGCGATCGCACCAGGAAAATCTGGATCTCCTATACGACATTGTAGAAGGTACACGCGATGCCATTTTTGTGAAGGACTTGCGTGGCCGTTATGTACTCATTAATAGTGGCGGCGCAGACTTGGCGGGGCAACCGGTGTCGGCCATTCTGGGGCAGGATGACTCGGCCATTTTCCCACCGGATCATGTCCATCGCATCCAGCACGCTGATCAAACCATTATTGAAACAGGGATCGCCCAGCAAACCGAAGAGACGGTTTGGATGCAGGGACGACGCGTTACCCTCCTATCGTTTAAGTATCCTCGACTGGATCGCCAGGGACGTGTTCGGGGAGTGATTGGAATTTCTCGGGATATTAGCAATCGCAAACGCCTTGAAGAAGAACGGGAACAACTTCTGGAAACGCTAAATGCCCGTAATCAAGAATTGGAAGCGCTGAATTTAATCACGGCTAATGCTATCAGCACCCTGCAACTAGATGCGTTATTAAATCTTCTGCTAGATCGGCTCACCTCGGTGTTAAGGGCAGATTTAGGGCTAATTTTTCTGACGCAAGATGATGGAGCTTTACAACTTGCAGCGTGCATGAGTACGGCGCAATTGGAGACAACGCAGGATGAGGGGGCGATCGCCCACAAAATTGCCAATATCATTGCCACGACGGGCAAAATTCTTGATGTGGATGATATTCAGCAGAATCCTAATGAGCCAAAAGAGCTTCAAGTTTCAGCCAACTCGCACCATATTTTAGGCATTCCCCTGCGCCATCAGGGGCAACAGGTTGGGGTTTTACAGGTGCAATGGTTTTCTCCCCACACGTCATCGCAGCGAGAGATTCAACTACTAGAAATTGCGGCTGAACGTTGCGCCCTTGCAATTCTCAATGCTCGTCTATTTGAACGCACACAACATTTACAGCAACGACTTCAGCTGCAGTTTGACTGCAACCCTCTGGGCTGTATCACCAGCGATCCACAGGGCTATATAAAGGACTGGAATCCGGCTGCTGAGCGCATTTTTGGCTATACCAAAGCAGAAGTTTTGGGCCTGCATCCCTCTGACCTGATCATTCCTGCCGGCATTCGCCCTGTTGTAGAAGCAATCTTTAGCCGTCTGGGTCAAGGAGATGTGAGTGTCCAGAGCTGCAATCACAACCTGACCAAAGATAGACACACCATCATCTGTGACTGGTCGAATACGCCATTAAAGCAGGCCGACGGGCAGATCGTTGGCTTCCTATCCATGGTGCAGGATGTTACCGAACGCGTCCGCAATGAAGAACAACTGCGACAGTACGCCTACTATGATTCGTTAACTCAGTTGCCTCTACGCCGCTTTTTGGTAGAACGATTGAACGTATTGCTTTTAGAACCTCCTGAAAAGCGCCCAGTATTTGCGCTACTACACCTGGATTTGGTGCGCTACAAAATGGTGAAGTACATTCTGGGGCACCAACTTGCAGAGCAGTTGTTGATAGGAGTGAGCGATCGCCTTCAAGCCACACTACCCGAGGGTAGTCTCCTGGCTCGTATTGGTACTGATGAATTTGTCATCCTTCTCGAAAACCTGCCCCACTCAGCGGCGGTAGTCGACTTCGTCACACCCGTTCAACAGGTTTTTGCCCATGCCTTTCGGCTGGGTGATAACGAAATTTTTATGCATGTTCGCATTGGTATTGTGCTGAGTAGCGACTGTGAAGGTGATGCTGAGGATTTTCTGCGAGCTGCTGATATCGCTATGCATCAATCCAAAGTAATGGACCAGATCCCTTATGTGCGATACGAGCCGATGATGCAAAATGCGGCTTTACATCGCTTGCAGTTAGATAGCGATATGCGGTGTGCCCTGGAACGACAGGAATTTGCCCTGCATTATCAACCTTTAGTCAGCCTGGTTAATTCACAATTGCTGGGGTTTGAGGCACTGCTGCGCTGGCCACGGGGTACGGAATGGACGCCTCCAGACCAGGTCATTAGCCTGGCAGAAGAGACGGGGTTTATTGTCTCGCTAGGACGTTGGGTGTTAGAACGAGCCTGTCAGGATTTGCAGCGGTGGCGATCGCTCTATCCAGAAGCATCTTCCCTTTTTGTTGCGGTTAATCTCTCGCCTCGTCAATTAATCCAACCGGATTTTGTTGACATGGTAGAAGGCATCCTTCAGTCCACACAACTGCCTCCAACCTGTCTAAAAATGGAAATTACAGAAACGGCGGTTATGGAAAAAGCGGAGACCGTATCCCCTATTCTGGAGCACCTGAAGCAGTGCAATATCACTCTTTCCATTGATGACTTTGGTACAGGATATTCTTCCTTGAGCCAATTGCATGAATTTCCATTCGATACGCTGAAAATCGATCGCTCCTTTGTGCAACGGCTGACAACAGACCTCAAAAGCCGTGAAGTGGTGCGCAGTATTGTCGTCTTAGCTCATACCCTTGGGATGGATCTGGTAGCAGAAGGGGTTGAAACCTCAGAGCAACTATCGGAGTTGCAGGAATTGGGGTGCGATCGCATCCAGGGCTATTTCATCTCCCATCCCTTGCCTTTGGAAGAAGCCGAAATCCTGGTCAATCAGAATAATTGGATGAGAACGCCCTAAAAAGCTTCTCGTTGTTGCGATCGGTATGAACCTGGATGGAAAACCATCGTTTTACATTAAGTTCATCTCGGCCTTAGTAACACTGAAATCTCAGGGTTAACTACCGCTATGCTATCGAATCACCCGGAGCGGACTGAATCCCATCCGTTGCTCTCTGCCTCAACCCCCGAAGCCCTTCACCAGAAGGCAATGTTGATTCATGACCGCCTCTGCCAGGTTTATGGTTGCCCTATCCCCTACTTTCATCATGATTCAGATCCATTAAGCGAGCTGGTTTCAGCCCTGCTTTCCCATCGCACAACGAATCGATCGTCCGGGCAGGCATTTCGCCAACTGCGTCAGCAATTCGAGACCTGGGAAGCGGTGCGGGATGGGGATGTGGCGGCAATTCAGGCCGCGATCGCCCCCTGTACGTGGCCGGAGCAAAAGGCTCCTCGATTAAAGCAAGTGCTTCAGAAAATTACGGAGCGACGAGGAGAGCTTTCCCTGGATTTTCTAGAGGATTTGTCGGTGCCTGCCGCGCGAGCCTGGCTGGAAGAACTCCCAGGGGTTGGGCCCAAAACCAGCGCAGCCGTACTCTGCTTTAGCACCTTGCAGCGCCCTGCTCTACCTGTAGACAGCCACCATCATCGGGTCGCCCAACGACTAGCTCTGATTCCCTCCCATATTGCTGTTGGCCCCTCCCACGTTCTATTGTTCGCCCAATTGCCACCCGATTGGGACGGCCAGCAAGTCTACGACAACCATGAAGTGCTCATGCTTCACGGCCAAAAATGTTGCTACTATCGCAACCCAGCCTGTCAGCGCTGTGCAGTGTTAGATCTCTGTCCCTACGGGCAAAGCCGACTCACACAATCTTCACGGTAAGCACTATCGCCTATCCGTGTTCTCAGGGCTGTAGCTCGTGTAAGGAAAATCTATGCTAATGCTATAGCTAACAGATATTTCAGCCAATCATGGCTTCCCCTTGTGTTTCCCGTTGGTTTCGCATCAGTCCACTCATTGCAACTTATATCCTCGTTACAGGTCTGTGGTTTCCTGCATCTAGCTTTCTCGTGAAGCAGTCCTTCACGCAGGAAATCTGGTTTCTCGTCTGCGATTTCTTACAAAGCTGTGGCTTTGTTCTGTTTAACGCAAGTTTTCTCTGTTTTCTAATAGCGCGTCAAAAGCGGGCGATTACTAATCGTAATGACCTCCTACAAGCGGTTATTGAAAGTACAAAAGATGCCATCTACATCAAAAACCTTCAAGGCCGCTACGTGCTCGTCAATGCTCAGGCTGCTCAACTCCTTCAACACGCTCCAGAGGCAATTCTAGGAAAAACAGATGAGGAGTTGTTTGGAGCAGAAATCGCTGCTCATCATCAGCTAACGGATCAGCAGGTAATCCACATGGGGGTTGCGTGTGATTTTGTAGAACCCGTTCACCCGGCTTTACAGCAACCCCTAATTGCATCAACCAAGCTGCCCTGGTGCACTCGAACTGGGCAAATTCGTGGCTTGATTGGGATCGCTCAGGATGTCACCGAAAAGAAAGAGGTCGAGGATCGACTGCGCCGGCCGGCTTTTTATGATGCACTGACCGGACTTCCGAGACGAGCGTTGCTGCTGCGTCGGTTGCAGGCGTTAATGCCATCACCCCACCGCAGTCATGCTCCCCTGTTTGCTCTGTTGTATTTAGATGTCAGTCGTATTGAAGACATCAAGTACATTTTGGGAGCCGATTTTGCAGATGATTTGGTGGTGGCGATCGCCTATCGGTTGCAGCAAATTCTACCAGAAGCCGCCATCCTCGCACGGACTGGCAGCCTCAGTGAATTCATCATCTTGCTGGAATCCCTGGAGCACTTTAACGAAGCCATCTACTTCGCAGAAAAGGTGCTGGCAGAAATTGCTCAGCCGTTTCACCTGGAGGAGCGAGAAATTTTTGTAAATGCCAACATTGGCATCTTGCTTAGCACTCATATGACAGGTAGTACAGAGACTATGCTGCAAGCGGCTGATTCTGCTATGCACGAGGCCAAACGCCAGGGATACAGTAACTACGTCATCTTTCAGCCTGCTATGCAAGAGGCCGCTTTTCGTCGGCTTGCCTTAGATGGAGAATTGCGTCTTGCTCTAGAACGGCAGGAGTTTTCGCTGCATTACCAGCCTATCGTCTCCCTATCCAATCACCACATTATCGGCTTTGAAGCTCTAGTTCGTTGGGAGCATCCAAACTGGGGTTCTGTGCCTCCTGCTGAATTCATTTCTTTAGCGGAAGAGACAGGGTTTATTATGCCTCTTGGGTTCTGGATTTTACGTCAAGCTTGCCAGCAGTTGAGGCAATGGCAACGACAGTTTCCAGAGCTTGCGGAATTCACCCTGAGTATCAACATTTCTGTGGCTCAGCTCTTCCATCCCAACTTTCTTGAACAAGTTGACCAAATTCTGTTGGAAACTCAGGTTACCCCTCACCGTTTAAAGCTGGAGCTTACAGAAACAGCCATTATGAAGATGGGTAATCGGGTAGCTCAGGTGCTAGAAGCATTAAAATCTCGTCAACTTAGGCTCAGTATTGACGACTTTGGTACGGGCTATTCATCCCTCAGCTACCTGCATTTGTTCCCTTTAGACACGCTGAAGATTGATCAATCCTTTGTGCGCGCTATGACAACGCGGCACGAGGTGCTGGAGATTGTCCGAAGTATCATTTCCCTTTCCCATGCCCTGAACATTCAGGTAACGGCCGAGGGAGTTGAGACATTGCAGCAAATCAATCAGCTCCGTAGCCTTGGTTGTGAATTTGGTCAGGGATTTTTGTTTTCTAAACCAGTTCCAGTTCACCTGGCAGAAAAAATGCTGGTTCGGGAAGCTTCTCGCTTGAAACCTCGCATCTGTTCCGCTTGAAGTGTTGGTTTTGTGGGAGTGTTCTAGCTATAGCCCTACGCGTTCAACCAGACACTTTTTTGAAAAGCCGCGCACTGCATGGCTTTTCAAAAAAGTGCCCTAATCAACCTGAGGTCGGGTTAAGGGCGTTTTCGAGTGCCGCGCAACGCGCGGCACTCGAAAACGCTCATTTTGGCGTGCGCTTTGCGCACGCCAAAATGAGCACTTCAGCTTATCCCGAACTGAGGTTAATCAGGCTGAATGGATATAGGACTTCTAGATGGTCTTTAAGAAATGGGGTAAGGATAGCCCATCTTTCAAAACCACTCTACAAATTGCTTGGGGGTGCTATGGCGGGCTTAAAACCCTAAGTCCACGGCGATCCGGTGAGCGCAGGCAAAGCCAGAAAAGGCTACAGCATTAAGCCCCTGGCCAGGAAATGTGCTGTCTCCCACGCAGTAAAGCCCAGGTACGGCTGTGCGGTTGAAGGGCATGCCTAACAGGCCCAGCAACTTACGACTTGGAATAGGACCGTAAGTGCCATCAATGCGGCCCAGGAAACGACGGTGGGTGCGGGGGGTACCCGCTTCCTGATAATCCAGCCCTGCCCCGACTCCAGGGAAAATCCGCTCCAGGCGTTGCACCAACTGGTCCGCCAGGTCTTCTTTTTTCTGACGATATTCCTGGGTATCAAGCCCCTGCCAATCTTCCATCCAACTGGGGGTAAATACATGGAGGATATGGTGGCCCGGTGGAGCCAAATCAGGGTCGAGGAGCGTGGGAATAGAAACAAAAACGGTACTATGAGGGGCTTCTAGCTGTTCCCAATCGTCCAGAAGAATGTGGTGACATTCGGTGCTGGGGGGTAAGGCATCAGCGCGTACCCCCATATGGAGGCTGAAGAAACTGGGAGATTTTTGGTAGCGCTGTTGCCATCGGGTTTCAGTGGCAGGGCGCTTGCCTTTGGGTAGCAATCCCTCAAACGTGTCCCAACGGGTTGCATTAGAGGCAACCCGCTTGGCGCGGTACTCCTCTCCAGAGGCCAGCCGCACACCGACTGCGCGATCGCCCTCCATCACAATTTCTACTACCCGTGAGCGGTATTGAATATGGCTGCCTGCCTTTTCCAATCCCTCCACGAGCTTTTGGGCAATCTGGCCGACGCCGCCCTTGGGGTAGTTGATGCCGCCATAGTGGCGATCGCTAAACACCATCCCAGCATTAATCATGGGAGTGCGATCGGCAGGAACTACTGACCAGCAGTAGCACTCCATGTCAATAAACCGCAGAAGATCCGGGTCTGTAATGTAGCGACGGGCAATATCCCCTACATTCTGGGGTAAGTATTTCACCAACCCTAAACAGGCGAAGGGATGCTGGAAAAATACCCGTGTCAGGTAGCGAGGTTCTTCCAGGGATAGCAGATCCATCACATTTAAGCAGTTGAAAACGGCCCAGCACTCATCGTAGAACTGACGAATACCCTGGGCTTCATGGGGAAAGTGGGAAATTAACTCTTGCAAGAAATTCTCATAGTCCCGATGGACTTTTAAGTCCAAGTCTCCAGGAAGGTGGTAATGAATTTGCACTGGGTCTGGAATCGTTTCGATGGAAACGTTAACGGCATCTAAAGCACGGGTTAACAGGTTAGTAGTGCCTTGGGTGCCAAACCCAAAAATCATCGAGGCTCCTACATCAAATCGGTAGCCCTGGCGCTCAAAATAACCGGCACTGCCACCGGGAATTAAGTAACGCTCCAAAACCAATACCTGAGCTCCCTTAGCAGCTAGCTGGGTAGCTGTTACCAAGCCACCGATACCTGAGCCGACGACAATGACATCAAACTCGGAGCCTGAGGGGAAACGCGAGGCGGATGATGCATCCGGGCTAGAAAAAGCACGTGTGGAGGAAGCCGTCATTCGATTCGTGGAAAGCCTGTAAGAAATCTCATTATTTAGTGTATCGGAGTGCAGGTAACAATACCTTATCCGTTTTCTGAAAACCCCGATTGTATGGACACCTGGTCAGGTTTCAGCCATGTGGATGGTATGTGGTGAGAGGGGTACAAAGTGCCCCTCTCACCACATACGTCTAGAACACTACTAGCGTGTTACTGCGTGTCAACTCTCTCAGGACAAGACAAAATCTGGTTTTGAGAGGGGTCAAATTTTTGTTCTGTACTGAGGAAAGTAAGAAAAATGGAGTTAGCCCAGAGGCCAACTCCATCTGCCGATCCTTGAGAGGAGAACACTTGAGTAGAATCATAGGCCTTGTTGAAAATCTATGTCAATACTATTGAGACTAATTCTCATTTGTTTGGGCGATCGCTCTCCCCCCTTCCCAGTTTCGTCAGCATTTTTCAACATGTTGAATGAGAATTGCCAATAGAATTTGAGAAAATGCTGGTGAGGGTGAATCACCTCTGCTATTATGGTTAACCGAGTGGCCTGCGGATGTGGCGGAATTGGTAGACGCGCTAGATTTAGGTTCTAGTTTCGTAAGAAGTGTGGGTTCAAGTCCCTCCATCCGCATCAGTTAAAACAAACAGAAGTGGCTAGTTTTGCACAGGCTTTGTCTATGTAAAGTTAGCCACTTCTTGCTGCTTACCGTTCTGTTAGCTGGGATGTTGCTAGAAACCTCGGCTAATAATACTCCGCATAATTACTGATAAGTTTTGTTCGTATTGTGGGTAGGCTCACTGACGAGATGGTCCATTCTTGAGCTCTTGGCCGACAGTTTTCAGAACGTATAGAGTTGTTCTGGTCGGTTGTTGAGGTGGCCCTTGGCCTCTGAAAACTCGCGAAACCAATTTTGGTTGTTTTCAGATTACTTTGATGGTCCTCAGCCCAGCAACGGGCTGTTTTATAGACAGTGGGGATGCATCCTTGAGCAACCACTCCCGAGTAGCGATTTTACCTATGTCTGGCCCGGTGTTTCCTGGCCCAATTTTTAGTTGGATGGGTAGTGTGCTTCAGCTGCGTTTAGGTTGGAGTTCCACATTTGAAACGATGCCCTCCAATCGATTGGTTGTTCAGAAGTCTGGAAGCCGGACCTCCAGGCAAATAAATAAAGATTTTGGCCTGCTCCGCCCCATCGCAGGTATTTACGTTGGCGCCTACGACCTGCAAGCAACTTACCTCCAGATGAAGAGGCACTGCATTTGTGTGATTCCTGTCTTTTTCTCTGGGTTATGCTGTGTCGGCAGTCATGCCTTTAGGGATAATCCTCTCGCCTTGAAGCACAGCACAGACAATCTCCATCCTTTCGGGCTGGCTCCACCTTAGCCACCAGATTTTGGATTCGCCGACTGACTCTTCTCTATCCCGCCCATTCAACGACTAGCGAGAACCTCCCATGTCTGGTAACCCTCAAGGCAGCGAATTTCAGGTTAACATTACCACCGCCCGTAGCCAGCGAACCAATCCTGGGGCAATACCTTCTTATACACCAAGGGCGATCGCGAGCGATCGCTCTGGCAATTACGTTGTCGCTTGGACGAGTAACGGTCAGGATGGTGATGCAAATGGTATCTATGTTCGCCTGTTTGACAGTGCAGGCAATCCTCTCCCTGACGCTCCTGGGGAAATTCGGGTTAACACGACAACTGCGAATGATCAACGGCTGGCATCTGTTGCAATGGATGATAACGGCGATTTTGTCGTCGTTTGGAGAAGCTTTCAGGATGACAATAATACTGCTATTGCTGGGCCTGAGAGTTACGGGATTTATGCTCAGCGGTTCAGCCGAACAGGTGTTCCTCTAGGTACGGAGATCCAAGTAGCCACAACAACTTTCAACGAAGATCAACCCAGCGTAGCTATGGATGCCGATGGCGATTTTGTCATCACATGGACCGGTGGGGGAAGTGGCAACGATATTTATGCGGCCCGTTTTGAAGCAACCAACGGCACCCAGGTTGGGACTAACACCATTCTCAACACCACGACCGATGGCAATCAGCAACTTTCCAGTGTTGCTATGGCTCAGAACGGCAATTATGTCGTGGTTTGGACTAGTAGTGGCCAGGATGATTCCGGTGACGGAGTTTATGGCCAACGGTTTGATGCTTCAGGTGCCCCGGTGGGGGATGAGTTCAGAATTAATGTTGAAACCAACAGCAACCAGCGAAATCCAAGTGTTTCGATGGATCAAGACGGCAACTTTGTTGTAGCTTGGGCCAGCGCAAATCAAGATACTAATGCAAATGGTATCTATTACCGTCGATTTGATAGTAGTGGTAATGCCCTCGATGCAACGGATCAGCGAGCCAACGATACCGTTATTGGAGATCAAAACTACCCAACCGTTTCCTATGAACGGGATGGAGATTCCTTTGTTATTTCCTGGTCCGGTACATCACAGGAAGGCGACGCGAATGGTACGGCCGTTGTTGTGCGTCGCTACAACGAATTTGGGACCGCTCAAGGACCTGAAATCCGAGCCAATACTTACACATTTAATAATCAAGAATACCCATCGGTAGCCATTGACGCAGAATCAGATTTTGTTGTGGTCTGGTCCTCGCTACAAGATAGCAATCCTAGCCTAAGCTATGGGGTTTATGGTCAGCGTTTTGGTCGAGCATCTGCCAACGCTCCTACTGATATTGATTTGGCGCCCGTTGCCCTGATTCAGGGGCTGCCGGCTGTGAATGAAAACGTTGCGGTTGGTACTGTGGTTGGTACGCTAAGCGCAAAAGATCCCAATACTACCGCTGATGGCTTGAGTTTCACCCTGATCAGTGGACTTGGCCTTGATGCAGAGGCATTCACAATTGTCGGAAATGAACTCAGGCTGACAGAAACACCGAATTTTGAGTTTAAGCCTTTCTACAAAGTCAAAGTTCAGGTAACGGATGGGATCGATACCTACGACGAGATTTTTGAAATTCGTGTTGTCAACTCGCCATTTGAAGTTGCTCCCACAGATATTACGCTGTCAAGCCTCACTGTGGATGAGAATGTACCTGGTAACACGGTGGTTGCCCTCCTGGGTGCGGAAGATTCAGAGCCCGGCGATTCCTTCACTTTCTCCCTGGTTCCAGGCGTTGATAGTGATGACAACGCAGCATTTCAAATCGTCAATAATGAGTTAAGAATTCGCACATCACCTGACTTTGAAGCGAAATCCAGTTACAAAATTCGTTTACAAGTCATAGACCAGGGCGGCAATATTTATGAAGAAGCCGTTGTTATTGATGTCAATGATCGATTTGAACTGCCGCCAACGGACATCAATCTAGATTCTCTGAGCGTCAATGAGAATGTCACAGTTGGTACACTAGTGGCGAATGTGACAGGTTCTGACCCTGAAACAGCCTTGGGTGATGTTCTCACTTTCAGTTTGGTGCCCGAGTTTGGGGATAATGCAGCCTTTACTCTCTCGGATGGGCAACTCAAAATTAATACCTCTCCCAATTTTGAGGATAAACAGAGCTATAGCATTCGAGTGCTAGCAACGGACCAGGGTGGGAAAACCTATACCGAAGATTTCACCATCAGTGTTGTTGATGTTCCGTTTGAGATCGCTCCAACAGCAATTAATCTAGACCCCTCGACGGTTGTGGAGAATGTTGCTGCTGGTACTGCTGTAGGAACCATAACGGCAACCGACCCAGAGACGGCGAATGGCGATTCCATCACCTTTACTCTGGTAGATGGGGCTTTGGATAATTCCGCCTTTACGTTGGTCAATGGCCAGTTGAAGATTGTTGCATCTCCTGACTACGAGACTAAAAGTAGCTATCGCATTCTTGTACAGGCGACGGATCGAGGTAACAATAGCTCCGAACAGGAATTGACGATTAACGTTACAGACGTTCCGTTTGAGTCTCGCCCTACGGATCTGCGTCTCGACACAACCAATGTCAACGAGAACGTTCCGGCTAATACGGTTGTCGCAACTATCACTGGCTTTGACCCGGATGCGGGAGAGAGCCTGACCTACAGCCTCGCGCCTGACTTTGGTGATAATACATTATTCAATATCCTCAACGATAAACTTCGAATTAACGATTCACCGGATTTCGAAGTGAGGCCGAGCTATAGCATCCGATTACGGGTTACAGACGCGGCGAGCAACACGTATGACAAAGATTTCACGATTTCGGTAACCGACCTATTTGAAGAGGCTCCAACCAGCATTACGCTGAGTGGGAATACGGTGAATGAGAACGCGGCTCCTAATACATTGATTGGTGCTGTAACGGGTGCTGATCCGGAAACGGCTAAGGGCGATCGCCTGACCTTTAGCTTGCAGTCAGGAGTGGCTGATAACGACCTCTTCACTCTGGTGAATGGAGAACTTCACCTGATTGCATCGCCTGACTTCGAGGTGAAGTCCAGCTACAGCGTCAACATTCTGGCAACGGATCTGGGAGGCAATACCCTTACCCAAACGTTCACCATCAACGTCATCAATACGCCGTTCGAGCTGGCACCGACGGATATTCAGCTAGATAGAACCAGTGTTGTCGAGAATGTAGTAGCAGGGTCGACAGTTGCTACCGTGACAGGAACGGATGTGGAAGTTGGGGATGGAGGAGATGCCCTCACCTTTACCCTGGCCCCCGAATTTGGGGATAACGCTGCCTTTACTCTAGTGAACGGGGAACTCAAAATTGTTAGTTCTCCCAACTACGAGTCGAAGTCCAGCTACAGCATTCGTATTGTGGCGACGGATCGGGGGAACAACACCTACACGGAAGATTTCACCATCAATGTCACCGATGTGCAGTTTGAGGTTGCACCGACGGGACTGTCTCTCGATAAAACCCGTGTGGATGAGAATGTAGCAGCGAATACACCGGTCGCTACTATTACAGGAACGGATCCTGAAACAACAGCGGGAGATACGCTGACCTACAGTCTGGCAGACAACACGGGTGACAACGCCTTTTTCAGCGTCAACGGGAATCAGCTTATCATCACGAGTCGCCCCGACTTTGAAGCGAAGCCGAGCTACAACATCCGTTTGAAAGTAACGGATGCAGGAAACAACACCTACGAACAGAACTTCACCATCTCGGTGAATGATCTGTTTGAGGATGCTCCGACCAGCATTACGCTGAGCGGGAATACGGTGAATGAGAACGCGGCTCCTAATACATTGATTGGTGCTGTAACGGGTGCTGATCCGGAAACGGCTAAGGGCGATCGCCTGACCTTTAGCTTGCAGTCAGGAGTGGCTGATAACGACCTCTTCACTCTGGTGAATGGAGAACTTCACCTGATTGCATCGCCTGACTTCGAGGCGAAGTCCAGCTACAGCGTCAACATTCTGGCAACAGATTTGGGGGGCAATACCCTTACCCAAACGTTCACCATCAACGTCATCAATACGCCGTTCGAGCTGG
The DNA here is from genome assembly GCF_039962325.1 of Leptolyngbya sp. PL-A3. Taxonomy (NCBI): domain Bacteria; kingdom Bacillati; phylum Cyanobacteriota; class Cyanophyceae; order Leptolyngbyales; family Leptolyngbyaceae; genus Leptolyngbya; species Leptolyngbya sp. PL-A3. The sequence goes on from NZ_JAMPLB010000025.1 coordinate 29,215, forward strand.
CACCGACGGATATTCAGCTAGATAGAACCAGTGTTGTCGAGAATGTAGTAGCAGGGTCGACAGTTGCTACCGTGACAGGAACGGATGTGGAAGTTGGGGATGGAGGAGATGCCCTCACCTTTACTCTGGCCCCCGAATTTGGGGATAACGCTGCCTTTACTCTAGTGAACGGGGAACTCAAAATTGTTGGTTCTCCCAACTACGAGTCGAAGTCTAGTTACAGCATTCGTATTGTGGCGACGGATCGGGGGAACAACACCTACACGGAAGATTTCACCATCAATGTTACCGATGTGCAGTTTGAGGTTGCACCGACGGGACTGTCTCTCGATAAAACCCGTGTGGATGAGAATGTGGCAGTAAACACGCCCGTCGCTACCATTACGGGAACGGATCCTGAAACAACAGCGGGAGATACGCTGACCTACAGTCTGGCAGACAACACGGGTGACAATGCCTTTTTCAGCGTCAACGGAAATCAGCTTGTCATCACGACTCGCCCCGACTTTGAAGTAAAGCCGAGCTACAACATCCGTTTGAAAGTAACGGATGCAGGAAACAACACCTACGAACAGAACTTCACCATCTCGGTGAATGACCTGTTTGAGGATGCTCCGACCAGCATTACGCTGAGTGGGACTACCGTGAATGAGAATGCGCCCATCAATACGGTAGTTGGAACGATTACAGGCCTTGACCCAGAGTTGGCAAAGGGCGACGCCTTGACCTTCAGTCTCCCATCGGGCGGTACCAATGATAATGCCAGCTTTGCAGTGGTAGGCAACCAATTGCAAATTCTGGTTTCGCCAGACTATGAAAACAAGACGAGTTACACCATCAACCTGCGGGCAACGGATCGAGGGGGAAATATCTATGATCAGGTATTTACCATTGCCGTCAACGATCGCCTCTCTGAGCAAAGCCCCACTGACATCACCCTAGACTCAACAACGGTGAATGAGAACGTGGGAGCGAATACGGCGATCGCCACCCTCGGTGCTGTTGACCCCGATGTAGGGGATAGCTTCACCTTCAGTCTCGTACCCAATTCTTTGGATAATGCATCCTTTACCGTTGTCGGTAATAAACTGCAAATTAATGCCTCTCCGGACTTTGAGACGAGAAGCAGCTACAGGATTCTCCTGCGGGTAGCCGATGCGGGCAATAACACGTTTGATAAGGAATTCACCATTCAGGTGAATAACTTGTTCGATCTGCGTCCTACAGAGCTGAGATTGGTTGGCACAAGCATCACAGAAAACCAACCCATAGGTAGCTCGGTGGGTACCGTAGAAGGCACGGACCCCGAACCCGGAGACATCCTGACCTATAGCCTGGTGACTAACTTTGGGGACAATGCCGCCTTTACGCTGACAAATGGCAACCTTCAGATTGCTGAGTCTCCTAACTTTGAAACAAAGCCCACGTATAGTATTCGGGTGCGAGCAACGGATAGGGGCGGCAACACCTACGACCAAGACTTCACCGTAACGGTGAATAACTTGTTTGATGTTTCACCAACCGGAATTTCCCTCAGTTCTACGACGATTGCTGAGAATGCAGGTGCAAATGCCGTAGTTGGAACGATTACCGGTACCGACCCTGAACCTGGTGATTCTCTAACATTCAGTTTGGTGTCTGGTTCTTTCGATAACAGAGACTTTAGCATCGTCAATAATCAGCTGGTTATCAATGCCTCTGCTGATTTTGAGATGAAGTCAAGCTATCGTATCCTCCTACGAGCTACGGATATAGGCTCGAATACCTTTGATAAGGAATTCACCATCTCGGTTACCGATAATCCGTTTGATCGGCTACCAACGGATATTCTCTTGAGCTCGACAACGGTTGCTGAAAATGCTGGTGCGAATGCCGTTATTGGGACGATTACGGGTGTCGATCCGGATACGGGGGATACTCTGACTTTTAGTCTCGTACCTGGCGATTTGAACAATGGAGATTTCAACATTGTTAACAACCAGCTTGTTCTCAAGGGTTCTGCTGACTTTGAAACAAGACCCAGCTATAGTATTCGCCTGAGAGCAACCGATCGGGGCAATAACACTTATGAGGAGACGTTTACTATTAACGTCACCAACGTTGCGTATGAGTTGGCTCCAACGAATATTGCCCTGACGCCTACATCTGTATTGGAGAATGTCCCTCCCGGTACCGTCGTTGGCACAGTTTCGGGAGACGATCCAGAAACGAATGCAGGAGACAGTCTCACCTTTAGCTTGCTAACTAGTGTTGGTGACAATGGTGCATTTACCCTGACCGGAACGCAGTTGAAGATTAATGCCTCTCCCAACTTTGAAGCAAAATCTAGCTACAATATCACCTTACGCGCGACCGATCAGGGCGGGAACTTTTTTGATAAGACGTTAACCATCAACGTCACGGATATTGTTTATGAGTTGGCTCCAACGGACATCATCTTAAGTAGTACTGCGGTCAATGAGAATGTTGTCGCAGGTACTGAAGTTGCAACCCTTAGAGGTGTTGATGCTGAACCCAACGACAGCCTCACTTTTTCGTTAGTGCCGGGAGATGGGGACGCAAATAATGGTGCGTTTACGATTGTCGGCAACCGATTGCGGATCAATGCCTCGCCTGACTTCGAAACCAGGTCGAGCTATAGTATTCGCCTGCGCGCTACGGATCAAGGTAACAACACGTACGATGAAGTGGTGACGATAACTGTGAATAACTTATCTGAGGGCTTGCCTCCTAACGATATTGCCTTAAGTGCAAATCGCATTGATGAGAATGTCAATCCTGGTGCTGTGGTCGGTACTTTGAGTGCCACTGACCCCGATGGCAATAATGGATTCACGTTTAGCCTGGTGAATGCTGCGGGCTATGACACTAGTGCCTTCAGCATTGTGGGGAATGAACTGCAGATGGCGGTTCGCCCAGACTATGAAACCAAATCTCTGTACCGCATCAAGGTGCGGGTACAAGATCCAAACGGGCTGACCTACGACGAAGATTTCATCATCTCGGTCAATGACCTACCCGAAAATCGAACTCCGACAGATATTAATCTGACGTCGACGGCGATCGCCGAAAACTCCCCTGCTGGTAGCACGGTTGGCACCCTGATTACCAGCGACCTCGACACAGGTGATACCTTTACCTACACCCTGGTAGACGAGCCCGGATTGGATACGGCGAGTTTTGCCATTGTCAACAACACGCTTCAGATCACTACCATTCCCGACTACGAAACCAAGAACTCCTACACCATCCGTATCCGCACAACGGATAGTGGGAACTTGAGCCGGGAAGAGCTATTTACCATTACGGTGCTCGATCGCCAGGAAACGAGTGCACCCACCAACCTCACCTTAAGCAGCACCAGCATTGCCGAGAACGTACCCGCTGGCAGTGTTGTTGGTACGCTCGTGGCGGCTGACCCAGACCCAGGTGAGTCGATTACCTACACCCTGGTAGATGGGCAAGGGAATGACAACTCAGCCTTCCAAATTGTGGGTAATCAGTTGCGCATTATTGCGTCACCTGATTTTGAAACTAAGGCAAACTACAGTGTCCAGGTGAGGGCGACGGATCTCCAGGGCAATAGCATTGACAACACTTTTACCATCACGGTACTCGATCGCCAAGACAATGCTGGTAATGCCAATGCTCCCGTGCTGGATCTGAATGGTGCTGAAACCGGAGTCAACTATACGGCTCCCTTCACCCCTGGAATACCCGTGCGAGTGGTGTCTGATGCTGCAACCTTGACGGACAGTGATAGTACCAATTTAGTTTCAGCTCTGGTTGCGATCTCCAATCCGCTTAACACGCCAGATGAAGTACTGATGGTTGATGTGAGCGGTACGAATATTCGGGCTACCTATGAAGCAACAGGGGCACTCACATTAACGGGTAATGCCTCTTTGGCAGACTACCTGAAAGTTCTCAAGACGGTTACCTACAACAACACCATTAGTGTTCCTGGCGATGACCCACGCACGCTGGTGTTTGTGTTGGATGACGGGGTAAATACCAATACGTCGGTTACCACGCAGCTAATTCCCTCCTTGACGAATCCTATTCAGGGAACGGCTGGAGATGATCCCTCGCTCATCACTACAGCTCGTACGGATCTGTTGACGGCGTTGGCCGGTGACGACCTGGTGACCTCGACGCTAGAAAACTTGCAACAGGACGATCGCCTGGATGGTGGAGAAGGTGTTGATACGCTACATATCTCCAGCGGGACGGGTAGCCTGGCGGTGAATGTTGGATTGGCGACTAACCAGGTAACAGGCATCGATCCTGAAACCCAGATTTTCAACTTTGAGAACTTTGATTTAACGGGCTTCCAGGGAACCTCCCAGATGCTCGGTAGTAATGTTCGCAATGATGTGTTTGTTGGTGGTGAGGGTAGCGCTAGCCTCAGCGGTTTAGGTGGGGATGATGATCTGACGGGCGGAGCTGGCAGTGACACGTTGGATGGTGGAGCCGGGAATGACACCCTTGGTGGTGAAGCTAGTAACGACACGTTGGATGGCGGCACTGGGGATGACACCCTCGGGGGCGGAGCCGGCAACGACACGTTGAATGGTGGCGCTGGCAACGACACCCTTAGCGGTGAAGTTGGCAACGACACGTTGGATGGCGGCATTGGAAATGACACCCTCAGGGGCGGAGCCGACAACGACACGTTGAATGGTGGCGCTGGCAATGACACCCTCGGGGGCGGGGCTGGCAACGACGTCTATATCGTGGACAGCCTGCTGGATGTGGTGGTCGAGACAGTGAATGAGGGAACCGACCAAATTCAGTCGAGTGTGAATTACAGCCTAATCCCGAACCAGGAAAACCTAATTTTGCTCGGCCCAGCCCGGAATGGTTTTGGCAATGCAGTAACCAACCGTATTACTGGAAATGCCTCTGTTAACCGCCTGGACGGTCGTGGGGGAAATGACATACTGGTGGGTGGTCGTGGCGTTGACACTTTGTTAGGTGGCACCGGCAATGACCAATTAACTGGAGGAATTGGCCGAGATGTGCTGAATGGCGGTGGGGGTAGCGATCGCTTTATACTCTCCGCAGTAACAAACTCACGAGGTGATGTTATTCAAGATTTCAACTCGGCCAAGGATGTCATGCAGATATCGCTGCGGACGCTACAAACCTTGATTCCGGCTTCGGTGACGAATACGTTGCGTGTAGGCCAGCTGCCTACCGCACAACTTACCTTCGGAACCTCTGCCCGCACTGCTCGTCAGCGGTTTATCTACAATCGTTCAACCGGCAATCTATTCTTTGACCCGGATGGCAATGGGGCAACGGCTCAAACGTTCATTGTTCGTTTGCAGGGTGCCGCTGCCATGAACAATACTGATATCTCTATCACCGCTTGATGGGCTATCAACGAGACTCATAACCATTCTGATTAAGACGAAGAGAGGGCAGGTATCAAGCACCTACCCTCTCTTTTTGTCCTATATAGCGCTTTGCGTGTTGATTCAGTACGGTGGTGTAGGGCGCGAAGCGCCCTACACCACCGTTTTTGTACTTAACGCATTTGCACGCCGCTATAACAGTAGATCTTCTGCATAAATCAACGTCAGCTCGGGATAAGCCGAACCGCCCATTATTGCGTGCGCGATGCGCACGCAATAATGGGCTTTTTCGAGTGCCGCGCGAAGCGCGGCACTCGAAAAAGCCCTTAACCCGAACTGAGGTTAAATCAGTTTTTGAAAAGCCGCACGGCGCACGGCTTTTCAAAAATAAACAGCATATGGGAACGTTTGCTGCATAGATATTGAGCGTAGCGGTAACACAGGCGATTACTGGCGTTCTAAAAGGACGTACAGGAATGGTTCCAGGTAGGTGAGCGCATTTTGCACAGCCTGAAATGCTTCAGCATCCGTTAAGGGAACCAAACTCACAGGGTGAACCGGATGAAGTGTCTTATAGCGTTGTACGAGAGCCTGGATTGGCTGGGGGCCATCCCATAGGCTTAGTAGGGTAGCAGCTACTATGCCATCTACAGGGATAGCGCTTCTGGCCGGTAAATCGATTAGTTGAGCGAAATCAAACGGTTGTTGATTTTCTAAGGATTTTAGTAATTCGCCTTTCGCGTCATTGCTGCGCAATTGAGGATGCAGATGCACTCGTGCCGTTTGCCAGTCCTCATCGCTCCATTCTTCAACCGGACGATCGGGATCAGGAGTGTCTGTGGAATAGCACCAAAAGTCAAAGAGCCGATGAACGGGGTTGAGCAATTCGTACAGGCGTAACTGCTCGGCTGGACTAGCCATTGCCAGGGCCATACCAATCATGCCGGGCAACTCGTCGACATTCTGAAACAGCTCTTGCACATCCCACTGTCGCCAGTTCAGCATGCTGAGGAATTCTAAATCGGATTGCTCCAGCATGTCGAACAGCTCAGGAATCGTAAAACCTTGATCGCCAGACAGCAGGAAATTGGCAAAGATCTGCTCTCGCCCATCGTCGTTGTCCTGTTCACAACTGGAAACCCATCCCCGTGCTCGCAGGTCAACGTTCACCTTCAAGTTCTTCATAGTGGCAATGACCGTTTGGCGATGCTCTTCTGTGGGGGCCTCATCCATCAACCCAAACATACGGAACATCTCCTGAGCACGGTAATAAACCAACCGCTGCAATTGGCTATGCAGATTAGCCCGAAGAATGCCACCCGGTGACAACACACGGCGTAATGCCTGAAATGCGCCTAAGGGATCAGGCAGTAAATACAGCACTTCATCGCAGTTGATGTAGTCAAACTTCAGACCTAAATCGGCGATGTCGTAGATCGACATGGCGTGGAATTCAACATTTTCAAATTTGTGGAATTCCAACCGTTTTTTAGCTAAATCGATGGATTTTTCTGACAGATCAATCCCAACGATTTTGGCTCCGGGATTGGCGATCGCCAACACCAATGCCTTGTAACCCGTTCCACATCCAGCATCTAAAATCAGCGTACCTTGGGTATCAACAACCCGGCGATCGCGCAAGTAAAACGGCGTCACGATGTTATTGACAAACAGATCGTTGTACTTGCCTTCGGGGGTGGCTTCGGGCGGAATTCTAGGGTATGGGGCCGCGTCAAACTGCTGCCGCATTTGCTCCAGGGTCAAAGGGTTGGGAGTGGTTGGCTTCGCTGTCATCAGTCGATCTACCCAAGGGATAAAGGCTCTTTCTGTGAGGATGCCCCTCACACTCCAAAAACACGCTACTATTACAAAAATAACCAGAACCAGACCTGGACTTGACACTCGCAGACTTATCAACCCGTCGTTACGTCACTCCGTTTCCCGCAGAAACCTACACCCTGCGAAATGGTCTGACGGTAATTTTTCAACAAACGCCATCCCCTGTGGTGACGGTAGATGTATGGGCCAAAGCCGGGGCGATCGCCGAACCGGATGCCTGGTCTGGCATGGCTCACTTTCTAGAGCATATGATTTTCAAGGGCACCGACCAGATGCCCCCCGGTTATTTTGACTATGTGATTGAGAGCCACGGCGGCGTCACGAACGCGGCCACCAGCCACGACTACGCCCACTTCTTTATTAATACAACAGCCGCTCATTTGCCTGCAACGCTGCCCTGTTTGGCAGAGCTGCTGCTCCACGCGGCTATTCCCGACGATGAGTTTGAGCGGGAACGCGATGTGGTGCTGGAGGAAATTCGCCAGGCAGAAGATGATCCCGACTGGCTAGGTTACCAGGCGCTCTCAGAGTTGGTTTTTCAGTCCCATCCCTACGGGCGATCGGTGCTGGGTACTCCCAATCACCTGCTGCGCATGCTCCCTGAAGAGATGCGAGCTTTTCATCGGGCGCACTATCAGCCTCAAAACCTGACGGTTGTACTGGTGGGAGATGTTCCACGGGATGCCACGCTGGCTTTGCTAGAAGAGGTTTTTGCTGGTTTTGAACCGCCTCAAGCGGTGCCCCAAGCCATAGTCGAAGCTGAGCCTCCGCTCATTGGCGTTCGTCGTAATCATCTGGAATTGCCCCGCCTGGAGTTAGCTCGTTTGATGTTGGGTTGGGTTGGCCCGGGTGTGGATCAACTCTCTGATGCCTATGGTTTGGACTTGTTGTCAGTTTTGCTGGCGGGGGGACGCACGTCTCGCTTAGTGCGGGAGCTGCGGGAAGAGCGGCAATTGGTTCAGGATATTGGCAGTAGCTTCTCGCTTCAAAGGGATTCTAGTCTATTTACAATTACCGCCTGGTTAGAGCCTCAGTATTTAGGACAAGTAGAAGCGTTGATTGGCGATCGTCTCTCCCAACTGAGCAGTACCCTGGTTTCCATTGAAGAACTTCGCCGCATTCAGCGGCAGTTGTGTAATGACTTTGCCTTTTCAACGGAAACTTCCAGTCAACTGGCAGGTTTGTATGGCTACTATGGCACCATAGCCCGGCCTGAATTGTCGATGATTTATCCCGAGCGGATCATGAGTCTGCAACCGGAAACCCTACAGGCCTTGGCTAACCAATATCTCTCGCCCTATCGCTACGGGGCCGTGCTGCTGACCCGTGAGCCTGATTGATGCGTGTGCTTATACCGACTTCAAAACTCGACGGTAAGCTTTAGGTAGGGTGGCTGTAAAGGCTTCCCTGCCTTCTGCAATTTTTGTCTGGATTGTTCTTTTTTCTTCGAGAGGCCCATGTCTTTACCGCTTGCTGGCGATCGCCCCCAACTTCAGGTTCATCGTACCGTTCTGAACAATGGCCTGGTGGTGCTGGCGATGGAAAATCCCAGCGCTGATATTATTGCCGCCCGTATTTTTGTGCGTGTGGGTACCCGTTATGAGGCTCCTGAGCAAGCCGGGATCACCCACTTGCTGACGGCTGTAATGACGAAGGGTACCGATCGCCTGTCGTCTATGGAGATTGCTGAGCGGGTAGAAACGGTGGGGGCCAGTCTAGGGGCTGACTCTGCAACTGATTACAGCATCATGAGCCTGAAGACGGTCTCCTACGACTTTCCAGAAATGCTGGCTCTGGCAGCGGAGTTGTTGCGATCGCCCTCCTTCCCGGAGGCCGAGGTTGATTTGGAGCGTCGCCTCACTTTGCAGGGATTGCGTTCCATGCAGGAGCAACCCTTCAATGTGGCTCAGAAGCAACTGCGCCAGGCGATGTATCGTAACCACCCCTACGCACTCTCCTCCATGGGTACGGAAGAGAGCATCACGACCCTGCAACGGGGTGACCTGCAACGCTATCACCAAACTTACTTCCGCCCCGACAACATTGTAATTAGCATTGCCGGACGGATTACCCCTGAGCAGGCGATCGCCCTGGTAGAGCAAACCTTTGGCGACTGGGTTAATCCTGAGGGTGGAGCGGCTCCTACGGCTGACGGTTTACCTGAGCTTCAACCTCAACCCCAGGTTGTTAAGACGGCTCAGGATACACAGCAGGCAATTGTAATGCTGGGCTATCTAGCGCCATCCATCCATAATCCGGACTATACCAGTCTGCGATTAATTAACACTTATCTGGGTAACGGGCTTTCCAGCCGCCTGTTTGTGGAGCTACGGGAAAAGCAGGGATTGGCCTATGACGTTTCGACGATCTTCCCGACGCGCATTTCGACCTCTCAGTTCATCGCTTACATTGGTACGGCCCCTAGTAATGCGGCGATCGCTCTAGAAGGCTTGCAGCGCGAGATTAACTACCTGCGTGATAACCCCCTCACTTCTGAGGAGCTGGAAGTAGCGAAGAACAAATATTTGGGCCAATACGCTCTGGGTAAACAAACCAATGCTCAGATTGCTCAAGTCTATGGTTGGTACGAAATTTTGGGAGCGGGAATTGACTTCGATCAGCGATTCCAAGTAGCCTTCTCGGCCGTCACTGCTGAGGATGTACAGGAGGTCGCTAATCGTTACTTTGTTGAGCCTTATGTTTCATTAGTGGGTCCTGAGATGGCGATCGCCCAAGCCTAACTCATGCATCTTTAACAGGTTGGGCATATTTACAAACTTGTGGATGGGGTGAAAGGGACACGAAGTGCCCCCCTTCACCCCATCCAGATAGCTAGAACTGGAACGCCAAGCTTATAGTTCGGCATTCCAGTTCATCTTCTTGTTCAGCAGAACGTAGTGTAGCAAACCCAATTAGTTTGATAAATAGTGCAAATCTGAATACTCGATTTCATCTACCTTTTGGCAGTTTTCTGCCCCTTGCTAAGCGGTAGGGATCTGCGGTACGGTAGGCTTTCGGTATCAGGAATAACAGTCTGAAATTCCGCATCCCAAAGAAAAACGGCCTTCGTCATGAGCTACTATATTTCGCCTCACTTTCTTGAAAAACTATCCGTTCATATCACCAAAAACTATCTGAAGTTACCTGGCGTGCGAGTGCCATTGATTTTGGGTGTGCATGGGCGCAAGGGGGAGGGCAAAACCTTCATGTGCGAGTTGGTATACGAACGCATGGGTATAGAAGCCATTCATGTCTCAGCGGGGGAGTTGGAAAGCCCCGATGCGGGTGATCCGGCGCGCCTGATCCGTCTGCGCTATCGCGAAGCGGCAGAACTGGTAAAGGTGCGGGGTCGCATGGCGGTTCTGATGATCAATGACGTGGATGCGGGGATTGGTCGGGTTGATTCTCAGACGCAGTACACGGTCAACACTCAGCTGGTGAACGCCACGTTGATGAATATTGCGGATAACCCTACGAATGTGCAGCTTCCTGGCAGTTATGATGCCGAACCTGTGCAGCGTATTCCCATTATTTTGACGGGGAACGACTTTTCGACGCTGTATGCGCCCCTGGTTCGTGATGGGCGGATGGAGAAGTTTTTCTGGGATCCGGATCGGAGCGATCGCCTTGGCATCATCGGAGGCATCTTCGACAAGGATCTCAGCCCTGGTGAGGTGGAAACCCTGGTGGATACCTTTCCGAATCAGGCAATTGATTTCTTTAGTGCATTGCGAGCGCAACTTTACGATGAACAGGTTCGTAACCTGATTCAAACCATTGGTCTTGAACACATTTCCCAAAAAGTCGTTCACAGTGACGGCAAACCTACTGAGTTTCATCGGCCCGACTTCAGCCTGCCTCATCTTATTGAAATTGGTCGACGCATGGTGCGCGAGCAAGAGCGGATTCGGGAGTTGCGGCTGGTTGAGGAGTATCACTCTGCACTTCAGCCTCGGATGGATGGCGGCGGGCAGCGGGCAGACGGCCAGGGATCGGTCGCAGATAAGCAGGCGGTAGATGGCAAAAAGCGGCCGATTGAGGAAAGGAATAGTGCTCCTGCCAGCCCCCCAAAACCGATAGCCCATTATCCCTCTACCGATCACAACGGTTCCAACGATGCTATTCCTGCAGAGGCGATCGCTGAACTCGAACGCCTCCTGAATACTAACCATCGAGTCGGAATTGAGCATGTGAATGAGCGACGGTTCCGCATTGGGTCGTGGCAATGTTACGGCAGCTTTGAGAGTACGCTGGATGTGGCGATCGCTGGGCTCAAAGCCTGCATGGCTGAGTATCCGCAAGACTACATTCGCCTGGTGGGTGTCAGCCCCGATCGACGACGAGTGGCGGAGTTGATTGTGCAACGTCCTAAAGCAGCCGTTTAGGGGTTATCAAGCAAGCTTGAATGGCACTAGGGCGTGCTTTAAAGCTGCCTGAGAGAGTCATTTTCTCGTGCGCTTCGTGCACGAGAAAATGACTCTCTAGCACTGTGCACGTTGATTAAGTACGGTGGTGTGGGGCACGGAGCGCCCCACACCACTGTTGCTTTACTTAACTCACTTGGACATTGCTATAGATTCTTAGAGAGTTTGAGGATTTAAATTTCTCCAAACATCTACCGCTTGCTTCATGCGCTTTTCATAGGAGTTCTTTAAGATCTGTCTGGATATTTTGTGATTCTCGGGAGCCTAAGTCGTGAAGTCAAAAGCTGTTGCATTGTTTCTTAGCCTTGGTTTAGTAGGCACTCTAACAGCCTGCTTAGGTGCTAACGAACGTGAAGAAGAAGCGGAAGATACTGTTGTTCCCACCGCTCCCAATGTCCAAGATGCAGAAACAGAACAGGAAGAGGCAGAAGAAAGTGAGGGAGGCGAAGAGGGAGAGGGTGGAGAAGGCTAATGTAGCGATCGCCTGACCTAAATGCTGGAACTTATATCCGAGGCATTTTTATAGAATGGGACGCACATTGTGCCGTCCCACTCTTTTTGCCTTAATGAAAATCATTGAATCAGGACTTATGCATTCTTATGGTGTGCAAAGCACACCATAAGAATGCATAAGTCCTAAAAATATGAGTTCCAATTCGCTTTTGGTAGCTATGTACCATTAGGTTGTACACAGATTCTTGTAACGTTAATCTTGCCTCACCTTCTCATGCCCGAAGTTTATGATTATTTGCATTGACAATTTACTGACAACAGATGAATTGGACAGTATCCACCAAACCCTCAGCGACGCAGAATTTATAGACGGAAAACTGACTGCTGGGCAATACGCGCGTACGGTTAAAAATAATCAGCAATTATCTGGGCAAGCCCAGGCAACCCGAACCATTCGGGACGTAGTCGATCAGGCGCTTAAACGTAATGCCCTGTTTCAAGCGGCTGTGCGGCCCCATATCATTCGTCCTGCGCTCATTAGCCGCTATGAACCAGGCATGTCCTATGGTTCTCACACCGATAATGCTCTGATGGGTGAGGCTCCTCTGACCCGCTCAGATGTATCGATGACGATATTTTTGAGTGAACCGGATAGTTACACAGGGGGAGAGCTGATTTTGGATAGCAGCTTGGGGGAGCAATGCTTTAAGCTGTCGGCCGGTTCAGCCATTGTTTATCCTTCTACCACATTGCATCAGGTCAGCGAAGTGACCCAAGGGGTTCGCTTAGCCGTTGTCACGTGGATTCAAAGTGTGATTCGTGATAGCCAGGATCGGGAGTTGCTGTTTGATTTGGATACTGCTCGCCGTTCTATCTTCGAAAAGTATGGCAAGACTGTTGAGTTTGATTTGCTCAGCAAGACTCATGCAAATCTGCTGCGAAAATGGGCTTTTACGTGAGGTCGTTTTTACATGAAGTTGCACAGAATGAGAGTGGCGGCGGGTACCCGCCGCCACTCTCATTCTGTGCAACTTCACATTGATTTGGTATGAGGTCAGTTTGGAGTGTTAGGTTACTCTTGGTCCATCTGATCGGGCGATCGCCCTCCCCCTTTCCCTTCCCCTCTCTGTTATATGAATCTCCGCAAACTCCATCGTCAAGCGGCCCCGCTGGTCTTCTTCCCGCTCTTGCTGGCAGCGTTAACGGGCGTCGCCTACCGCATTGGCAGCAACCTATTGGATATTCCCGATAATGTTGCCAATATCTTTATGGTGCTGCATCAGGGGGAATTCCTAGGTGAACCCCTTATGCCTGTTTATGTCTTGCTGATGGGGCTGGGTTTAGTGGGCATGATTATCACAGGTCTGTCTATGCTTCTTCCCAAAAAAGCATCTAAGGCTCAACCACGTCGAGATCATCGTTGGCTACACCGCATCCTCTCTATCATCGGGCTTTTACCTTTAACCATTAGCGCCCTCACGGGTGTTGCCTACGCCATTGGCACAAGCTGGTTGGGGCTTTCCCCCCGCGATATTGGCTTCCTGCTGCGCTTACACCAGGGTTACTATCTGGGTTCAATTTTGTGGCCGTTATACGTGTTAGTTCTGGGGGTTGGGCTGGTCGCGCTCCTGATTACGGGCATCACTATGACCCCCGTGTTTCGCAAGCGGCGTTCTGCCTCTGGCGGTTAAGGACACTCCAATTTATTTTTGCAAAGCCTTGCTCCGTGAGCCTTTGCAAAAATAAACTTCCTGGTCTGAGGGCGTATTGCTAGAGGCTGAGCTTATTCAGCACGACCGCCTGGACTCCAAATATCACGGCCTGCCAGACTGTTTAGAGTGGCCTCTACTGCCCGTACTGCGGCCAGAATGTCGCGTTCTTCACCGCCCAGGTAAAGCCGCCCAAAGGTACCCACCGCTGAAACCTGAAGAATATTGATCAGGGCGGCTTTTTCGGCTTCATTGGCAGCTAGTGCTGCATAGGCTGCAGGCTCCACTTCCAAAATGTAGAGAGTTTGGCCTGATAAAATCATTTGTCCCCGCCGGTTTCGGTTGATCAGCTGCGTATGGTGGGGATCAATATTACGAATGACCTGGCTGGAAATAATTCGGGGTTTAATGCAATCGCTGGGGGTCATGCCCAATTCTTGCAAAATGGCGCGGCCGGCTGCATGAACTTCTCCCTGGCTGCTGGAATGCACTTCCAATACACCATACAGCCGCTCGATAATCAGTACCCCTGGGCGCACGACGGCGGCTTTTAGGGCTTTATCCATCAGGTGATTAATTTCGACTCCTGGGGAAACTTCGACCCAGAGAGAGGCATCCCCTGGCAGCGGCAAAAAGCCCAGCGCTACCGTGCCCAAATAAGCGGCATGTTGAGCCTGTAAGCGGTCAAGATAAACGTAACTGCGGAGATCAATTCCCAAAATTCAAACAGCCCAGGATGAACAGCTAGAACATAGGGCAGAATGCCCCTTTCAAATCTACCCTAATCCTTGCACATTACTATGGCTTGCCCAGTCATCCTGAAGGCCTGTTCTATACCGCCTGAGCCTTGAGGTCTTGTTTCATGGGTTGCTGTGCTTGGTTGCTGAGAGCTTCTCGCGCAACAACCAAGCCCATGTCTAGAACAGCACTGATTTTGGGATTCATGAAATTTGCAAGGGCTGGGAGTCGTGTTGGTTTCGAAAATTCCCTGAATCCGAGCTGAGGTTCGATACCATAAGCAATGTATAGTTTGCGAGGATCATGCTGGACGACCCAGGTACGATGAACACTGCCCTGGCCATGATGTTGCAGATGATCGTGGCGGTCATGGTCGGCATTGGCGCACAGGTCATCGCTGACTTTTTCAAAGTGCCCAGCATTGTTTTTTTGCTGTCTTTTGGCATTTTGCTGGGCAATGATGGCCTGGATATTGTGCATCCGCAACTATTAGGCAACGGACTGGAAGTCATTGTGGCTCTCTCCGTAGCCCTGATTCTGTTTGAAGGCGGCCTTAATCTTGAGCTGCGGCGGCTGAGTCAGGTGTCGGGTAGCTTGCGTAATCTGGTGACGATTGGGACGCTGATTACCCTCGTCGGTGGTGGGATGGCAGCCCACTGGTTGGGAGAGTTCCCGTGGGCGATCGCCTTTCTCTTTGGTTCTCTGGTGGTTGTCACCGGCCCCACCGTCATTTCCCCCCTGCTCAAGCAAGTGCAGGTTCAACCCCCTGTTGCTGCACTATTAGAGGGGGAAAGCGTGTTGATTGACCCGGTCGGAGCCATCCTGGCCGTGGTGGTACTGGATGTGATTCTCAATGGCGAAACCGATCCCCTATCGGTTGTGGGGGGCCTGTTTGTCCGTCTGAGCATTGGTGGCGGCATTGGAGCGCTGGGTGGCTGGGCATTAGGGCAGGGGCTGAAGCTGAACCGATCGCTCTCTGATGACCTAAAGAATTTGGTGGTGCTGGCGGGAATTTGGGGGCTGTTTGGCGTCGCGCAGCTCATCCGTAGTGAAGCAGGGCTGATGACAGCGGTGGTTGCCGGGGTCGTGCTACGAGCTTCTGGAATCCCGGATGAACGGCCCCTGCGTCGGTTTAAAGGACAACTGACAACCTTGTCGGTATCAGTTCTCTTTGTGCTGTTAGCGGCAGACCTCTCATTAGCCAGCTTGTTCGCTCTGGGGCAGGGAGCGCTGCTCACGGTCGCTGTGCTGATGTTTATTGTCCGTCCCCTGAGTATCTGGCTCTGTACACTCAACAATCAGGAATTGAGTTGGCGGCAGAAGCTTTTCTTGGCCTGGGTCGCACCCCGAGGCATTGTGTCTGCTTCTGTAGCTTCCCTGTTCGCCATTCTGCTGACAGAACGGGGTGTCACGGGGGGAGATGCGATTAAAGCCCTGGTATTTCTCACAATTCTCTCAACGGTATTTCTCCAGGGGTTGACGGCCCGTTGGGTCGCCCAACTGCTGGGTATTACAGCATTGGGTTCTACTGGGATCGTCATTGTGGGTTGCAATCCCCTCAGTTATCTGATTGCTCGCTTGTTTCAGGAGCGAAATGAGGCGGCTGTTTTGATTGATACAGACCTGCAAGCATGTGCCATCGCTGAACGGCAGGGTTTAATGACGATCGCCAGCAGCGCCCTCGACGCTGAGGTGTTGGAACAGGCCGGATTAGAAACCAAGGGAACCTTCCTGGCTGCGACAACCAATGGGGCTATCAACCAGGTGATTGCCCAGCGGGCGGCTGAAGAGTTCAACCCACCTCGGGTTTTGTCTCTGCTTCCCAGTGACTCTGCGGCGAATGCGGATGGTGCCGAAGGTTCTACCAAAATTAAAGCGGCTTTTCTGCCGCAGTTGCCATTAAAGAACTGGAATCGCTATTTAAGCGATCGCGAAATTCGTCTTGGCGAAACGACGCTGAGTGAAGCCAACCGTCCTCGCCAACTGAAACATTTGCGAACGCTGATTGATAACGGCCGCATTCTTCCAGTTCTGCTGCAAACTGACACGCAACTGTTGCTGGTGTCTAATCTGGAGGATGGTAAAGCGGGCGATCGCCTGCTCTACCTCTACCACGATCCCAAACCTCAGCTGATCAAGCTGTTGGGAGGTGGATACACCAGAACTGTGCTGGTGCCGGAAACGATTGCAGACATTGAAAATCTGCCTGAACCCGTTACCGAACCTGTAGAACTGCCTGACGTGAAAGTGCCTGTCATTGCTCAGGTAGAGGAGCGGACAGAGGGGAGCGGGCAGGAAACTCAAGGGTAGGGGCGTAGGGCCTGAGAATGGGGGAGTAAAAGGCTGAGGCTTGGCTTACGTTTTGTGGCAAATCTGGGCTTTTGTGTTTACTGCCGGATAATGTAACGACGGAAGACAAGTTGAGGAAATAACAGCAATGAATCTGGGGGTAGTGGCGGCGATCGCCTATGGAGTGTTGGCTATTGTGGGCGGTGTTCTCGGGTATGCCCAGGCCAAGAGTAAGATCTCGCTTTTAGCGGGCTGTGGATGTGGTGCTTTGTTACTGATTAGTGCCTTGTTGCAAATTCAGGGGCAGTCCTGGGGGCTGATTGTTGCGGCTGTGGTGACGGTTGTCTTGTTGCTGGCCTTTATGATGCGATGGCTCAAAACGCGTAAGTTTATGCCCGCTGGCTTGATGCTAATACTGGGGGTTCCAGCATTAGGTGTCATCATTGGCCAGTTGATTCAAGGCTAATACCGATTCAATATGCTTTCTGTTCTACACACCGTCCAGGAAGGTTACAACAGTAGGCGCTCTTCATATCGAGACAATATTAGAACCTAAATTTAGCCCAAACATGAAATAAACGTGGCATGTCCGCCACGCTTATTTCATGTTTGGGCTTAAGGATTTACAAACTGCGTTTTCCAGGCTTCTTCCATTTGTTCGTAGCGTGTCCGGTTTTGCGGAGTTCCGCGCAGCTCCAGATGGTCAACAACGTGGGGATCGAGCAGAAGTACGACGAAGCAGGGTAGGGGGTTGATGGGGTCAGGGCTTACGTCGAAATCAGTATCGGCTGCACGTTCCTTGCCTGGATAAGGCCATCCAAACTGGCTACGGGCTGCATCTGATAGCTCCTGCCACAAACGCTGTCGCAGGGCTACCAGAGACTCATCGGATGCATCTACCCCGATCGCCTGAATAGGGCCGCTCAAACGAAACTGCTCTCGCGTTTTAGGGAAGTACCAGCAGGCCTCTCCCCAGGGGCGATCGCGCAACTGCTCGACTTTTTCGCTGCGGTCATCGGTGACAAACCGTAGCTGATTGGTATCGTCCCGAAACCCTCGAAATACAACGGTTCGGTTCGCTGGACGACCATCCGCTCGTACCGTTGCCAGTTGCAAATAGCGGGCATAGACCAGGGAGCGGTTCCGGTGGAGGGCGTGGGCCAGGGGCGATCGCCAGGGAGCCAGGGTCATTGACCTACCGTTAGCGTGTAGTTATGGCGAGCACCGGGGTCACTGGTTCCAACCCAGACCTCGTAGCTTCCCGCTGCCCAGTCAGTCCCCTGAAGGCGATCATCGGGGTTGCTGCGCGAGGTATCGTCCCCACAACGCACACCACCGGGACCACGCACAACAAGGGCCGTGTCGTTGCCACCGCTATTAACTTGAAGCGACAGAGTATCAAAACTTTGATCCAGCACCAAAATGTGATCGGGTACTGAACTGCCATAACCCAGGCAGAGGTTGCCGTCGCGATCGCGGGCTGTCACCATTTCGGGCAGGGAGTTACGCCCTCCGGTGTTGCCACGCATGGTTCCTTGAGCCACATTGAACCCGCGTTGTAGGGTAACACTACCAAAATTTGATTGGGCGATCGCAGGCAAGGCGATTAAACCTATTCCCAACAACACCCCAACCACAAGGGGTTTTCTTGAAAACAAATGAGACATGGGACTCCTGATGCGCTTGTTAAATCTATACCAGCTGGTAGATTCTCCTAGTTACTATTGACTATTCCTGGTCCATTGGAGTTCCACACTGGTTCAGGCGTTTTTTAACCCCTTCATTTTCTAGTCGTTCACTACAGGAATCCTGACAGGGTAGATAGGGCAGACCGAGTCTGCCCTGTCTACCCTGCGAAAATTAGTGCAGCCTAATACTAGGGTGCAACGTACACCCAATTCAAAACACTCTCTTAAGTATTGACTTGTGAAGTACAGCGTTTTTCAACCGCTTAAAACCTGGTTGTTTTTGTGAGAGCCGCGCTCCGCGCGGCTCTCACAAAAACAACCGTGTCTGACTCAAGCGCAAGGCGCTGTATTGACTTGTGATGTACAGCGTTTTTCAACCGCTTAAACCCTGGTTGTTTTTGTGAGAGCCGCGCTCCGCGCGGCTCTCACAAAAACAACCGTGTCTGACTCAAGCGCAAGGCGCTGTATTGACTTGTGAATGTTGGCCTCAGTTTGGTTTCAGGAACCTGCGTTCTAAAGATGCGTCCTAACAAATAAGCGGCGCAGAAACGAGCAACTTCTACACTAACTTCACCCGGTTGCTTCACCCGATTGGATAGAACTGTGGCGGGATTTGTGCCTTTTTGGCTGAATGCTACAGTTCTGTTAATTCCAAGGTGCAAGAAGCGATACCAAATTCAAAAACGACCTGGGCTTGAAGTTTGAGCAGGATCTTGTTCAAAGCTAAACGCAACATTTGTTTTCTAAATACCCTCGTGTAGCATTTTTCCTATGGCAATTCGATACGGTACTCCATTGAACGATCGCATCATCGGTACCACCAACGATGATCTAATTTATGGCTATGAAGGTGACGATCGCCTAGAGGGCGGTGGTGGCGAAGATGAGATTTACGGTGATGACGACGAAGATCTAATCTACGGCAATGATGGCGATGACAACCTGGATGGTGGCGATGATGATGACACCATTTATGGTGGGGGTGGCCGCGATGACGTCCTCGGTGGCAGTGGTAATGACACCGTTTATGGTGGCGGTAACGCTGATCGCTTGAACGGCCAGAATGGGCGCGATCGCATTGCTGGTGAAGATGGCGATGACCTGATTCGTGGTGGCAATGATAACGACGAACTCTACGGCGGTGATGATGACGACGTGCTGCTGGGAGACGCCGGAAACGACCTGCTCAAGGGTGAAGATGATCAGGACGAGCTATACGGCGGTATTGGCAACGATAGTGTTTACGGCGATGGCGGTAATGACAGCCTAAACGGGGGTGCTGGAAACGACACCCTGTATGGTGGTATTAGCAATGACCAACTTTATGGCAATGTTGGAACCGATGTATTGCTGGGTGAAAGTGGTGATGACCTATTAGTTGGCGTCAGCTCTGCCAGTACTCGGCCTGGTTTCAATGAACGGGACATCCTCAATGGAGGACAGGACCGGGATACCTATGCTCTGGGTGATGCAACTCGCGTCTACTACGACGATCTGCGGGCAGCTAACGCAGGCCTGAATGATTATGCCGTGATTGCCGGATTCAATACTCAACAAGATGTTCTTCAGTTAAGTGGAAACCGGAATAATTATTTTGTCAGACGTTTGGGAGCGGGTTTTAGTGACCAGGACCTAGGCATCTTCTTCGATAAGCCAGGAACCCAGCGTGATGAACTGATTGGAGTTCTCAAAAACACCACTCGCTTCAATCTGGGTGGAAGCTTTGTGCAATACCTCTAATCACAACTCTGTCGAGAACTAAAAGAAGTGCGTCGTGCAAAGCACGGCGCATTTTCTTTACGTCATGCGATTCGTAAATTGTTGAGTGTGTGTTTCACACGCCACACTCATCACAAGCATTTAGTAGGGGGCTCAGTCTTGCTCAATGACTAGCTTCTGGGAGCCAGACAATAAATGCAGTGCCGCGATCGCCATCCTCCTCGTCGGGCAGTAACCCACTGGCCCCCGCCGGACTGAATGCTTCAACTTCTCCTCGCATCCGCTGGATCAGGTCATGGGTAATGGCTAAACCCAGGCCAGTACCAGGAATATCGGAGGTTGCCTGGATACCTCGAAAGTGCCGCTCAAATAATCGGGTTTGGTCGCCTTGGGGAATTCCTGGACCGTTATCAATGATGGCAAGGCCCTGAAAGTTAATTCCATTCCGTTGACGCCTCAACCCTGCTAAAACTTCGACTTTCCCGCCAGATGGGGTGTATTTTAGAGCGTTATCGATCAAGTTGTTGAAGGCTTCCCGCAACGCTCCTGGATCGGCTTCAATGGCTGGCACGCCTTCGGGTATGAGGATGAGCAGTTGGAGACGACGATCCTGGGCGATCGCCCGAGCCGAATTCAGTAAGGGCTGCAAAATATCGGTTAACTCACAGGCGATCGGTTGCAGTTGTGCTGGGGTCAGGGCATTGACGCCCGGTAAGAGCGGTACTCCAGTAGAACTGGCCAGGGCCTTTGGGTTATTGCGCCAGTTTTCTGGAGGATGGCTCTCCTCTTGACCGGGTAAAAGTTCTACGGGCTGCAGATCAACCACTTGTTCAAATTGCTTGAGCAAGTCTTGTAAATGTTCGCTTTCTCGAACAATACCCTCAGCCAGGTCACGACTCTTGTTATTAGGGGCAAGCCGTTTCAGCAATACTTTTCCAAAGGTTCGCAACGCCATCAGAGGGTTTCGGAACTGATGAAGCAGGTTGTCGAAGAGTTCATGCTGCTGAGCTTGCAATTGTTGTAGCTGATGCAAGCTGTGATCGTTCCAGGCGGCACGACGATCCATGACACAGGCGATCGCCAACGTTCGGGCAACCCGTTCGATCTGATCCTGTTCCACTTCGCCCCACGGACGATCTGAGCGGGCCGTCACCAACAAGCCCAACACAACCCCTTCATGAACGAGCGGCACCATCATTCGCTGAGCCATGGGTAAGGGCATGCCAAAAATAGACGTTTGCTCCTGGGCTTCCACCTCCGGTGCGTTCCCATTGGGAGAACCCGGTAATACAGGCTGCCCCACTTGAGGAAATACCATGGCCTCCCCCTTATGAGAGGGATGAGGATGTAAGCCATCGGATGCATCTAGAGCAAGCAGGGAAAAGACACTGGCCGGATCACGGCTAAAAATGGTGTCTGGATGGGCGGCAATTGGTACCAGATTTGCAGTCGCATCTCCAGCTACCTCTTCCGTTAGGTAGACGACACTCAACGCTGCCCCTAACCCTTGTGTCAGTAGCGCAATCTGGGCCTGGCAAAGGGTGACGAAGTCTGGGCTCGCAAACATCACAACCAAGTTGAACCAAAATGAAGAATCTGTAAGGGATCAAGGCGATCGCATTGAGCTCTAGCCTAGGCTCGCTCTAAACCCGATCCGCCTACTATTAAGCATTAATAATAAAGATAGATAACGGAGTTTGTGTAATGTTTTGTAATGCAAGCTTAAAAGAAGTTGAAATCTCATACCTAAGACGGTATACTAGCGACCGTCAATCTATTTTGTAACCAGAGTTACATCTATCGTAGCAGAGAGGAGGTCAGGAGGTTGGCAAGGAGACGCAAACGTAAGAGCCGTCGTCGTTTGGAAGGCCGTCGGATATTAGAATCCGTACCTCAGTTTAGCATCGAGTGTGGCGAAGATAAGCCTGTAACTGCTGCCCGGAAGTTCATTCACGCTGAAGGAATTGCTCCTCCCGCACTATTGCTTGTAAAGCGTAACGAGCATACCACGGATCGGTACTTCTGGGCCGAGAAGGGTCTGTTTGGAGCGCAGTATGTGGAGGAGAACCATTTCCTATTTCCCAGCCTGCGCACGGATGAAGAGTCTGACATGCTGCCTGTTGCCTTAGGTAGCTAGTAGTCTTCTCTTGCATCGTTGCCTCCCGGTGCCGTGTTTTTCCCTGTTGTAGTCAGGCTGGAGACTCTACTCATCAGTCCCCAGCAGCTTTGTAAACTTCAGATGCCTTTGGTAGTTGTGGTATTTCAATTCTCTTCGAGTTACTGATGAATACAAGTTATTCCTTGGCAATTTCGGAAGATTAGAAAAAATACCGTTGCGGAACTGGAGTGGAATGGGTGGGTGTTACGCTCATCTAGTAAAGCTGTAAGGCTTACGGTTGGTTTATTGTTACCACCTGATTCGACATTGTTACGTAGCTTAAATAACGAAAATAGGGATTGATTCTGTCAATCCCTATTTTTTCAAGATTTTTCTCAGTGAAAGAAAGCGTGGAGCCATAGTTCTCACGCTTTTTTGTTGCCTCTCAGGGTTGGCGATCGCACCACCAGCCCTAAAAGGCTTTACTGAATGTCGCCTGTTGCCTGGGAAATTTCCTCCAGGGGCTCAGGGCTGTAGGAGTGTACCCGCTCCTGAAGGCGGCTAAAGTCAAACGGTTGCTTGTTTTGGGTGCGAGCCAGAGCGATGCCTGCACCCACTATCCCAGTAGAGACCACGAGTGCCGCTGCAAAGCTGACCAGCAAATCACCTCCCATTGGGATAGGTAACCAGGCACTAAAGTCTGGAGCAGGAAAATAGAGGGCCCCCGTGAGGATTCCTAACAGGGCTCCGGCCAGCGCAACTCTTCCCGTCAGATGGCGGGAGTAGAGACCTAGAATTACAGGGGCGAAGGCCCCGGCACAGATGAGATCGGCCAGCAAGAAGAGATACAGCACGTCATAACCCCGAGCCGCGATGAGAATGGCGGGAATGCCTACGGCAACCGTCAGCACCCGAGAGGCCCGTAGTATGCCTTCCCGTTGCATCTGGGGAAACAGTCGCACCAGGTCCACAGTGAAGACGCTGGTGATGCCATTCAATAGAGATGACAGAGTACTCATCACCAGAGCCAGGGCCAGCACCAGTACCAGCATGACAAAGGCTAGGGGCAACCGTAGCTCTTGAATGAGGGAAAAGAAGGCGCGATCATCATTGAAGCCAAAGTGCATCGCTAACAGCCCCAGAGCTCCTGCAACCATGATCATGGGGACAATGACGAGGGCGCTATAGAGAAATGCTTTTTGCACGGTTTTGCCGGTGCGGCTAGCGTAAACTCGCTGCCAGTTACTCTGGTTAAAAGTTTCGGCCGCTGTGATGGCGATGAGCAATGTCAAACCAAACTTAATGCCCGAAATATTAGACCAGGACAATAGTTCTGGAGCCTTTGCCTGAATGGGTTCTAAAGCGGCCTGCCAACCACCCAGATTGCTGGCTGCAACCCAAAGGCTAATCAGTAGCAATGGCACAATAATGACGAACTGTACGGCATCCGTGAAGATTGTGGATTGCAACCCCCCTGCCGTGGTGTAGAGGAAGGTGGCAGTAATTACCACCAACGCTGTCCAGCCCAGGGGAACATTTGCCAGGATTTGAACGGCTTTGGCGATCGCGGTCAACTCAGCACTCAGGTAAATGAACATGTAAAACACGATCACCCCTAAGGTGAGTAGATACATGGCGTTGCCAAACCGCAGCAATACAAACTCATTCAATGAGTGCCCATTCGGCAAAATGCGCCGTATCCGTGGTCCTGCAAAGGCCAGCATGGCAATTGGCATGGCTGAGCCAATGCCATAGCCAATAACTCCAGTAATGCCGTTGGTTGCGCCAACCTGTGGGGGACTAAATAGAATCCATACCCCCATGGCGGAGGCAACGATTGTTGCAAAGGTCATGCCAATCCCGAAACGGTTACGGCTGACCACAAATTCTTCTAAGTTAATGGTCTGGCGGCTGGTGTAGAGAAATCCCATCAGGGCAAATAGCCCTGCCGTAACTAATAACACCAGCACGCTGATAGATTCGATGGACATTACAAGCACCTCATCCAAAATCAAACGCAAATGCTGTGTCCGATTTTCTGAGGGGCGAAGAGCCCCCAAAAATCGGACAGAACGCTAGAGGCGAGGTGTGCCCTGATTACACCGAACGAAAGTTCTACCCCGTCATGTTCTGTAGACATGCATGGGGAGAATGGAGCGATCGCCCGCATCCAAACAACCTTGGGATGGTGGCATCACGTCACAATGGTGCGTTTCGTCGTCGTGGTATCCAAGACCGCAATCAACGCTTCCCTCCGCTGGCATTACCCAGTGGTCTGGCCATTTTACTGACCAGAACGCAGGTTCCAAGGGTATGATCTCAGCCTGCTGTAGCAGGCACCCCTAGCTTGTGCTTGATCATATCACTCCCTTGCAATACCAATTCCATGCGTTGGGTGCTGATTGAAATGAGCAGTGGCTCACCCTTACAGCGCTTGGCGCTTGAATCAGCCACGGTTGTTTTTGTGAGAGCTGTGCGGAGCGCGGCTCTCCCAAAAACAACCAGGTTTTACAGCGCTTTTCAAGCGCTGTAAAACCTCAGTTCGGGATAAGCCCAAATGCCCATAACTCGAACTCAGGCTAGAAAAATGAGAAGTGCTTCAAAAAGTTCTGCAGAATTTGGAAGGATGTAATCTTTGCAACCATCTAATGGATGAGTTCAGGTAACATAATGTAAATGACTGTAATTTTTTATTGCTTACAAACACAATGGCAGGACTTTTTGGTTGGTTCAACGGCAACAAGAACCAGGACGCAAGCGTCCAGACGAATGCAAACAAGCCAGTCGCTTATTTCCTCGAGGCTGATGATGCCAAGACTTTTGGCGACATCGAGTACATGAGAACTGCCAAGGTTGTGAAGCGCACCTTCCCGAAAACCTTCAGTAGTCCTAAGGAGTTTGAGCGGGTTGAATCTGTTTCTGCTCTGGGCAAGATGGCTGTGAACGGCAACCTGGTAGATGTTAGCCAGGTACTAACGCAGAATGGGGCTTCCAGCAACGGAGCCACCAGTAATGGAACCGCTGCTAACGGTGCGTCAGAGCCGCTGACCGATCGCCGCCGTTCTGACACGAGCATGGACATGTTCCGCAGCATGGCTCGTGATATGCGCAAACGCTAAAAAGGGATAAGCTCTCATTTGAAGAGCTAACCCTTTCGGTATTTTTACGCAGACTGGGTCAAAAACCCAGTCTTTTTTATACATTGATGATGCCTGTCTCCATCAACTGAGGGGCAGCCATCAGCAAATATTCGAAAAAGGTTTGGGCGACGACAGAGAGTTGTTTGCCTGCCAGGTTCACGACATACCACTTCCGCTGAATTGGGAAGCCCTGGACATCTAGAACGGCAAACTCTGTGTTGGAGGACTCGGGAGTCAAGGTGTGGCGAGAGAGAACCGAGAGCCCTAAGCCACCGGCGATCGCCTGCTTAATTGCCTCATTGCTACCCAGTTCCAGCCGTACTTTTACCTCCAAATCCTTCTCGTCTAGCATGTGGTGGAAGGCGCGGCGCGTACCAGACCCCGGCTCTCGCATGATAAACGTTTCCTCACATAACCGTTCTAGTGAGATGTCTTTCACTCCAACTAGGGGGTGGTTGCGAGGGGCTACGACAACGAGCGGGTTATCTAGAAAAGGCTGAGCTTTAATATCCAGGTTGTCGGGGAGCTGACTCATGACGTAGAGGTCATCCTGGTTGTTGGCCAGGCGATCAATAACCCGCTCATGGTTGGTGACAATCAGTGAAATATCAACCCCAGGATATTTCTGACAAAACGGCCCCAACAAGCGGGGTAGGAAGTATTTTGCTGTTGTGATAACAGCCAACCGCAGCTTACCCTGCTTCATCCCCTTGAGGTCGGCAACGGTCATCTCTAGCTGCTCAAGTTGGCTAAAAATTTCTTTGCAGGTGTTGAAGAGTTCGCGCCCTGCATCGGTCAGATAAAGCCGCTTGCCTACTTGCTCAAACAAAGGTAAACCGATGGACTTGGTCAACTGCTTGACCTGCATCGAAACCGTTGGCTGAGTAAGGTAAAGTTCTTCGGCGGCACGGGTGAAACTGCCGTGCCGAGCTGTCGCTTCGAAAACTTTGAGCTGGTGCAGAGTAGCGTGAATCAAAGGGGTTCTCCTAGCACTGACATCGTCCTATTGCATAGAAAAAATTCTATCACGGGGATACGAATTAGTGATTTTTTTCTATGGATTTCGGAGCTATTATATCTGCAATGGCAACTATGTTACGTTCCCTTCCAGCAGCACCATGCAATGCGTTTAGCGGTAAACCGATGAAGAGCGGTCGCGCTTCATCGAAGCAGCCCAATGGGGTTGGTTATCGCTTTAACCATGGCATGGTGCTTTTCCCTTGGGGAGGCTTTCAGTAAGAATGCACTAAACAGAGTGAACTTGCACAAGCCCTGTGAAAATTTAAGAATTTGCTTCTGAGGGGGTGTGGAAAGTTGCGGAAAGCTGCGAACCCAAGGTCAGGGTACGGGTTAGCATGAACCCACTTAAGGCCAGCCATAACAGATGTGGGTTATGGAGGAAGCTGGCGATCGCTCCCAATGGCACAAACCCCACCAGAGTTGAAAGCAGAGCCGATTGCCGAAGGGTATGCCCTGCCGTTAACCCGAGAAAATAACCGTCAAGCATGTAGGCCAGGGAGCCAAATCCCAATACGGGTAAGAGCCAACCTACATACTGCTGCACCATCTGCAAGACATCGTTGTGGCGTGTCAGCAGGCCAAAGAGCGGCACAGGAAAGCTAATGAAGACTAAGGCGATCGCCAGCCCCAACCCTAAACAGGTACTTCCAGCCAGTTGGGTGAGCGCTACAAGTTTCTGTCCTTTGCCGCCCCCGCAAAACATACCCGCAAAATTCTCGGTGGCAAAAGCAATACCATCCACAAAGTAAGCAGAAAAGGTAACCACTTGGAGGAGCAAGGTATTAGCAGCCAGGGTGACCGTACCCATAGAGGCGCTGAAGTTGGTGAAGAGGGCGAAGGTACTGATTAATGCAAAGGTACGGATGACGATGTTGCTGTTGAGCCAGAAGTCTGCTAACAAGGTGTCGGAGGTCCGGAGTCGGCGGGCGATCGCCCGAATTCTGGCCCAGTTCCATTCTCGGCTCAGGAGTAAGAATCCGGTCAGCATCATGGCGTACTGGCTAACAGCGGTAGCGGCTCCAGCGCCCTGACTAGCCATCCCCAGGCGAAAGATGAACCAATAGTTCAACACAACGTTCACGCTGTTATTGACCAGGGACATCACCAGAACAGTGCGCCCCCGCTCCCGACCCAGGAACCAGCCCACCAGCACAAAATCCATAAGGGCAGCGGGAGCTCCCCAGATCTGGGCGTTGTAGTAACTTTTTCCGGCTTGCTCTACCTCGGGGGCGGCTTGTAGCAACCAGAATCCGGCCTCTCGGATGGGGTATTGCAGCAGTAGAAGACCGAATCCAACGGTGAGCGCGATCGCCCCATTCCGCAAAAGTGTCAACCAGACGGCTTCGTCGTCACCCCGCCCTACGGCCTGGGCTGTGGTACCAGTGGTACCCATCCTCAGAAACCCAAAGGTCCAGTAAAGATAGCTGAAGAGTACCGCTCCAAGGGCCACGCCACCCAGGTAGCGAATGTCATCTAAATGCCCCAGAAAAGCGGTGTCAACTAACCCTGCTAAGGGCACCATCAGGTTTGACACTATATTGACAAAGGACAAGCGCAGAAAGCGATCGCCAAAGTCAAACCGCTCATTTTTGAATATCACCCAAAATCTCCTGCAATGCTCTCTGACGTACTCATTTTATAAAGTGTGGTTTTGTGTGCTCCAAACCCCTAAAACGCACGATAACTCCTTCTTTTGTGGGTGATAAGGGAATTGTGGGGATCGCTTCTTAGATTGGGTGCATCGCCGGTGTAGACTGGGGTTTGGAAGCTGGAAGGGATTTTTTTGATCGGCTGGTCTGGCTCACCTCCGGTGAGTCAGACGGTCAAGAACGCAAGACATTGGTTGCCATACCGTTTCATAAGTGTTGCGATCGCCCATACAGAGGAGCCTCGAATGCCTGACATTGTTGATATTGCCGTTGGTGCCGATTCCTTTAAAACCCTGGTGGCGGCAGTGCAAGCCGCTGGACTGGTAGAGGCTCTTAAAAGCCCGGGTCCTTTCACCGTTTTTGCGCCCGTAGATGACGCCTTTGCGGCGCTGCCCCCGGGTACGGTGCAAACTCTGGTGCAAAATCCTCCCCAACTGGCACGAATTCTCAAATTCCATGTGGTATCTGGGAAATACACGAAGGCGGATCTGGCTAGCATCGATAGCCTCACTTCTCTGGAAGGGTCACCCATTCCTATTAACTGCAATGGCGTGTTTGAAGTGAAAAATGCCACGGTGGTTGCTCCTGATGTGGAGGCCGACAATGGCATTATTCATGTAATCGATCGCGTGATTTTGATGGGCTAATCCCTAAACTAGACTCCCGGTGTTTCTAAAAACACCGGGAGTCTAATCTTTGTACCTCTGAGGTTATCTACTTGCAAACCCAGCGCCAGAGGGGATGGCGATCGCCCCGTTCTCGAATGTTAACAACCTGACGCTGAAGCCGTTTCAGCTCGCTTTCGGGTAAGCCAAACAGGATGTTGCGACTCTGCCAGATTAAGACGCCGACCGTAAGACCAATGCAGAGGGAAAGGGCGATCGTCACCACGGGGTGAAAAATCAAGGCATAGCGGACGGCTGCCCAGGTGAAGAAAGCGCGTAACAAAGAAATATCACGCCGCAATAACCACAGACTGACAGGCAAAATGGTGGCCCAGGCGACTCCAACCACAATCCAGCGGCCTAATACCTGTAAGTGATGTAGCCGCTCCATCTGTTTGCTCAGTTCTGGCTCGTCTGCGGGGAAAAGAGCACGGACAGTTCCGGCAGCCTTACCGCTGAGTAGGGAACGTTTTGAACGGCCATTAAATTTCATAATTGTTCAGGTAAGAGTGCCTGAAAGATTTGAAAAAGGGGCATTGTTCACGCTTTAAGCATGAGCAATGCCCCTCTCCGGAGGAGGTTAGGAAGCAGAATCAGCAGGTTCTGCTTCGACGGGGGAAACTTGCGCATAGGCGTTCCCCGTCCGTTCCCGCCAGAGTGCTAGCAGGGTACTGGCGATAAAAATACTGGAGTAAGCTCCTGCTACAAAGCCAATAATCAGCGCTAAGGCAAAGTATTTTAAGGTGTCCCCTCCAAACAGGAAGATGGCTACCAGGGATAACAGCGTTGTGAGGGTGGTATTGATCGAGCGCGTCAAGGTTTGATTCACCGCATCATCGACCACTTCATCAATGTGGCGATTGGGGTTAATTTTGATGGTTTCTCGGACGCGATCGTAAATGACCACTGTGTCGTTGACTGAGAAACCCACAATGGTCAGCAATGACACGATAAATAAACTGTCGACTTCAACCTGTAGTGCCAGGCCCAGGATGGCAAAGATTCCCACGGTTATTAACACATCATGGAGTAGCGCCACGATCGCAAATACCGCATAGTCAGGCTGAAATCGGAAGGTCAGATAGACCATGATGCCCAAAAACGAAAGCCCCAGAGCAACCAAACCCGATGTAAAAGTCTGCCGTCCCAGGGTTGGCCCGACGGTATCAATCTGTGTTGATGCGGGATCAAATTCGCCCAATTTCGCTGCTAGCGCTTGCAGCAGTTGTTCCCGCTCTTCGACCTCCAATGTGGAGGTGCGAATCGAGAGAGCTTCTTGTCTGTCACCCACGACCTGGATGCTGCTCCCCTCCAGCCCTTCGGTTGCAAGAATCTCACGCACAACGCCTGGGTCGATAGGGCCGTCGCAACTATTGGATTGGGCGCAGGCCAACTCCAATTGCAGTCGTGTTCCTCCCACAAAGTCCAGGCTAGGACGTAGAGGGGCACCAATTTGTTTCCAGGAGATGACCATTGCCACCAGCCCAGCCAGAATAATGGCGGTGGAAATGCCCCACCAGAGTTTGCGTTGTTTAATAACGTTCAGTTTCATGAGATTGCTTTAGACTGAGTGGCTTTGGGCAGTTTAGGACAGAAGTATTGAGGGCGACGCAGTGTCGGAAAACCTAATACGGTAAGCAAGAATGTACGACTACAGGTGAGCGCGGTAAACATACTCACAACCACCCCCAGGGCCAGGGTAAGGGCGAAACCCTTGACCAAGCCTGTTCCTAGCCAGAACAGAGCAGCACAGGAAATCAGGGTTGTGACGTTACTGTCCAAGATGCTGGAGAAGGCTCTGTAGAAGCCTGACTCGACTGAGCGGTAAAGGGTTTTGCCATCACGCAATTCTTCGCGAGTGCGTTCGAAAATCAGCACGTTGGCATCTACCGCCATACCAATACTGAGAATGAATCCGGCGATACCGGGCAGAGTTAGGGTGACGCCTAATAAGGAGAAGATGGCCAGGGTGAGTATGGAGTAAATGATGAGAGAGATGTCCGCTACGATTCCAGGTAGACGATAGTAGACGGCCATGAAGATCAGGACTAGCGCCAAACCAGCCAAACCAGCGTAAATGCTGCTTTGGATACTGTCACGCCCCAGGGTGGCACCAACCGTGCGGTTTTCCAAGATTTTTACAGGAACAGGGAGGGCACCGCTTCGGAGTTGTAGCGCCAGATCGTTAGCCTCTTCTGTAGTGAAGCCTCCTGTAATAGATGCGCGGCCTCCTGTAATCCCCGTTTCTGCGTACTGCACGCTGACAGTAGGAGCACTGAGCAATTCGTTATCAAGGAAGATACCCAAGCTGCGTCCGGTGCCTGCCACACTCTTGGTTAGAGCCGCAAATTCACTTGCACCCTGGTTATTGAATTCCAGGCCGACTTCCCAGTAGTTGCCATTCACAGGGGCAGCATAGGCATTGCTGAGCTTTTCCCCGGTCAGCTCGGTTTTTTGGAAGAGGCTGGCGATCGCCTCATTCCGTTTGTCTAATTCTTTCTGAGCCTTATCAATAGCGGCTTGATCACCACTTTGTTCGGCCTGCGCCAGCTCGACTAGAGCTTGCTGGCGTAACTGATACTCAATGGGTATTTGTTGTTCACTACCCGCTTGCTGCTCCCGGAAATCGAGCTGAGCAGTGCCTCCCAGGACACGTTCAGCTTGGGCCGGGTCACTCACTCCAGGCAATTGCACCAGCAGTTGGTCACGCCCGATCGTTTGCACAACGGATTCAGAAACCCCCAGGCCGTTAATCCGCCGCTCTACAACGCTGCGAACGGCTTCCAGTTTCTCGGGGGTGATTTCAGGTACGGCTTCGGTGGGTTGAGCCTGAAGTGTGAGCTGCGTTCCCCCCCGCAAGTCTAACCCCAAGGGGATAGGAACTTTAATCAGGATGGTAACGGCGGCAATCACCAGTACCAATACAAGTAGGAGGACGGAACGCTGTCTTGCCATGTCTGTAGCTCATACGACATTCGCTATGATAGCTGGATTTTGCGATGACCGAATGGGGAGTGTTCTAGTCCTATTTTTGGCTGGGAGAGACTGCCTTAGGCAAGCGGTCGGGCTCGATTCACCATAAGAATTGCTGGGGTCGTGTGCGGATAAACGTCTGTTTGTAAATTTTTGATATAAAATCCTATCAATAGTCGGCGATCGCCCCACCCAGAAGCCCGTCTGCTTTCCCTGGAATGGGTTCCCGAACTATCAACCTTGACGCAGTTCGTTTGTATCGTTAACCCTCACGAGGAAAGAACACTATGCCATTCCAACAGCCGCCCCTGCCTTTTGCTACGGATGCCCTCGAACCCTATGGCATGAAGGCAGAAACCTTTGAATATCACTATGGCAAGCACCACAAAGCCTATGTTGATAACCTGAATAAGCTGGTGGCCGGTACCGACCTCGACAGCCAACCCCTGGAAGAGGTTATTAAAAGCACCTACAACGACGACTCTAAGGCGGGTATCTTTAACAACGCCGCTCAGGTTTGGAACCACACCTTCTTCTGGAACTCCTTGAAGCCCGGTGGTGGCGGCGCTCCTACGGGAGATCTGGCTGCTAAAATCGATGCTTCCTTTGGCAGCTATGACAAGTTCAAAGAAGCTTTCTCCAATGCCGCTGCAACTCAGTTTGGTAGCGGTTGGGCCTGGTTGATTGATGACAATGGCACGCTGGCGGTTACCAAAACCCCCAACGCTGTCAACCCTCTGGCTCAGGGCAAGAAGGCACTGCTGACCCTGGATGTATGGGAGCACGCTTATTATATTGACTTCCGTAATGCTCGCCCTGCGTTCATTGCCAACTACCTGGATAAGCTGGTGAACTGGGATTTTGTGGCCGCTAACCTGGCTTCATAAGTCTCGTTTGTATTGCTAGGCTGAATGGCGATCGCTCTTTGGGGCGATCGCCATTTTCTTTAAGTGCTTCTGATAATTTGGGCGATCGCTAATCTAAGTTCGGGTTAAGGGTTTTTTCAAGGCGCACTCCTTGAAAGAGCCTAATTTGTCGTACGCCCTGCGCGCGACAAATTAGGCTTTTGAGATTATCCCGAATTGAGGATCGCTATTAATAATGATGGGATACAAAGTTTAATAACAGTCGCGATTGGAGCGGGGGGCACTAAAAACGTAACGACTGAATTTAAACCTGCTTTCAAGGGAAAAATAGCTTAACTTACTTAGTTCTTCTGTTCTATAGACGACCTTCTTTAACGGCTTAGAGTAGGCAAGTTTCGCAAGGTATAAATCATATAAAACTTTAATATTAGATATTGTCTATACCTATTATTTCTGCCTTCAGATAGAGCATTGGTATTCTCTAACACCATCGACCGTGGCCTTTGAATTTGTTATGGTGAAGTAAACATAGGCATCTTTGTATAGAAGGCGTTGGAAGATCTGATTGAGCTCTGCATCGCTGATTTCTCTTATGTATTTTGTAGTGTTTGTAGGAGCTGTATTCAAAACATACAGAAACCTCCAAATTATATGTAGCTGATGTAAT
Organism: Leptolyngbya sp. PL-A3; assembly: GCF_039962325.1. Classification (NCBI taxonomy): domain Bacteria; kingdom Bacillati; phylum Cyanobacteriota; class Cyanophyceae; order Leptolyngbyales; family Leptolyngbyaceae; genus Leptolyngbya; species Leptolyngbya sp. PL-A3. Next base: position 62,512 of record NZ_JAMPLB010000025.1, read on the forward strand.
GCTCAGTTTCTCAGATTTATACTTTCCTTCAAACGCTTCTTTAAGTTGTCCTTCCATAAGCTTTACTCTCAATTGCCTGGTTGAAAGTTAATTTTTTGTATGTTTCAACGACTAAAAATCAACTTTCCTGGGTCTGGTTTGGGTAATGCTAGGGTTATGTACACCTTGAAGCTCAAAAAGTTTGTCTTGAGGGGCAGTTTTTACCGCTCCTTTACGCCTTCTTGTTATTCAAAAATTTCCCCTTATGGCGCATTGTGTTCTGCTTAGCCATGCTTCTTAAGGGGGCATAGTATCATCATTGTTCTCCCGAAGGTCATAGGGATTCATGCATCGAGGTTTCATCTATGTATAGTCTGTCATCCGCACTCCACACTGAGGCACATCCGCCTTTGACAGATCCTCAATATTTCCTCAACCGGGAGTTAAGCTGGCTAGAGTTTAATAATCGCGTCTTACATGAGGCGCTAGATCCCCGGAACCCGTTATTAGAACGGCTAAAATTTATTGCTATTTTTAGCAACAATTTGGATGAGTACTTCATGGTGCGGGTGTCGGGCCTGAAGCAACAGGTGGAGGCCGAGGTCACCAAGCGATCGCCCGACGGCCGTACTCCCCAGGAGCAGTTGAAAGCCATTCGCGATCGCCTGCTGCCCATGGTGCAGCGCCAACATCGCCATTTTCAGGAAGCACTACGACCTCAATTAGAAACCCACGGTATTTTCTTTTTAAATTACGAGCAGTTGCGGGCTGACCAGAAGGATTACTTGCAGCGGTACTTTCAGGAAAGCATTTTTCCGGTGCTGACGCCCCTTGCGATGGGTCCCGGCCATCCCTTTCCTTATATATCGAACCTCTGTTTGAATTTAATTGTGGAGTTGCGCAATCCTCAAACGCAGGAGCGGTTGCTGGCTCGAGTCAAGGTGCCCGACACGCTGCCCCGGTTTATCGAATTGCCCGAAAACTTGCGGCAGTTAGCCCGCTCAGGCGAAAGCCTCTGGAGCGGTGTTCCTTTAGAACAGCTGGTTGTGCAAAATCTGGATGAGCTGTTTCCGGGCATGCAAATTGAGGGCCATTATGCGTTTCGGGTCACCCGAGATGCTGATATTGAAGTCGAAGAAGACGAAGCCGACGACCTGCTGCTCGCCATTGAGGAGAAGCTACGGCAACGCCGAATGGGCGGGTGTGTTGTGCGGGTTGAGGTGCAGGCGTCGATGCCATTGCCCCTGCGTCACCGTCTGATTCAGGAAATGGAAATTCTCCCAGAGGACGTTTACGACCTTGACGGGCTGATAGGTCTGCACAATTTGATGGATTTATACACGCTTCCGGCTGATCACTTGAAGGCCGCTTCTATGCCATCCGTGCGTCACCCGCGTTTACATCCACTCTCTAAAAGTTACAAAGGCTATGGCAAGCCCAACGAGGATTTCTTCTCAATTGTGCGGCAGCAGGATGTGTTAGTACATCATCCCTACCAGTCTTTCACGCGCTCTGTGCAGGAGTTCATTACCTGGGCTGCCCATGACCCCAATGTGTTAACGATCAAAATGACTCTGTATCGCACCTCTGGGGATTCACCCATCATGGATGCCCTGGTAGCGGCTGCGGAAAATGGCAAGCAGGTGGCTGCCATTGTGGAATTGAAGGCTCGGTTTGACGAGGAGAACAATATTAACTGGGCCCGGATTTTAGAAAACGCTGGGGTGCATGTAGTTTACGGCCTCGTGGGGCTAAAAACTCACACCAAGCTAGTCATGGTGGTGCGGCAGGAAGGTGACCAACTACGCCGCTATGTCCACATTGGAACCGGCAACTATAACCCCAAAACTGCCCGGCTCTATACCGATGTGGGGCTGTTTAGCTGCCAGGAAGAACTGGGGATGGATGTTACCGACCTATTTAATTACTTGACGGGCTACTCTCGGCAAAACTCCTACCGGAAGTTACTGGTGGCTCCGGTGAATATGCGCGATCGCCTCCTCCGTATGATCGATCAGGAGATTGAGCACCGCCTCCAGGGGAAGCATGCCCGTATTGTGGCTCAGATGAATTCGCTGGTAGATCCCGATTTGATTGTGGCGCTGTATCGGGCTTCTCAAGCAGGCGTGCAGATCGACCTGATTGTGCGGGGGATGTGTGCGTTACGGCCCGGTGTGGAGGGAGTCAGCGAAAATATTCGGGTGATGAGTATTGTGGGACACTTTCTGGAGCATGCACGTATTCTCTACTTCCACAACGGCGGGGATGAGAAAGTCTTCATTGGCAGTGCGGATTGGATGCCCCGCAACCTGGATCGGCGGGTAGAGGTGATGGCTCCGGTAGAGTCGCCCGCTCTCGCCAAGGATTTGCAGGCTATTTTAGGCATTATGTTGGCCGACAACCGTCAATCCTGGGAGTTGCAGCCGGATGGCCATTACATCCAGCGTCGGCCTCGGGGGCCGGGGGGCGAACGCAATGCGCAAAAAGTATTGATGGAATTGGCGACTCAGGCTGCATCTCAAGCGAGCTGATTGCGGTAACTTAGAGCGTAGGCACTTCGTACCCAAACGCATGGAAGTCCACTGCACGCGTCCCCGTTGTCCCCGTCCTCAAAATTTCTTTGCCGATCTGGATGATTCGGCAACCCTGCGTACAATTCAGCAAAAGTACTGTACGGCTTGCGGAATGCCGCTACTACTGGTAGGGCGTTATATTCCGACTCGCTTGCTGGGGCAGGGTGGTTTTGGGGCCGCGTTTTTGGCGCGCGATCGCTACACCCCTGCCATGCGTAATTGCGTTGTCAAACAGTTTCAACCATCGGGCGATCTCAGCCCAAATCAGTTGCAGGTAGCTCAAAACCTGTTTGAACGAGAAGCGGTGGTGTTAGAGAAACTCGGCAACAGCCACCCTCAAATCCCCGATTTGCTGGCTTTTTTTGAGTTGGATGTGCCCAGTCGTACGGCTGGTAAATCGGATAGCTTCTTCTACCTGGTGCAGGAGTTTATCGACGGCGAGAACCTGGAAGAGGAGGTTCGTCGTCGTGGTCCCTTGTCTGAAGAAGACACGGTAGAGGTGCTAACCTCTATTCTTAAGGTGTTGAACTTCGTACATAGCAACGATTCCATCCACCGAGATATTAAGCCTTCTAACATTATGCGGCGGCGGGACGGGCGGCTGTTTCTGCTAGATTTTGGGGCTGTTAAGCAGATTACGGCCAGTGTCGGTTCCCCAGCTGGTAAAGCCTCCACAGGAATTTACTCTCTGGGCTTTGCCCCACCAGAGCAGATGCGGGGGGACGTGGTGTATCCGGCCACGGATCTGTATGCGCTAGCCGTTACTTGCCTGACCCTGCTGACGGGCAAGGAGCCCAATGAGCTTTACGATGCCTACAGCAATGACTGGAAATGGCACGATTTGGTGCAGGTGAGCGATCGCCTCAAACAAATCCTCGAAAAGATGCTGCGGGCCAGCCCTAACCAACGCTTCCAATCCGCTAAGGACGTTGCAGATGCCCTTGAGGCAGCGGGTGCCCCAACGATTGGTCACCCCCTAACATCTTCAGGGGGAGCCGCTGCGGCTGCCGCTCCAACTCCGACCCCGGCTCCAACGCCTCTCCCAACGCCTCTCCCAACTCCAACGACGACTTCCCTTCAGAGCTCTCACCCGGCTCCCCTATCTCAACCGACACAACCGCCTCTTCCCGTCTCACAAACTGCCGGAGCACGTCCCCTTTCTCTGTTGGAATATTTGAGCAGTGCGGCTTTTACAGGATTTGAGGGGGGATTGGTGGCGATCGCCCTGGCCAGTCTTTTGGGGACAACCTTTGTTAGCCCAGTGTTCTGGATTCCCTGGCTGGGTATTGTTGTGGGGCTGATCTACGCCCAATCGCGACGGTGGATTGAGGGCAAGGATTTATGGATTCTGGCAGTTATTACGTTGCTGCTCGTTCTGTTCGTGCCATTCTTGAACACCTTGTTAGTCGGCAATCCACTACAAGTTGTTCCCGTTTTTGCAATTTTGGCCGGATTAGTAGCGGTGGCGTTCGGAATAGTATTCAGGTTGATCTATACGATTACCTCTCGTTTTTTCTAGCAGCTGTCTGGAAATCCTCCCAAGCCCTTCGACAAAGAGGGAGCCGAGCTTGAGAAACCTCTTTGTTAGGTGAGGGAATCAAGGGTTTGACATGGGCTGCTGCTAGAGGTTGCTGCATCTCCGCCCCTGGCATCCATGACCCCTAAAAATGAAGCGCCAACTCTGCTTGTGTTGTTGCTAATGACCATGACTCTGCTGACGGGCGGGGTTTGGTGGTCTGCCGGACGCATGAATCTTGATCATCTGCTGAGTTTGAATCCGCAGATCTTAACGGGGCGATCGCCCACCCGCCTTTCTCCAGTTCTGGCCGAGCGCTTTAGTCAGGGGGAACGATTGTTGATTGAGATGGGGGCGTTGCCAGAGAAGCAACTGGGGGTAACGGCGATGGCATCGAGCTTATATCCTGAAGCCGCGCAGTATTTTGAGGCATCGCTGGCGGTAAACCCCAATGACCCCGAAGCGTTGATTTACCTCAACAATGCTCGTATTGGGCAGGGGCTTGCTTACACCCTGGCGGTGGTGGTACCCAGCGGACGTGACCTCAGCAGCACATTAGAAATTTTGCGGGGGGCCGCTCAGACCCAGAACGAGGTGAATCAGACTGGGGGAATTCAGGGGGTGCCACTGCGATTGGTGCTGGTCAATGATGATGGGGATGTGGCGATCGCCCCCCAAATCGCCGACCTACTGATACAAAACGGGCAAATTTTGGGGGTGGTGGGTCATAGTACGACTGAAGCGACCCAGGCTGCTGCCTCCCGCTACGAAGACGGCGAACTGGTTGCCATCTCACCCCTCAGCACCGCTACCCCACCCCCTCGCGAAAAACGCTTCACCTTTCGCACCCTACCGGGAGATTTCATGATGGCTCGGGCTCTGGCCCATCAGATGTTGAATCGATTGCAACAGCAAAAGGTCGCGTTGTTTTATAGTTCCACCAGTGCATCTAGCCGTTCTCTCCGTTTGGAGTTGGGTTCGGCACTTACAGTTGAGGGTGGGCAATTGCTGCGGGAGTACGATCTGGCTGGCCCAGGCTTCAGCCCGGTTGATAGTTTTAATCAGGCTGCTTTGCAGGGAGCAACGGCATTGATTTTACTCCCGGATGCCGCGCAGGTCGATCGCGCGTTGCAAGTGGTGCGGGTAAATCGGGGACGGCTGAGTTTGCTGGGCGGCAGTGAGCTTTATAGTGCCAAAACCCTGGAGATCGTTGGGCCAGAGTCGGTGGGCATGGTAACGGCAGTGCCCTGGCATGTGCTGACGGATCCAAACTCACTATTTGTGCAGCGATCGCGCCAACTCTGGCAGGGGGATGTGAACTGGCGCACAGCGATGACCTACGATGCAATGCAGGCTCTAGTCGCAGCAATGCGTCAAAACCCAACCCGCAAAGGCATTGCCGAAGCACTACTGCAACCCAACTTCTTCGCAGCAGGTGCGACCGGAGTGGTGCAGTTTTTGCCGGGGGGCGATCGCAGCCACGCCAGCATTCAATTTGTGCAAGTGCAGCCGGGATTCCGCTCAGGCTATGGCTATGACTTCGTGCCCGCTGAATTCGCCCCTGTGTTCGAAGAACCCACATCTCTGGGTTTCCTTCCGTTAGGCCAGAAGACGCTGTTCTAGTACTTCACAGCAAAAACAAACCACTACTCAACCTCAGTTCGGGATAAGCCGAACCGCCCATTGTTGCGTGCGCGAAGCGCACGCAACAATGGACTTTTTCGAGTGCCGCGCGACGCGCGGCACTCGAAAAAGCCCTTAACCCGAACTGAGGTTACTCACAACACAAATTCCTAAGGAGTCCAACAAAGACCTCCCATTTTTTGGGGAAAGTGCACGGCGAAGCCGTGCACTTTCCCCAAAAAATGGGAGGTTCTTTTCTAGCAATCTCCTAAGTCCTAAAAAATAATTTTTAGACGTCCGTGATAAGTGCGGAGCACCGTGTTTCCTACAATAAAGTAGCGAATTCAACAGTCTACCTGTCGACACCCTCAAATTGCAGGCGATCGCAACGGTGCCAACTGCGAAACCAACCAGGCATAAACACAGCTCCGAACGATTGCCACCTCAATACTCTTGCTGACATGGCTAAAACAAACGAAACCTCTAAGCTGATTGTGTCCTTGGTCATTACTCTGGCCCTCATTGGGCTTGGTTTTTCATGGCTGACCCGTAACCTCAATCTGGGTAGGATTCTGCGCTTTGGGCCAGCGGCTCAATCCCCGCTCGATCTTCAGCCAACGCCTTTACCCACAACGGTTCCGGTTGGGTTTAGCAGTTTTTACAACCCTGACGCAATCACCCGCATCAGTCAGGGGGGGCGTCTCCTGTTTCCCGATGGTGTCACGATTCAGAAGGAGGGAGCAGTCGCCGCATTGAATGAAGGTGACCTTCAGCGGGCAATCAACGGTTTGGAAGCTGCCCTGCGATTGAATCGTAATGACCCCGAAGCCCTGATTTACCTGAACAATGCGCGGATTGGTTCGGGTGCGTCCTTCAGCATTGCCGTCGCTGTCCCGATCAGCACAGATCCCGACGGCTCTCGGGAGATTCTGCGGGGTGTTGCCCAAGCCCAAACGGAGATTAATCAGGCCGGGGGAATGAAAGGAACACCCCTGCGAGTTTATATCGCCAACGATGAGGGAGATCCGGAGATTGCCAAGCAGATTGCGATCGCCCTGATTGGAGACCCCAGCATTTTGGGGGTGGTCGGCCACTATGCGAGTGATGTCACCCTTGCAGCAGGGAATGCTTATGATGCTTTAGGTCTGGTGGCTATTTCTCCTGTCAGCACTTCGGTCACCTTGTCTAACCGCAGCGACTATATTCTGCGCACGGTACCCAGCGATTCTGTAGCAGGTAGTACGTTGGCCACTTACACGCTCAATACCCTTCAGCAGCAAAAAGCAGCGGTTTTCTACAACTCCAAGAGTGGTTATAGTGAATCGCTGAAGACTGAATTTATCTCTGCACTGCTACGTGGCGGTGGCCAAGTCGTGGGTGTGTATGATCTATCAGCTCCTAATTTTGATGCAGAGGCACAAGTCCAACAGGCGCAGTTGGCAGGGGCTACGGTGTTGGCGCTTCTGCCCAATACAGGGCAACTCGACAATGCTTTTAAGGTGGCGCGCGCCAATTACGGCAGATTTGCCCTATTAGGGGGTGACGATATGTATACGCCTAAAACCCTGCAAATGGCAGAACAGGGGACGGCGGAAATGGTCGTGGCTGTTCCCTGGCATATTCTGGCTCATAACGATTCTCCCTTTGTAGCTGCATCCCGTCAGCTCTGGGGTGGGGATGTCAATTGGCGTACCGTAACGGCCTATGATGCTACCCAGACATTGATTAGAGCCATTCAGGAAGCACCTGCTCCGACGCGTCAGAAGATTATGGAAACCATCCGGTCGGATTCCTTTACGGCAACGGGTGCAACGAGTAATGTGCAGTTTTTCCCATCGGGCGATCGCAATCAAAATGTTCAACTGGTAAAAGTACAACCAGGAGGGCGATCGGGTAAGGGCTTCGACTTCGTCCCAGTTCCCTAGTAGGATCCGTCAGGACTTATGCATTTTAGGACTTACGCGAGTTCATCATATTTAAGTATTTGTGTTGTGTGTGGTGTGCGAAGTACACCCCACACAACACGAATGCGTAACTCCTGTGCATAAGTCCTATGGGTTTTTGGGTAATTCCGTGGGATAGTAGTTGGGTTGTCTTGCCGTGCAGGGCGCAAGCCCAAGTCGGCAACTCTTTTCAGCGGACAGGGCTATGGCTATCGAGTGGCAATCTGCCGGAACTTACGAAGACATTCTCTATCACAAGGCAGACGGCATCGCCAAAATTACGATCAACCGTCCTCACAAACGGAATGCGTTTCGTCCTAAAACCATTAACGAGCTATACCACGCCTTTTGTGATGCGCGGGAAGATACCAGCATTGGGGTGGTTCTACTTACAGGGGCCGGGCCTCATACGGATGGGAAGTATGCTTTCTGTGCAGGCGGTGACCAGAGTGTGCGGGGTAAGGGCGGCTATATTGATGACTCCGGTATGCCCCGGTTAAATGTGCTGGATTTGCAAAAGCTGATCCGCTCCATGCCGAAGGTGGTGATTGCTCTGGTGGCAGGGTATGCGATCGGGGGAGGCCATGTGTTGCACATTGTCTGTGACCTCACCATCGCCGCTGACAACGCCATTTTTGGACAAACTGGCCCCAAAGTTGGCAGCTTTGATGCCGGGTTTGGAGCCAGTTATCTGGCGCGTATTGTCGGTCAGAAAAAAGCCCGAGAGATTTGGTACCTGTGCCGTCAATACAATGCTCAGCAAGCTGAGGAAATGGGCCTGGTAAATTGCGTTGTGCCCGTTGAAGAATTGGAGGCAGAAGGGGTTCGTTGGGCGCAAGAAATTTTGGAGAAAAGCCCGATCGCCATTCGATGCCTTAAGGCAGCTTTCAATGCTGATTGCGATGGTCAGGCTGGGCTGCAAGAACTGGCGGGTAACGCTACCCTGCTGTACTACATGACTGAGGAAGGGGCTGAAGGGAAACAGGCGTTTTTGGAGAAGCGATCGCCTGACTTCCGCCAATACCCCTGGCTGCCGTAAGAGAATTAACGTCCATATTTGCAAGAACGAACTGCGTCCGTTCTTGCAAATATGGGAATTTAAATGTGAAGCCTGAAAATAGCCCGCCGAAGGCGGGCTATTTTCAGGCTTCAATTCAAAACGAGAATTGCTGCCATCAGGGCAGGTTTTGTTTAACGTTTTGGAATAATCCAAGACGTTATTGGCTAAACCTGCCCCTACAAAGGATCGTGACCCCTGAGATCAGGTGATCACCGTGGGTTTATCCATGCCTGTGAGCTCCCGAATGTTTGCCACTTCTTCTGCGATGTCGATGAGCGGCTTCAGCGCTACTTGTGGATCCAGGTCGTGCTTACTGGCATCAGGTTCGTAGCTTTCCAGGTAGACTCGCAGGGTAGCTCCCTGGGTGCCTGTGCCGGAAAGGCGGAACACGACGCGAGAGCCATCGGTGAAGACAATACGAACGCCCTGATTTTGGCTAACACTGTTATCGATCGGGTCGGTGTAGCTGAAGTCATCGGCGTAGTCTACGGTGTAGCTGCCGAGTTGCTGGCCTTTGAGGGTGGAGAGGGCATTGCGGAGGTTGGTGATGAGCGTGTTGGCGCGATCGCTGGCTACACCCTCATAGTCATGGCGTGAGTAGTAGTTGCGGCCATAGGTTTGCCAGTGCTGTTTGACAATGGCCTCCACCGATTCTTGACGCACTGCCAAAATATTCAGCCAGAACAACACTGCCCACAACCCGTCCTTCTCCCGCACGTGGTTGGAACCAGTACCGAAGCTTTCCTCGCCGCAGAGGGTAGCTTTTCCTGCATCCAGCAGGTTACCGAAAAACTTCCAGCCGGTTGGGGTTTCGTAGCAGTCAATGCCCAGTTGAGCGGCTACGCGATCGGCGGCGGCACTGGTGGGCATGGAGCGGGCTACCCCGGCGATGCCATCTTTATAGCCGGGAACCAGGGTGGCGTTAGCGGCCAGGATGGCAAGGCTATCGCTGGGAGTAACGAAGAAGTTCTTGCCCAGAACCATGTTGCGATCGCCGTCTCCGTCGGATGCCGCTCCAAAATCTGGTGCATTATCCCCAAATAGGATTTCGACCAGCTCATGAGCGTAGACCAGGTTGGGGTCAGGGTGACCGCCACCAAAATCCTCCAAGGGCACGCCGTTCATGACGGTGCCAGCAGGGGCACCCAGACGTTTCTCAAAAATGGCGTGGGCGTAGGGGCCTGTAACGGCGTGCATCGAATCAATGCACATCCGGAAATTACCGGCAGCAATGAATTCTTTGATGCGATCGAAGTCGAATAACGTTTCTAGCAACTCCTGATAATCCGCAACGGAGTCAATCACCTCAACGGTCATCTCGCCCAATTGAGTTTCACCCAAACGAGTCAGATCCACATCGGCAGCTTCGAGGATTTTGTATTCGCGAATCTCCTTACTGTGGGCGTAGATGGCATCGGTAATTTTTTCGGGAGCGGGGCCGCCGTTACCCGTGTTGTATTTAATACCGAAGTCGCCATCTGGGCCACCGGGGTTGTGGCTGGCAGACAGGATAATGCCTCCGAAGGCGCTGTATTTGCGGATGACGCAGGAGGTGGCCGGGGTAGAGAGAATGCCGTTTTGTCCTACTTTGACGCGCCCGAATCCGTTGGCAGCGGCCATTTTCAGGATGATCTGGATGGCTTCGCGATTATAGTAACGTCCGTCGCCGCCCACGACTAGGGTTTGCCCTGCAAATCCCTCCAGACTGTCAAAGATGGCCTGGACGAAATTTTCCAGATAATTGGATTCTTGGAAGGTCTGTACGGCTTTACGGAGGCCCGAGGTTCCGGGTTTCTGATCCGAGAATGGGGTCGTTGCGATAGTTTGGATAGTCATAGGATGGGGTAGCCCCGTCAAATGTGGGATTTAGATACTGGACAGAAGGGCGATCGCCCCCGACGGCGGTTTGTCGCGATCGCAACAGCCTCTGACACGCGCGTTATTCCTTTCGACAACTCTATAGAGCCATTTTGGGTACATCCCGTCAACTCCAATGGGACAGGCTTCGTGTAAATCTTATACAGCCAGGGCTTTCGCAAGTTGATGTCGCTTTTGGAGTTTTTTAGACAGCACTGTATTTACAGCATTTTTGTGGTGTGTGATGTGCAAAGCACATCACACACCACAAAAATGCGTAAGTCCTATCAAGAATCTAGTTGTTTTCTCGCCTCAATTTGGTCGTAGGTCATTTTGCCCTCGGGCATTTGAGCCAGCGCTGCGGTTAGTTGCGTGCCGTTTGGGTCATCGCCGAGCCGGTAAAGACTCATCGCGATACGTAATAGGAAAGAGCGGGCTTCTTGGGCTTGAGCGATCGCCCAAGCTTTATGGAACAGCGATCGCGCTTGCTCCTTGGCCTGGGTACCGTCGCGGGATAACAGAACCTCGCCCTTGAGGCGGTAGAGTTCGGCGATGTAAGCACCTTCGCCATAGGTTTGGACATCGTCCAACCCCTGGTCAATGGTTTCAAAGGCACCGTCTAAGTCTTCAGCGTCAAGCAAACTTTGAGTGAGGAGCATGGAGAAGAACCCGATGCCCAGACAGGCACCGCTGTCACGCAAGCCCGCGATCCCCTCCTTCATCATGGGCAGACCTGTATCGAAGTCACCCAGCCCCACTAGCGCGCGGCCCCAGAGAATGTTTCCAAGCACGATCCACAGGCCCAACTCCTTTTCCTTAGCCAGATTAAGCATGGCTCGGGCCACTTCGCGGGCCTGAGCGAATTCATGGCGGCAAATGTAGACCCAAGACACGGTTTGTAGCGCCTGGGCTACAGAAAAAGGGTGATCGAGATTGCGGGCTATAGCCAGCGCTTTTTTAGCGCGGGCCAGTGAGGAATCCGGGTAGCCGAGGATCCAATCCCCCCAAGAAATCCAGGTAGAGAAGGCAATGTAGGGGTCCATCCCAAAGCGGTGTACGCGATCCTTATGCGCATCGCCGCGCTCATAAATCTCGTCGAGGGTTGAACTCTTCGAGCGGGCTAGCTTGAGCTGACCTAACCAGAACAAAGTATTGCCAAGGGCTCCAGCGGCTTCCATCTTCAGTCCGTCGTCATCTGAGTTGTCAGCGATGGTGTTGCACTGCTCAGCGATATCGCGGCATGTCTCCAACGGCCCAACGAACAGGTAATAGCTCCACAGTCCCCGGAGAATCGTGTGCATATCCGGTATGTTACCGACATCCTGGCAGAGGGCACGCGCCCGCTCATACACAATACGCACCTGCTCTGACTGATACCCCTGGGTCATCACCAGCGGGTTGGCTTGTTTCATCCGAAGCTGCAACTCCAGGCTGTTGCGCTCCTTGCCCTCTTCCAGGCTGTTGAGCATCTCGATCGCCTGGGCGTAGCGTTGCTCGGCCTCCGTGTAGGCCGCGATTCGCATGGCGCGATCGCCCGCGAGTATGGCGTACTGAAGGGCTTTGCCGCTGTCCTCAGCTTGTTGATAATGGTGAGCCAGCACCGAGTAGTAGGGAGCCAGCTCTTTGGCATGGTGCTCCTCGTACCACATGGCCGTAGCACGGTGCAGCTCTCGCCGCTGCTTGTAGAGCAGCAGGTTGTAGGCTACATCCTGGGTAATAAGGTGCTTGAAGATGTACTCTGGCTCGGGGTCGTTTCTATACAGGGGAGTCATTTCGAGCTGCTCCAGCTCTCCCAGGACTGCCCCCAAATCTACATGCTCTGGCAGGATCGGGTGAATTTGACTCAGTGCTGAAATTGCGAACACCCGCCCAATGACGCTGGCAACCTTCAGAGCCATCTGGTGCTCAGGGTCAAGGCCATCGATACGCCCAAGCACGACCCCCTGAACCGTGTCGGGAAAGCCTAGATCATCCAGCTTAGATACTTCTTCGCGGAGGCGACAGGTTTTGTCGCTGATGTCGAGCAGCTTGGCTTCTCGGATCGCGTAGGTCAGTTCCTCTGCAAAGAAAGGGTTGCCTCTGCTCTTGCTATGGACGAAGCTCACTACCTCTGTCGGCACCTGGGTAACACCGAGACGCTGGGCAACGAGTGCTCCGGTATCATTCTGATCGAAGTCCTGAAGCCGAACGTGGGTTGTCTCCTCGCGGTCGAGCAACTGACGGAAGGTTGTCGCTTGAGGCCCAACTACAGCACGGGTTGCCACAACGACCAGCAGCGGATTTACGTCCTCAATGGCATCTTCAAGCAGCTGCCACGAAGCTGAGTCAAGCCAGTGGGCGTCTTCAATGAGAATGGTGGTCGGGGTGCGCTCAGCCGATGCTTTTAGCAAACTCAACACTAGAGCCCTGATAGCGGCGGCTCGAGCTGGCCCCTCCAGAGCAACGTCAGCTTCAGGAAACTCGAGCGGGAGGATGTCGTTGAGCAGCGAAACATCATCGGCGAGGGCAGGCCCAACCGCATTCAAGACCTGCTCACGGTGCATTTCCAGGGTCGCACCGCGCTCAAGGGCAAATAGGTGTGTCAAAATGCCACGCCAGCCGTGGTAAGGGACATTCTTTTCGACCGCATCCCCAACACCGCGCAACGTAACGACACCTTCCTCATCTGCCATCCGACAAAATTCTTGGGTCAGGCGTGACTTACCGACCCCTGCCTCGCCCTCAATGACGATTGTTTGCGTTCCTTTGCCCCAAGCCAGCATCTTCACGGCCTCTTTCAGCAGATTTCGCTCCTGGAGGCGACCGACGATGTCAGAAATTTGGGGGCGCTGGAGTTGCTCACGCAGGGGCACGTAGACGGAGACAGATTGATTCTTACCTTTGACCCGGATCGGCCCCTTCTTCTGATAAACAAACAACTCCCGAGTCGCTCGATGGGTATTGTCGCAGCAAAATATCGGAACCTGACTGTTTGGGTCGGCGATCGCAGCCTGCATCAACCTTACTGCCAGGTTGATAGATGCCCCAATCACCGTATATTCGCACCGCTGCTTATCACCTCCAACCACACCACAGAATGCTTTTCCTGTCGTTACCCCAATCGCGTGGCGAACGCCCAGCCTGTCGAGCTGCGCGTGAATATCAAGAGCTACCTGGACTCCACGGGTGGGATCGTCCTTATGGGCCAGGGGAGGCAGCCCCAACGCCGCAATGATATAGACGCCCTTCTCATCGACGCTGAGCTTGTTCAGCGTTCCTTCTCTGCGGTTCAGTGCCGTTTGAATGTCTTGGACAACGGTTTGAATCAACGACAGTTCTGCGTCGTCGTGGAAGCCTGCGAGGCTAATAAATAAGGTCGTCACCCTCCTCAGCTCGGACATATAAGCGGCCTGACCCGCTGCCGCTCTAGCCAATAGAACGCTGGGGATATACGCCCGTAATGCCTCGATATTCTGTGCTGGCGATCGCTCCATTAGCGAAGAGACTGCCACAAGCTCAGTGACAGCTTTGATAACTCGGGCATACCCTCCGGTCTTTGGCTCAAGCAGAAAATTGCTCTGAGCCAGCTCACTAGCTTCGGGCGACAAAATCACTTCGCCGCGTTGAGCGCGATCCTGAGCCAGACAGACCTGCTCTACAGCATCGCCGCGCACCATGTAGTGCCACTTGCGGTAAATGCCGCCGACGTGGAACACCGTGAGTGAACCGACCCCAACCCCAATACGCATGGAGATGGAGCGTCCTTCGGAGGCGGCAAAATCCGCCAGGACATGCTGAGCATCAATGGCACATTGGGTGGCGATCGCCACGACAGCGGAGCGATCGGCCCCATCTCGGATAGGCCAGAACGCGTAGAGCGCGTCTCCTGCAAAGTGCAAGACATCGCCCCCGCTACTGGCGATCAACCCCTCCAGGCGTTCAAAGATGCCGTTAAGGATGTGAGTGAGCACCTCGGCCCCTTCCGGCCCCTGCTCGGCAAGCCGCTCGGACAAAGCCGTGAACCCCGAGATGTCCGCCATCAACATCGCCCCCACCGGAGTGTCGCTGAACGCCTCTTCTAGAGAAGGCGAAGCATCCTGAAACCGGTCAATAATCAGGTTCGGGATGTAGCGGGTGATGTCATCAATCGGGTATGCCATTTTCATGTCAACGGTGGGTGTGTGTCATCGGGGCACCCTAGTATCTTGGGGCATCAGCTTGCTTACCCTTTGATGAGGTGAGTGTTAGAGGCTTGCCTCATCAAAGAGTAGGCAAACTGACGCCCAACTGAACTAGTCAGAAGCAAGCTGCACGGTTTTCTCCAACTCAAGCCTGAAACTTGACATAGCTTCCTGCATAGCCCAGGTCTTCCATCATCGCCTGCATTACCTTCAAAATGCCAGGGTCATCACGAAACGCGATGCGGTGGGCCTGGCTGGGGGCACCAATCGGTTGAGTCGCCTCGATGCCAATGGCATACAGTTCCCCGGCCTCTCCGGTTTGGATTTTTGCCGCTAGTTCCGAGTTGTCGAAGGTAGAGCCATCCAGACCCAGCCAGGCCAACATATCAGGGGCCATGATAACGGGCTGCGATAACTTACTAGAGTAGGCCAAGATGTTTTCGTTAACCATGTAAACGGTTACAATTTCCTCGCTACCGCTCACCTGCAAGGTCAGCGTCGCGTGATCGTGTCCTTGCTGAGTAGCAACGGCCATCTTCAGCGGCTTCATGGGTGCCCCGCCCAGTACCCGGCTCTTGAGGCCAGCGGTTTTCAAAGCTTGCTGCACATCCTGTAGATAGTTGCCTTGACTTTGCCGGATTGCGGCTCCTACGGCAATGGCATTGCTAAGACCTCCAGGAACGGCAAATTTCTTGAGTTCTGACCCTTTCATTAACCATGTGGCAATGGCACCGAGCAGCCCGTAGGCGGAGCTGCCAATGACCGCGATCGCATTAGTCTGAATCTGGCTGGTTGTACAGGCCTGAAAAACGGCAGATTGATACTGGGTTGGGTCGTTTGCATCGTTGGCGATCGCTGCCCCACCCCGCTGAATCAGCTCGTTTTGTAGCCCGAAGGTGGTTGCGGCGATGAGTGGCACTGCCCGCCCACAACCATCGGCATCGACCACGGGAACGCCCAGGTCACACGCCGCCAGAATGGGTGCGATGCTGTTGACCGCACCTATTTCACCTGGCACCACAAACGATACGCTGACGCCTGCCGATTTTTCCAGTGCTCTGATGCAGCGCTCTAACGAATTGAAGCTGGGGGATTTCAAATTGGCTGCGGCGATCGGCGATCCCAAATAGGCAGACATGACAACCCATTGGTCATCGCCGACCTGATCGACCCCGACCATGGGAATCACCTGGCTCGGATCAAGGGTTCCGAGCATATCCCGCCCCATACTTTTCGGACCACCGCCTCCCACTGAAAGAAAGGCGGCACCATCTAATAGGTCTTGAAGAGACTGATGATCCACCGTCAGCACGGCCTCGTTGCAGCTAATGGGCTTTAGAGGCCGCACCAAGGGCGTTCGAGGCTCCCGCGATTGAACTGGCAGCTCTTCGTAACGGTTCAAGCTGGTAGCGTGGTGCACGCTAAGGAACATGACGGTATCTCCATTGCAGTGAGAGGTTGTAGCAGCGACACGCCCCTAGTGTTCTATCAATTTTTAAGTGTCGGGCACCCAACACTTAAAAACTAATAAGAATTTTTTGACCGGTCTTTGACTCGTCAAAAAATTCTTAACGGAATACTAGGGTCTGTTTTAAGGGTTGTTTTTTCGTGTGCTTCGCGCACGAAAAAACAACCCTTCCAGCAAGTTTCAAAACTCGCCTTAGTGTCTGGGTTCATAGACAATTTTCGTATCGCTGAATTGAGAGGGAACTTCAGAGCGTTGGATATCCGCTCCTTCCGGATACGGTGTTAACCCCTGCTCATTGGTAAACAAGTTGGTCGGATCGTATTTTGTCTTAACGAACAGGAGTGAATTAAACACGTCACCCCAGTAGTTCCAGCGATAGTTGATATTATTCCGGTTTGGATAATTCTGGTATTTGTGCCCGTTAGAGTATTTTTGGAGCAGTGCGTTGAACCCTGTGAGCCATTCTTCCGCCTCTTTCTGGCCACTCTTGGGCCACTTGTCACTGAAGAACGAGTCTATGAAGAAATCGAAATCGACGTCGCGGTGAATGAAGGCGTTGGGGCGTTGGGGTGATGCTGCGGCTCCCCCATAGACCTCAAATGCACACAAGTTATAGAGGTTGGGTGTGGTCTTGAAATAGTCAATGATTTCGGTCCATTCGCTCGGTTCCAGGGTGCGCGCAATGTAGTTGCTCTGCTTGCTTTCAAAGACGGTTTCTAAATCTGGTGGGATCTCCCACCAATTGAGCAAGAAGTCGCTGAGGTTTTTGTATCGCGCCACCTGCTCCTGCAACAGGTTCGGCGTACCGATAGTCATCAAAGGGGCGATCAAGCCCTTGCCCTCCTCCCGTGGGCCTGCATACATTCCCATGAA
Source organism: Leptolyngbya sp. PL-A3 (assembly GCF_039962325.1). Lineage (NCBI taxonomy): Bacteria > Bacillati > Cyanobacteriota > Cyanophyceae > Leptolyngbyales > Leptolyngbyaceae > Leptolyngbya > Leptolyngbya sp. PL-A3. Next base: position 79,564 of record NZ_JAMPLB010000025.1, read on the forward strand.
CAAGAACGAACAATCTTCCGCGCCGCGAATTCTGGAAAAGGCACATTGATACCCAAGTTTGGGCGTCAATCCAGTCTGCATATAGTTTCTCTGTAACTCCGGTAGCACCTGAGCGGCCTGATCAATGGGCCATTCAATCACAAACGCCCATAGATCGCTGAGCGGGGCCGTGCGATATTCCACCTCAAGGAGTATCCCCAGGGTGCCACCCGTGGCTCCTCGTATCGCCCAGTACAGGTCAGTGTTCTGAGTTTCATCGGCAACGACGATTTTGCCGTCAGCGAGCATCACTCGAACGCGTTCAACGACATCACAGTTCAAACCGAAGGTACGGGAAGTAAAGCCGTAGCCACCGCCCTGCATGTGACCGGCCACTCCTACCGTCGCGCATTCGCCACCCGGAATATGTAGCCCATAGAGATCTAGCTCAGCGTTGACCAATCCAAGGGTAGCGCCCGCCTGTACAACAGCGGTCGTCCGATCAGGAGATACGAACACCCCGTTGAGGTTGCTGATGTCGATCACCATACCATCGACTACAGAGTATCCGGTGTTGCTGTGTCCTCCTGAGCGAACAGCGAACGGCAGTTCATCCCGGTATTTCGTGACAAGCGCCAAGCATGCAGCAACATCTGATTCAGCCGCACAGTAAACGATGATGCAGGGATAGGGGAGATCGGGGACTAGGGAATGTCCTTTTCGATCTTGGGGGTATGTCGGATCGCCTGGAAGCACGATCGTGCCTTGTAAGGATTGCTGGAACGCTTTCAGTTCTTCATCGCTAAATGGAAGCCTGCAACGTTCAGCGTCTGGTAGTCTGGAGAGCGACTGATGCAACTGCTGTTGACGCAGGGCTAAATTCGCATTGGTGAGCATTGCCATGACTGCCTCTCCTCATCTCATATGTAGTTAGACCTTGGGTATGGAGGGCGTCCCCGCCTGTACCTAGCGATCGCTAATGCAGTTTAAGTCGACCTCAGGCAGGTTGACAATTATTTTTTATTGTGCAGTAGTTGAGCCGATCGCCAGATATGGCTAAGAAGTAGAAGCGCCTGTTGAGAATCCAGCATTTAATGTGTGCACGTACACTGGAATAAAGCCCAGTTAGATGTTTGTAAGGGAATGGCCCTCCGGGCCATTCCCTTACAAACATCTAACTGGTTTGGTTTTTAAACTGGTGTTACGTAGGCTGTGCATGGGAGGGTGAATGACTCGTTCAAAACAGTTGAAACTGGGGGCGTTTATGCGTCCGGTTAGCATCCATACGGGTGCCTGGCGTTATCCTGGGGCGTTGCCTGATGCCAACTTCAACTTTCCGGCGCTCAAACAATTCATTCAAAAACTGGAGCAGGGCAAGTTTGACGCCTTCTTTATGGCCGATCACTTGGCGGTTTTGAATATGCCCATTAACGCCCTGAAGCGGAGTCATACTGTGACTTCCTTTGAGCCGTTCACCCTGCTTTCCGCCCTGGCTGGCGTCACCGAACATATTGGGCTCGTCGCCACTGCTTCAACGACCTACGACCAGCCTTATCACGTTGCTCGCCGCTTTGCCTCGCTTGACCATATCAGTGGTGGCCGTGCGGGCTGGAATATTGTTACGACGTACAATCCAGACGCTGCGCTGAACTTTGGCCTGGAGGAGGAAATGGAACACGGTGAACGCTACAAGCGGGCTCGTGAATTTTATGATGTGGTGATAGGGCTTTGGGATTCCTTCGCCGATGATGCGTTTATCCGAGATGTGGAAGCAGGGATTTATTTCGATCCGGCAAAAATGCATATTCTCGATCACAAGGGAAAATATTTCTCGGTGCGGGGGCCCTTAAACATCGCCAGGCCGATTCAGGGCTATCCTGTAATTGTTCAGGCGGGTGCTTCGGAAGCGGGACGACAACTGGCCGCTGAAACGGCCGAGGTGATCTTTTCAGGCGTTAACACGCTAGAGGCTGGTAAGGCATTTTTTGCAGATGTTAAACGTCGTGCCCAGGCTGTTGGTCGTGATCCTGACAGCATCAAAATTTTGCCGGGTGTTCTGGTCGTGGTGGGCGAAACGGTCGAAGCTGCCCAGGCAAAGCAAGCTCACCTGGATAGTCGGATACACTACGACAGTGGGATTAGCAGTCTGAATCTGGCACTGGGCTATGATGTCTCCGGTTTTGACCCGGATGGGCCGTTGCCGGAAATTCCAGAGACAAATGGTAGCCAGACGGGGCGCGATCGCATCGTTGCCCTGGCCCAACGTGAAAATTTGACCATTCGCCAGCTGGCCCAACGAGCTGCCAGTTATGGTGGGCTGATTTTTGTTGGTACGCCCCAGACGATCGCCGATGACATGGAGCAATGGCTCATGGAAGAAGGATCGGATGGCTTTAATGTGATGTTTCCTTTTCTGCCGGAAGGGCTGAATGATTTTGTCGATCAGGTGATTCCAGAACTTCAGCGGCGTGGTATCTTTCGCAAAGACTACGAAGGAAAAACGCTGCGCGAAAACCTTGGCTTGCCACGCCCTGCCAACCGCTTCTTTGAGCAGTGACGTGAACACAACATCGGTTAGCGGAGAGGTGGATAAACCGCAACTCTTGGCTTAAACCTGCCTGCACGGGTTAATGGAATAACCCGTCTGTGAAGTTGAGTTTCGATTTAACAGCCAAAAATTTTGTTTGCCACAGCTGTTCTGCTGATTCCATTTTCCATCTACTAAGCCATCAATGTTGTGATTGGAATTTTGACTGTTTTATTGGCGGCATTTGTTCTGACATTACATAACATTGTCGTTCGAGTTCTATTCTCTCATCAGGTCTTTCTAGGGTTATTTTCATTGGGAGGCTATGTAGCCCCCACGTTTCATAACTCTTTTCTTTTGATGTTCATGCGGATGTTACTGGTTGTTCCCCTCATGGCATCCCTGGCACCCAAGTTGCATCCCAATGCCACGAAAGACATTCAGAAGCTATTTTTGCCGGATAGCCGGAAACTTCTGGCCCAAACGCTTGTTTGTGGTGTTCTGATGTTTGTTTATATTTCAATTCTGTATGTTGCGATCGGTTCCATTCCGGCTGGTATTGCTCTGACGCTGTTCAGCACGTATCCGGTATTTACCGCTTTGTTATCCTGGCGCTTCTTTGGCGATCGCCCCACCTTGTTCAAATGGGGAGTGGCTGGCATCATTCTGTTGGGTACCGTGCTGACCATTCCTCAATCGTCAGCCATGGCTGATGGGCCTCTGGTGGCGATCGGGGTGGTTGCCAGTATTAGTTCTGGGGTCATCTATGCGTTTTACTCCGTGCTGGCTCAGAAGGTTTTTGAGAAACTGCATCCGGTGTCGTTTACGTGGATGAGTTTTGCCATGACCTTGTTACTCTCAGGCCTGAGTCTGTTGGTTTATCCAGCGCATGATGGACAACTGGATTGGACTCCCCTGTGGATTGGTGGGTTGTTATCTGGATTATTCAGCTTTTCAGGCCACGTGATGCATAATCTTGGCATTCGGATGATTGGTGCAACGACTGCCTCCATGATTAACTCCAGTAGCCCAGCCATCACAACAATTCTGGCCTGGGCTGTGATTCATGAAACGCTCAATGTTGTTCAGATGATTGGAATTTTGGTCGTTACTGTAGGGATTGTGCTGCTCAGTAGTGAACGCGTATTAATGCGGCGATCGCAATCCTAAATACGGCCTGAGCCTGGTACACGACTTGAACCCTTCACGCTGAGTTAATTGAAATGGCTTATTCTCAGAAGAAAAAAACATCGGCCAAAGCAGACCAGATCAACGAGTCGGTCATTCGTGAAATGACGCGAGTGGCGTTGCAACATCAGTCGGTTAACTTAGCGCAAGGATTTCCAGATTTTGCCTGCCCTCCAGAGCTGAAGCAGGCGGCCTGTGACGCGATCACGCAGGATGTGAATCAGTATGCCATTACGTGGGGCGATCGCTTGTTTCGCCAGGCCGTTGCTGACAAAGTGCAATGGTATTTGGGCTTAACGATTGATCCCGAAAAGGAAATTACCGTGACCTGCGGTTCAACGGAAGCTATGGCGGCAACAATGCTGGCCCTGGTTGAGCCGGGAGATGAGGTGATTGTTTTTGAACCGTACTATGAAAACTACGGCCCTGATGCAATCCTGGCGGGCGCAACTCCCCGCTATGTCACCTTGCATCCACCTGACTGGACATTTGACGAGGCTGAGTTGAGACGGGCTTTTAGCAATCGCACCAAAGCCATTATCGTCAACACACCACACAATCCCACGGGCAAAGTTTTCAGCCGCGACGAGTTGACGCTGATTGCTGAACTTTGCCAGCAATGGGATGTATTAGCTTTTACTGACGAAATCTACGAACACATTCTGTACGACGGCACCGAACACATTGCTATTGCCACGTTGCCGGGAATGGGCGATCGCACCGTCACCATCAACGGATTATCTAAAACCTATAGCGTCACGGGATGGCGAGTGGGATACATTCTGGCTCCCGCTGAATTAACAAACGCGATTCGTAAAATCCATGATTTTTTGACGGTGGCGGCACCCTCTCCTCTACAACGGGCCGGAGTTGCAGCCATGAAACTTCCCCCCACGTATTACGAGAATTTAGCCACAACCTATCAAGCGAAGCGACGTTTCATCACACAGTTATTAGACGATATCAATGTGCCTTACTTTCAGCCGCAAGGCGCTTACTATGTGTTGGCGGATATTTCGCGGTTTGGCTACACGAACAGCGTTGAGTTTACCTATTATTTAATTCAGGAAATTGGTGTGGCTGCAATACCCGGTTCCAGTTTCTTTAGCCAACCGGAATTGGGACGATCGCTCATTCGCTTCTGCTTTAGCAAAACCCCTGAAACGTTAGAAGCCGCGAAAGAAAAGCTGTTGAAACTGAAACATTAACTCGACTGTATAGCAGAAATCAACCAATATTGGGTGGTCTGGGGTGCTTTGCATCCTACACCACCCAATATTGGTTTGGGTATTCGTATGAGCTAATAAAAATGCGATCGCAATCAATGAAATGCGATCGCATCTTCTCAAATCAAATTAGTACCAGAACCTGACAGCTCCACAATTCGCTGACAGTGGTTAATTTTTTGTGCTACACGCACAAAAAATTAACTCAAATTAAGCAACTGGAACTGGGGAGGTCTGTACCTTCACCGCCTCTGCCAGGGAGCGTAGCATCTCAGCCGTTGTCTCAAAGTCTACGCAGGCATCAGTAATGCTCTGGCCGTAGGTCAGTTGAGACAGATCGGCACAAATGGGTTGGTTGCCCGCCACTAAATGGCTTTCAACCATGACACCCATGACGGAGGAGGAACCCGCCCGAATCTGGTTGGCGATGTCTTGTAGAACAACGGCCTGGCGGGTGTAGTCTTTGTCAGAGTTGCCGTGGCTGCAATCGATCATCACTCGTTGATTCAACTTGTGGCGAGCCAGCTCTTTTGCCGCCTTTTCAACGGAAGCCGCGTCATAGTTGGGGCCGTTTTTGCCTCCGCGCAGAACAATATGGGTGTCGGGATTGCCCGTTGTGGTCACAATGCTGGCGAGGCCGTGGAAATTGATTCCCAGGAAGTGATGGGGGGAGCTAGCCGCTAGCATTGCGTTCACAGCCGCGTTAAGGCTACCATCTGTACCATTTTTGAAGCCGACGGGCATGGAGAGACCAGAAGCCATTTCTCGGTGGGTTTGGCTCTCGGTGGTGCGAGCCCCAATAGCTGTCCAGGAGATAACATCGGCCAGATATTGGGGGATGATGGGGTCAAGTAACTCTGTGGCGGCAGGCAGACCCAGTTGAGCCAGGTCGAGCAGCAATTTCCGGGCCAAACGTAGACCTGTGTTAATGTCGTAGCTGCCATCCAGATGGGGGTCGTTGATCAGCCCTTTCCAGCCAATATTGGTGCGAGGCTTCTCAAAATAGACTCGCATCACGATTTCCAGCTGATCAGACAGCTCAGTGCGGAGCTTGAGCAGCTTCTGACCATATTCGTAGGCCGCATGCACATCGTGGATAGAACAGGGACCAACGATCACCAGCAGACGTTGATCCTCCGCTTGCAGAATGTTGCGGATGCGATCGCGGGTATCCGCTACGAGAGTAGCCACGCCCTCTGTAATGGGAAGTTCCCGATGAATGAAGTCCGGGTTTAACAGAGGACAAGTTTCAACAACGTGCAGGTCGTGGGTTTGGCGCATTTGATTTGTAATTTTTTTAACAAAAAACCTGATATCTCCCCTTGGCAGCTTATCAGGTTTGTTTTCTACTCTGACTCTGACTTATAAACCCTCTCAACGACAACAAACTTTTTTGAAAAATTACACTAGATTGCACAAATCCTCATGGAAGGCACGTATCGCCATACTCTAGCTTCATAAGGATTTGAAATAGACCATTTTTTTAATCTTAGATTTTACGTGTATTCTTCATACACCAAATCTAGTGCTTCACAAAATAAACGTTAGGAGAGTAATGCGGCGTGCGAAGCATGCCGGGTCACCAAAGCTCTTGTTACCTCAATACTCCGGACAGTTTTTCTGAAACCTTTGATTTTGCGTGTGCAAAGCGCACGCAAAATCAAAGGTTTCAGAAAAACTGTCCAGACTAAATGTTGCCTGACGCTGGCTACAGTTCTGGATGCTGGTGGGGTGGACATCTTGCCAGACCCACTAAAAGGAGGGTGTTTTTAGGCTGAGTTATTTCTAATCTTTAGGGTATTCCCCTATTTGCCGATACCCTATGTACCTCGTGACCACCAAAGCCGAGCGTCTCCCGCGCGATCATCAAATTGTCATGGTGGATGGCACGGTGCCGGATTGGGAGGCGAAACCAGGCGATCTGCATTGGGATCATCACCGTTCAGGTGGGGCAGCTGTGCAGATGGACGAAATTCCAATGCCAGAAACGAAAACACTCATCGAAGAACGGGCAACAGACGCTTCTCCCTGTTTTGTCACCACCATGGTTGATCCGGATGCCTGTTGTGCAGCCGCCTGGGTACAGTTACCCCGTGAGGTGCTAACGCCCGAAACGATCGCCAGATTTAAAGCGATCGCCTGGGATTGCGACCATCTCACCGTCCCCGATGATCTGAAGCCCTATGCTGAGTTTGCGGCCAAGGCTGTGGTTGCCCTAAAGAACTCCAGTGAGGGTATTGCCTCTGATCTGGGGTTGCCCCATGAGCGGAAGGAATGGGAGGACGAACATTGGGAGGCGTATTCGTCGGAAGCCTTTCGGAGGGGAACGGAGTGGTTGATTGAGGCAGCGAAGGGCGATCGCCCCTACCCTGGTGAAAGCGGCGAGGCTGACGACTATTGGCAACAGATGGAAGCGGATACCCAGATGCTGATCGACGAAAACCGTATTCGCTTTATCACTACAGACCGAGGGGATGTTGCGGTTTGTGACCAAACCAGTACGAGCCATGGAATTGATCCGCGATCGTTTTACCAGGCTCTTCCCAGGCTGCATAACGCATCGACCAAGCTGCGTCCAGAAGCCATTACCATTCGGGATCACCGGACTGGTGGAACGCAATACACGCTCGGCAGCATTCCCTTGCATCCCAAACAGGACACCCTCGATTTCACCCAGGGAACCTTCGACCGACTCAGCCGGGCGGAGCAGGAAAAAGACCCCGAAGCAGGCTCTTGGGGTGGGCGTCGTACCGTTGGCGGTTCTCCCTGGAACACTCCTTCAAACCTCACGGTAGAGGAAATTGTTGCGTTGCTTGATGAGTAATCGATGGAATTTTGCACGCCGCATGGGGAAGAGTAGGGTGCAGCAGAATTGGCATGGCCCGATGAGCCGGGTGCCATAAAAATTCTTGAGAAAACCGGGCGTTGCATTCTTTCACCGATGCTTAATTGTGGTCTAACGCCTTGATTTAAGCACGCTCAAAAATTTCGATTGAGGCCCCTTTCCGGTTGTCGGAGTTGGGGGAATGGTCGTTTTTTAACACTTGACGACAAATATATGACGATAGACCGGGCTGGTAATAGCTTTGATACAGCCAGACGAGTGGCGTTGAATTCGCGATCGCAAACTTTCCGCGATTCCCTCAGTCACACTGACCGCAATGATTTCTACCGCTTTCGCTTGGCCCAGCACAGCAGTTTTCAAATGGCTCTGTCTGGCTTAAGGGCAGGGGCCAATGCGTTGCTGCTCAACCAGCGGGGGCAACGGGTGGCTACTGCCCAGCGTCCAGGTCGGCAAGCAGAGCAAATTCAACAGCAATTGGGGGCGGGTACCTACTACTTGCAAGTGTCTCGGGTGGACGGCAGCACCTCCTACAATCTGCGCATGTCGGCTGTGCCAGATTTGGCAGGCGATCGCCGGAACCAGGCTCGCTATCTGGGGCCGTTGGGGCGTCGGCAAGTGCGGGAGTCGATTGGGGGGAGCGATCGCCAGGATTGGTACCGTGTTCAGGTGAATACCCGTAGCCGTCTGTCACTGATGTTGCATCGCCCAACGGCTGACCTGGGCCTGCAACTGTTATGGAGCAACGGTGCTGTGCTCCATCAATGGCCAACGACGAATCACCTGGTGCAGCAAACAGTGGCTCCTGGCACCTATTTTGTGCGGGTAGCTCCGCGAAGTCCTCATGCCAGGGGCGCTTATCAGTTAGATCTAAGAGCGGCGGCTCTACCGACACCCTCCAAACTGCGGTTCAACTTTACCTATGGTGAAGGAGTGCCACCTTCATTTCGGAATGCTCTGGAGGAAGCGGGGCAGTTGTGGTCACAACGGTTGACGGATGATGTGCAGGTCAATATTCACTTCCAATTTGATAACGATGTGGCCGGTGGGGCTTCTACGCTGGTGCAGTATACCTATAGCCAGGTACGGCAGGCGTTGGTGAGCGATCGAACATCAGGGAGGGATGCGATCGCTCTGCAATCTCTCCCGAATAGCCCGGCTCTAAACTTGTTGATGAATTACACCAGCGACAACCCCAACGGCTCCGGCAGTGCTGAGCCCTATCTGGATAACGATGGGGATGCTAACAACCGACTCATCCGGATGACGACGGCTAACGCGAAGGCGTTGGGGTTAAACCTGGCTCAAGGAGTTCCAGCGGGTACCTTTGCAGGGGGTGACTCCCGCTACGATGCCGTGATGCTGATGCCCCAGTCGGGGCTGTCGGGCTATGCCTGGGATACGAATCGGAAGGATGGCATCGCCTCTGGTGCGGTGGATTTGGTTGGAATTTTGGCTCACGAAATTGGCCATATCCTTGGTTTTTCTAGTGGTATCGATGCCCTGGATCAGAGCAACACGCAGGCTGATGATCAGTGGACCTGGGTGAATACCCTCGACCTGTTCCGCTATTCCTCGGACAGTATGGCGGCAGGGGCAGGTGTGCGCGATTGGACGGTGGGTTCCCATGATGCCTTCTTTTCAATTAATGGAGGGACAACCCGCCTGAGCAGCTTTGGCACCGGAATTTACCACGGCAACAGCACTTTTCCGGGCCACTGGAATGATGACGCTTCCGGGATTATGTCGTCGACGCTGGCTCCTTTTCTGGGTCAGCCTGCCCCGATTTCTCAAACCGATATGACGGCTCTGGATGTAATTGGTTGGGATGCCAGAACAACTTAAGCGCTGCGCAATCTCCAACGCCTATAATCAATAAGGATATTCCGGCAGCGATGGTCTGCCTTATTTCTGCGCCCTATGACCCGTAACGCTCGTCGCTATCACATCACCACCTTCGGCTGCCAGATGAACAAAGCAGACTCCGAACGGATGGCTGGCATCCTGGAAGACATGGGCTTCCAATGGTCAGAAACGCCTGATGATGCAGATTTAATTCTCTACAACACCTGTACCATCCGCGACAATGCCGAGCAGAAGGTTTATTCTTACCTGGGGCGGCAGGCCAAACGTAAGCAAGAGCAACCTGACCTGACGTTGGTCGTGGCCGGATGCGTGGCCCAGCAGGAAGGGGAAGCCCTCCTGCGCCGCGTACCCGAACTGGATTTGGTCATGGGACCGCAACACGCCAATCGACTGGAAGACTTGCTGGAACAGGTGTTCCAGGGTAACCAGGTAGTGGCAACGGAACCCGTTCATATCTACGAAGACATCACCAAGCCCCGTCGGGATAGCAAGATTACCGCCTGGGTAAATGTGATTTATGGCTGTAACGAACGTTGTACCTATTGTGTAGTGCCTAATGTGCGTGGGGTTGAGCAATCCCGCACGCCCGAAGCCATTCGTGCCGAGATGGAGGAGTTGGGACGGCAGGGCTATCCAGAAGTGACCCTATTGGGGCAAAACATCGACGCTTATGGGCGCGATTTGCCCGGTAGCAAGCCTGATGGTAGCCATCTGCACACCTTCACAGATTTGCTGTACTACGTCCATGATGTCCCCGGCGTAGAGCGTATTCGCTTCGCCACTAGCCATCCCCGCTACTTTACGGAGCGATTGATCCGCGCCTGCCACGAACTGCCCAAGGTGTGCGAGCATTTCCACATTCCTTTCCAATCAGGGAATAATGCGCTGCTGAAGGCCATGTCACGAGGCTACACCCGCGAGAAGTACCTGCGGATTATCGATACTATTCGTCGCTATATGCCGGATGCGGCTATCAGCGCAGATGCCATCGTCGGCTTTCCGGGTGAAACCGAGGAGCAGTTTGAAAATACCTTGCGGTTGGTAGAAGAGGTTGGTTTTGATCAACTGAATACCGCCGCCTATTCTCCTCGCCCAGGCACTCCGGCTGCGCTGTGGGAAAATCAACTTTCGGAGGAGGTGAAGAGCGATCGCCTTCAACGTCTCAACCACCTGGTTGCCACCAAAGCAGCGGAACGGTCCCAACGCTACCAAAACCGCATCGAAGAAGTCCTTGTAGAAGACCAAAACCCCAAAGACCCCAGCCAGGTGATGGGCCGCACGCGCACCAATCGTCTCACCTTCTTCAATGGCGACATCGAAGCGCTGCGAGGCAAACTGGTGAAAGTGCAGATTACCGAAGTGCGAGCGTTTAGCTTGACGGGAACAGCGTTGGAAATGGCGATCGCATAAGCAATGCTGAATGATTAACGCCCAGCATCTGCGGACAATGCAATACTTCCTGCGCGGAGCACTTGCCAGCCATCCTCTGTCCATTTCGCCACAGTAGATGGCTGCCCAGAGTTTGCAGCTTTGTTGCCCAGGTTGTCTGCCAAACTCCCTTCCAGGGCTTCTAATTCCGCTGGTGCAAAGGTCAACACCTCTGGGAATTGCTCGTTAATCTCTGCAATGGTTTGGAGGGGTGGTTTCCCGGAGCGGTTGATGCTGGTGGTAGCGAGTGGTCCTGTGTGGCGGAGCAAATGACGGGCGATCGCTCGATTCGGCACTCGTATGCCAATGGTGGTTGGATCGCTAGGGTTCATGGCAGAGGGGAGGCGATCGCTCGCAGGTAACACCAGGGTCAGCGCCCCCGGCCAGTAAGTATCTACAACGCGTTGCCATATGGCCCTTTCTGTATCGGTTCCGGTTACATAGGGCCATAAATCCGCTGGGTCGCCACCCATGAGAATGAGGGGTTTGGTTTCGCTGCGTTGTTTGGCGGCATAAATGAGGGCAGCAGCGTCAGGGCGGCTTGCGAGGGCAGGAACCGTGTCAGTGGGAAAGCTGATCAGGCGATCGCCCTTCTCTGCCGCTTCCACCAGAGTTTTGAATGAAACCTGTGCCATTGAATTGATGGATGAAATTAGTTGTGAAGGGTGGGGCGGGTGCAACCTGCCCCATCCTTCACAACTAATAATAGGATTGCTGTATCACAATGAATGACAGCAGATTGAATGGATACGCCGCCACCCAAATTTCTTGGGATGTCTATTGAGGAAAACACTGGCTATGAGTGAGCAGGCAGCACAGGTACGGCAACAGCTAACAGAAGAGTTGCATTCTTACTGGCAAGAGCGGTATCAGGCCTATCAGGAAGGGCGAGAGGTGGGGCGATCGCTTAACCTGATGGCTCAACGCATTCAGGCCGCTGATGCTCAGTTACCTGCTGCTGTAGAAGAGGCTTACCGTTTTTACCAGGAGAACTTAGTGGAGCGGGATATCGGCACTGTGTCTCTGTCCCATTTGCCCATCAACGGCATCCCCGTTTACACCATCATGGCCTCAACCGATGGAGATGATGGTTGGTTAGAGGTCTACGACGATGTGGGGGAATGCTTGGGAGTTGGGCGAACGTATTTAGAGCTGGTGAACTGGGGCGATCGCGACACGCTTCGTAATCAGGTGGAAACGGGGGAGTATCCGCCAGAGATGGATCGAGGCCAAACCCTCTGGGCGCAGGATTGATATCAAACTCTTTGGGCGCTAGCAAAACGCTCATTGCCCGATAAATCATGATGAATGGCGATCTGCTGGTAATGACCGTTTTGACGCAATAACTCAGCCACATCAACCCCCTGCCCGGCCATCATTTCAATAACCCAAATTCCCCCTGGCTTCAGGTAATTCGGAGCTACATGGACCAGGTGCCGGATCGCGTTTAGACCATCCTCGCCCCCATCAAGGGCTAGATGAGGTTCGTGATCCATCACCTCTGGTTCTAGCGTGGTAATAACGGCTCGGGGAATGTAAGGCGGGTTAGATACCATGCCACACAGTTGGCCATGCAGAGAGGTGAGAGGCGAAAACCACTCCCCCTGATGAAACTGAATGCGATCACCCAGGCCATTCTCAATCGCATTTTGTTTGGCCACCGCTAATGCTTCTGGGCTTACATCCACGGCATGAATATGAGCTTGGGAAAAAATGCTAGCCAGGCCCAGAGCGATTGCCCCACTCCCCGTTCCCAGATCCACCCAGTGCCCACTGTGAAATTCTGGGTCGGACGTCAGCTTTAGAACCAAATCAATAATTTCTTCAGTCTCAGGGCGGGGGATGAGAACAGCCGGAGTCACCCGCAGAGAAAATTGTCGCCAGGGAGTACGCCCCGCCAGATATTGAATGGGTACCCGCTCGGTAAGGCGTTGTTGCCAGAGTTGTTGCAACGCTTCCAAAGAGGTGAATAAAGATACGGCTGGGCGATCGCGCAACGTGCCCAGCCGTAACTCTAAACCATTTAAATCTGCAAGTTCTTGCAGAAGCCAATCCACTTCATAGGGAGGGATGTGAGCGGCGATCGCCTGCTCCTGAGCCAACTGATGCCATTGCCAGAGGGTAGAGCCCGAAATGGAATACTCGGCTCTACTGGCCTCAGGGCGATCGGTATTGTCAGGAGCGTGGCTCACGATGTTGCCCTTACCGCTGTCTGGGGTTTGCACCAGGAGCTGCCTGCTGCCCACCGAACTCTTCTTGGATATATTGCAAGGACTCGGTCGGTGGCACCAGAAACAGATTGTTCAGGGAGGGATCATCTTCAGACCGCAACACACTGATCAATGCTTCCAGGGTCGTGACCTGAATTTGCATTGTGTTAGCCAGGGAGGGATCCTGCTGAGAAACCCGGGACAGCAACGATTGCACCTCTTGCTGCTGGAAGTAAAGGGGGATTACCTGATTCTCACCCTGGGTAATGGTGAGGTAGCCGCCGCCATTCTGCGTGGATTCGGCATAAAACACCGGCACACCCTGAAATTCTTCTGCAGCTTGGCCCTGCTCTTGCAACAAGGTACGAGCCGCTGCCACCTGAGCGTCTCCAGGAACCAGACTAAACCGAGGAACATTACTTCCTTCCGGCGCTTCCGAAATCAGACGGAAAATTTCTCCCAGAGAAAGGGGTTTGATAGCAACCTGGCCTGCCAGGTCGGGGTTGGCTTGCCGCAGTTGATCCAGGAATGCCTGAGCATCCTGCCAGTTCATATAAACCTCGGCCACAGCGACACTTTGATCCCCACGAGTAACCGTATTGACGAGGGGGGCTCCATCGGGGGTAGTAATCGCAAATACGGGAACAGAACGGAGTCGAGCGGCAACCTGCTCATCGGTTAATGCTAAAACCTGATGGGCTGCGGTGATGAGGGTTCCCAGCAAGATGCTGCCCGCTAACCCTAGCCTGAGACCCCAACGAGTCCAACGTTTCATAACGACTCCTCGGCTATGCCTGAAAAACAACAAATACCTGGCCTGGAAAACGACGCATTAAACCTAATGACGACGAGAACAAGTTTCAAAATCCCAGCGGTATGGAACTCTTAGGAATTCTTAGTACTTGTAGCACAGTCCGGAAACTTCAGCTATGACTCTGTGGCAGTGTAGCAGGTGGCGATCGCCCCAATCAAAATGCCCAACCCTTTTTATGAACAGCTTTTGAACTCAAAGGCTGTCCTATAAAAAATATTAATTGGGGCAAATTTGTCAGCACGAGATCGAGAATGCAAGACTAATCAACGCATTCTCAAAACGATGCTAAAACTCAAAAATTAGTTCTTGGGTTCCCACCTGGCAAAGCGCAAGCCCACGGTTGCAGGTTCACATTGAAGTCATCCTTGTTACTGCGTCATCCCCTACAAAAAGTAGACGGAGAGGCGGGTAAAAGGTTTCTCTTCTAATATCAGATCGAATATCAGAGGAAAGTTTGGGTGAAGGAAAACTCTACTCTGATAGTTCTTAGATGAGCAATGAACTGAGTTACAGAATTTGGCTACGAATTATACATGAGTGGTTTGTAATACACTCAACTGATCTATATTTTGGTCGTGTTTCAAACGCGTGGATGGGATGTGGTGAAAGGAGCACTTCGCGTTCCTTTCACCACGCGTTTAGAACACGACCCACACCGACTTACTGGAAGCATAAGATTGGCCTGTAGGAATATTTTCAAATTTGATTGTTTGTGCATCTTGCGTGCAAACCATCAGCTTTGCAAACATTCTCGAACCCGCTATGCTATGTATCCGAATCTGCATTCGGTGATTCCACCCGAATCCCTTACTGGCGCGATAGTATTTCACTTTCTACCTGCCGTACTTTTTTTGTAATTGTTTCGAGGACACCTATGAATAGCCCCATTCGCTGGTTTGCTCGCTTGGGTCAGGGGGGTGCGATCGCCCTCCTCCTTCTAGTAACCGCCTGCCAAAATAACACCTCTACGGCTGAGTCTCCAGCAGCATCGGCTTCTGCGAGTCCTGCGGCGGCATCTGCCGATGGCCCCTTCAAATTGGGTAGCTTGATGCCGCTGACGGGAGACCTGGCCCAATACGGGCAAACCATGCAAGATAGCATCAATTTATTAGTAGATACGACCAATAGCTGTGGCGGGGCTTTGGGCCAGCCTATCGAATTGATTTCAGAGGATGACCAGACGGACCCAGCAGCAGGGGCGGCTGGTATGACTAAACTGGCCGAAGTGGATAGGGTTGGTGCGGTGGTTGGGGCTGCAGGTAGTGCCGTCTCCAGTGCTGCTGTAGATATTGCTGTACGAAATCAGGTGGTGCAAATTTCTCCCTCCAGCACCAGCCCCTCCTTCACCGATCGGGCCAAGAATGGCGACTTCAAGGGTTTTTGGGCGAGAACGGCTCCCCCCGACACGTTCCAGGGGGATGCACTCGCCCAACTGGCTCGGGAGCAAGGCTTCAACACTGTCGCTGTGCTTGCCATTAATAATGACTACGGTAATGGTCTGCTAGAAGCTTTTGTGCCTGCCTTTGAGGCGTTGGGTGGCACGGTTGTGAATAAAGACAACCCCACCAAGTACGCTGAAAACGCGACGACCTTTGACTCTGAATTGCAGTCTTCTTTTGGTGACAAGCCCGATGCAGTACTGGTCATCGGTTACCTGGAAACGGGCAGCTTGATCCTCAAGTCGGCCTACGAGCAGGGGTTGCTGGGGGGTGACACCAAAGTACTCCTGACCGATGGGATGAAGAGTGACGAGCTGGCAGAGAATGTTGGCAAAGGTTCGGATGGTCAGTTCATCACCACAGGTGTCATCGGTACTGCCCCAAGCGCGGGTGGCCCGGCAATCGATGCGTTTACAAAGCTGTATCAAGAGAAGTTTAACCGTGCTCCCAACGTGTACGATCCTAACTCCTGGGATGCCGCAGCAATCCTGGTTTTAGCAGCGGAAGCGGCTAAGTCGGGTCGGGGAGCTGACATTGAAGCCAAGTTGGATGAAGTGGCCAATGCTCCGGGTGAGGTCGTAACGGATGTCTGCAAGGGTCTGGAGTTAGTACGGGCTGGAACCGACATCGATTATCAGGGAGCCAGCGGTACCGTAGACTTCAACGCTCAAGGTGATGTGGTCGGTAGCTACGATGTATGGACGATCGGTGACGATGGCAAGGTGAAGGTTGAGTCAACCATTAATGTGGGTGGCTAACGCTTCTACTGACATCCACTCCAGTTAGTCAAATGGGCTGATAAGTATTTAATATGGGGCGCAAAACACCCCGTATTAAATACTTTGCGCTGTACCGGAGCAAAATTGCTAGACCTGATGGCTTTCTATTGGGTATGGCATGTAACACGCCATACCCAATAGAAATATGTAAATTCTGTATTTAAGAAAAAAGGTGCCAGAGGCACCTTCCCAAGGAACTTTAGATGAACACTTCGGTTAATTCATTCAATTGAGCATCGAGTTTGAGGGCGAAACCTCCAGGCTAGCTATTGGTAGAGATAATAGCGATCGCCAACTCGATTCAACTCAAACAAATCTTACTGACCAACTGTTGCCAGCTGCTTTTGCTGTTTTAGAATTTGGAGCTGCTGAAGCAGAGCATCGGCCTCGGCTTGTAGATGGAGCAACTCAATTTGCTGCGGTTTGCTGTAGGGAAGCCGGGGAGCCGCAGGCGTCAGAACTGCGACGTTGGATTGGCTAGCAGCATCAACAGAAGAATTCGATACCAGGGTTTGACTAGTCATTTGTACTTACTCACGCCACGAGGGTTATTGTATCTCAAACCTCGGCTCTGATTGTAGTGAAAGCTGCATTCCTGAAACCGGGGTCTGTGGCAGTTTCGCAATTGGTAGTGTTTTTTGCGTCATCCTATAGACACAATCCTCGGGCGATGACGCCAAATCAGGAAAATTTTATGTGGGCTCTGTACACATAAAAATTCCTTGATTTGGGCAGCAGTTCTCATGATGGGCTTCAAAGCCAAGATTGGGCTCCCGACGGGCGCGCAATCTTGGCTTTGAAGTCCAAAAACCGCTTGCCGAAGGCAAGCGGTTTTTGGGGCTGATTTTATACTGAGAACTGCTGTTATTTGGATCCCGAAAGCCGAAAAAGACAAAAAACGCTGTAATAAAAGCTATCGATTTTGAGTGGCTTGGTAGAGTCGCGATAGACTGGACTGATAGGCATGGGGCATAGACTCGGGTATTTACGTTGCCCTTCATCGGGTTCTGTTTCGTTCTGACGACCCCTGCCCAGCAATCAACCCGATGTGTTACATGGGGCTGGTCTGTTCTATCCTGACTAATGCCAGGATTTTCAACGTTTCTCGTAGATTGGCAGACGTATCGTGACAGTAAGTATTGATGCTCCGAGCGGGGAAATGTATCCCCAACCTGCGATCGCCGCTAACAGC
The DNA here is from genome assembly GCF_039962325.1 of Leptolyngbya sp. PL-A3. Classification (NCBI taxonomy): domain Bacteria; kingdom Bacillati; phylum Cyanobacteriota; class Cyanophyceae; order Leptolyngbyales; family Leptolyngbyaceae; genus Leptolyngbya; species Leptolyngbya sp. PL-A3. The sequence continues at coordinate 97,054 of NZ_JAMPLB010000025.1, forward strand.
TCTTATCAGGGCTGGCGTGGCCTGATTGAGACCTATCGCCCCTTCCTGCCGGTAACCGACAAGACTCCGGTCATTACCCTCCATGAGGGCAACACACCGCTGATCCCGGCCCCGGCGATCGCTGCCCAGATTGGTCGGCAGGTGGAAGTCTTCGTCAAATACGATGGCTTAAACCCCACAGGCAGTTTCAAAGACCGGGGGATGACCATGGCCATCTCCAAAGCGAAGGAGGCCGGGGCAGAAGCGGTCGTCTGTGCCAGCACGGGCAACACGTCGGCTTCCGCAGCGGCCTATGCGCGGCGGGGTGGAATGCGGGCCTTCGTACTAATTCCCGATGGGTATGTAGCGTTAGGTAAGCTGGCTCAAGCCCTGCTCTATGGGGCGGAAGTGCTGGCCATTCAAGGTAACTTTGACCAGGCTTTGCAAATTGTGCGGGATGCAGCCGAGCACTATCCTATTACCCTGGTGAACTCTGTTAACCCCTATCGCCTGGAAGGTCAGAAGACCGGAGCATTTGAAATTGTCGATGTATTAGGCGATGCCCCCGATTGGCTCTGCATCCCGGTGGGCAACGCAGGTAATATTTCTGCCTACTGGATGGGCTTCTGCCAATATCACCAAATTGGCAAGAGCACACGCTTACCCCGCATGATGGGCTTCCAGGCCGCAGGGGCAGCTCCCCTGGTGGGTGGATCTCCAGTCCCGCATCCTGAGACGCTGGCCACAGCCATCCGGATCGGCAACCCTGCCAGTTGGTCGAAGGCGATCGCCGCCCAGGAAGCCAGCCAGGGACAGTTCAATGCGGTCACGGATGAAGAAATTTTGGCAGCCTATCGATTGCTGGCTGCGGAAGAAGGCGTATTTTGTGAACCAGCCAGTGCTGCCTCGGTAGCGGGTTTGCTGAAGGTAAAAGATCAGGTGCCCACGGGCGCACGGATCGTGTGCGTGCTGACGGGCAACGGTCTGAAAGACCCCGACACCGCCATCAAACACTGCGAAAACCAGGTGAAAGCTGGAATTGCGCCTACTCTAGAATCGGTAGTTCGTACGATGGGGTTTTAGGGGCAGATTCATTCCCGTGACTCTCTCCACTGACCTGGGTTGGGACGCTGGATTTAACCAGGTGTCCTCCTCGTACCCGGGTCAGTTGATCCACGGTATCCCCAAGGGCGGCCGTTAGCTCTCGGCGAGTACGGGCATGGGTTTCCTGCTCTGCTTTGATTGCGCGGGTCAGGCGATCGCACTCCATCAATGCCTTTGTCAACGCCTGACGCAGCTCGTCAGGTGTTTTTAATGTACTCACCAACTCCTGTACTGCTTCGGGCACGCTGGGGTCGGTCGCTACGGGTGGGAGGGGAGGGTTTCCCTGGAGCTGCTCTAGCTCGTCCTGCAATTCCTCAATCTTGCGTTGAGAGAGGGCTGCTTCCGTACGTCGTTGCTGAGCTTCAGTTTGATAGAGTTCGCGCCAATTCATAGCGCTGGCGAAGGCCCCATCTCGCTCTTTGTGGGCATCCTCCAGCTTCTGCTGCAAATTCTTAATTTCCCCTAACCATTGCTGGACATCGTGGGACATTTCCAGTGCTCCTGATCCAATCCAATAGGTGAAAAAACGTGAGAGCCTAAAACAACAGTCGTGTCATTAACGGAGGAACCGGAAGAATGATAACGACCAGGACGGTAAGTGCCAAAAGGCCAAAAAAGTCGCGTCGATTGTCTAACTCGCTTACATCATTCAGGGCTGGCTCGTCCATGGCGGGAATAAATAGCAAAAGGATAGCCCACAACAGAAACTCCTGCTGCACAAATGAGATAAATAACACCAACAACCGGGCAATCTGACCAATTGTTGCGCCCATCCGTTGGCCAAACATGGCATGGACGATGTGGCCGCCATCTAGCTGGCCAACTGGCATGAGATTCAGGGCGGTAATGACAATGCCAATGCAACCGGCGATCGCCACAGGATGCAGATCAATAGTCTGTTGAGCTGCTAACTGGCCCCCCAAAGCCAATCGGCTCAAAATCGCCAGCAACAGAGATGACTGTGGATCAAACGAGTTGAAATTAAGAATGCTGGAGGTTTCGGTACGATCAACAACCGTTGAGTGCGCCAGCCCCCAAAATAGGAAGGGAAGGGAGGCCAGAAAACCTGCCATTGGCCCTGCAATGCCGACGTCAAACAAAGCTTTGCGGTCTGGAACGGGCGATCGCATCTGGATAAACGCCCCAAAGGTACCAAACGGAAAAACTCCTGTAGGGGGTACTGGAATAAAGTAAGGCAATGTGGCCCGCATGCCATTGCGACGGGCTGCGAGGTAATGAGCCATTTCATGGATACCCAGGATGGTCATCAAAGCGAGTCCGTAGGGCAAGCCAAGCAGTAAAACTGATGCATCCCCAGGCAATTCCTCAGCAGTTTTGCCCAACAGGACGATGCCCCCCAGAGTACAGGTCAGCAACGTTAAGGCCGACAGCACCAGCGCTACAATAGGACGTCCATCAGAACGCTTGGCTGCATCTCCCCGTCTGGCCTGTACATTGGGAACCAGAGCAAAGAAGGGTTTGCCGTTGCCCCCTTCTTGAAAGATGACGAGGAAGCGATCGCCAAACCGCATTTCGATGTTCTCGCGGATAGTTTGATAGGCTACCTCGGGCGAAGCGCGCAATTGCCCCCGGCAAATCAAAGCCTGGGGGCGATACTCGACATTTTGTAGGTAATAAACCGTCCAGGGAAAGCAAGTGTGTAGAGTTGCTTCTTCTTCGCGGTTGATGGGTTTGATAATGCCTTTTGGGTCGAGGGAAGCAGGGGGGATGGGAATGGTTTCAGGAGTAGAGGTTAATGTCTCCGATGGGGGCGGTGAGACGGGACGGCCCCACTGGATCAAAAACCAATAAAGAATTGGGCAAAGTACGAAGGGCCCTAATAATAGAATGGTAGGAATTTGAGCTTCTTCACCTTTCATCAGGATCCACCCCGTCCAGATTAGAGCGGGGGTCATCAGCACCAACCACAACAGCCATACAGGGGTGCGTGTGATAGTCGCCACACTCCGCTGTACCGTGAAGTAGGTGAAGAGTCCTAATATTCCTAATAGAAGGAACCAAGCCATGCTATCTAGTGGGCGCTAAGAGGGCTATGAATCAGCGGCAGTTAAGTACCCCACTGAATTTAATCGGTTTTAAGATGCACGTCATCACCCTAGATAGGGGATACACCTCTTCGATCATGATAGCTTTTTCACCCTGAGCCATTTCATCAATGCTTTGGGCAGTTTTGTGAGAATTACTTCTATATTGGTAAAGCTCATACAGAATTAGCCCTACTTAAAAAAATGTTTAAGCTGCTTACTATACCAAATCTGGTTGAAAAACTCGGAGGTAAGCTCCTCACCAGGTAAAACCGCTCCACAGTTTAACCCAGTGAAATAAGTCGCTTTACTAACCTGAGTTCGGATTATGGACTTTTTCGAGGCGCACACCTCGCCTGCCTCTGGAAACAGCCCATTTTAATTAGACCGAGTTGAGGTTACTTACAACATTAGTTCGGACAGTTTTTCTGAAACCCTTGATTTTGCGTGCGCGAAGCGCACGCAAAATCAAGGGTTTCAGAAAAACTGTCCAGAGTATTGTTACAAGAGAAACAGATGTTTTCTTGGAGGTAAATGGAAACAACGTTCCTCGCTTGTTGAGTATTTAATATCTAAATGGTTGATGCTTATAGCTACTTACTTCTGGTGCATTTACAGCGCTTTTCAAATGCTTAAAATCTAGTTGTTTTTGTGAGAGCCGTGCGGAGCCCGGTTCTCACAAAAAAACGTGGCTGATTCAAGCGCAAAGCGCTGTGGGTCTTAACTTAACTCAATTAACTTTCAGCTTAAGGATAATTTCGTCCAATGCATTGAGTCGTAAACCGTTATAGTTTGAAAGGCTGGGAAAAAGCCTGTTTAGGGCTAATATGGGTTGGAATTTTCAGAGCTGTTGATGGGTATTCGCACAACCTACAAAAGCGCAACCCTTCTCGGCACTCCTTCAGGCAAACTATATTTTCAAGGTTATGGCATCTGGACCGACTGAATTTGACTTGCTTCAACCTCCCGCAGTGGGCTCAGGGAAACTTCCCCGCCTGGTTGTAGAGGGGGTGTTTGCCTTTCCGCCCAATCGCAACACCATGGGAGGAACGGCTTACCTGGTGGTGGAGCCAACAGGCAATATTCTGGTTGATTGCCCGGCCTGGGATGAAACCAACGTCGCCTTTTTGCAGGAACAGGGAGGGGTGCGCTGGCTGCTGCTAACCCATCGTGCAGCCCATGCCCATGTGCGGGAATGGAACAATGCGCTTCACTGCGAGATTTTAATTCAGGAACAGGAAGCCTATTTGCTTCCTGGTATTCCTGTAACCCCCTTTTCTGATGAATTTCAAATCAGTTCTACCAGCTGTGCTCTATGGACACCGGGTTATTCTCCAGGTTCGTCCTGTCTTTATCACGCCTTACAAGGTGGACTGCTGTTTACAGGACGCCATCTTTTGCCCAACCAGGCAGGTGATCCCGTTCCTCTGCGGGTTTCTAAGACATTTCACTGGCCCCGCCAACTTCGTAGCCTGGAGCGGTTGCAGCGAGAGTTTTCGTCGGAAACATTGCAGTGGATTTGCCCCGGAGCGAACACGGGTTTTCTGCGGGGGAAGCGGGCGATCGACCAGGCTTACGAACGGCTGGGCCAATTGGACGTGGAGAGTTTGAGGAGCATGCAACCCGGGTTGTAAGGGTTGCTTCAAAAATTACTCATACCGTTTTTACAGCGCTTTTATGAAGCTGCGGAGAGTGGTGTGTGGCACTACGCTCCACACACCACTCTCCGCAGCTTCACATTGATTTGGTATATAGCAATGTGCAAGTGCGTTAAGTACAGCAACGGTGGTGTGGGGCACGAAGTGCCCCACACCACCGTTGCTGTACTTAACGTGCACAGCGCTATAACGTGCAGATTGCATAGCTCCTGCATTGTAAGCTTTGCAAAATTAAGATTTGCGCGAAGTCGGCGGATGCAACGCGTGGCTCGGTGGAAAGAGGGGAATGCTGAAATTAAGCCTCCTTGAGCCGTGAGCTATGACTGATTTTCTGGTACCCACTGATTCTGTATTACCTTCCGAGGCGGAAGCCACTCCAGATTTAAGTTCCTGGGTGCTGCGTATTACAGCATCGCCAGATCAACGGGTACCAAGGTTGCGGCAGGCAACCCAGGTTTTAGCCGCCATGCAGCAATTGGTGGAAATTGTTCAGGGGGTGCGATCGCCCGATGGTGGATGGGATCCCGATCGCCCCGCTACACCAGAGAATTTGCTGCCCTACGTCTTCGAGGAGGCTAGTGACTTACTGGATGCCCTTGAATCTACCCTGGATAGCTTTTCCCGTCGACCCAGTGAAGGGGCCGAATCCTGGTTATCTCAAGACCTGTGGCAAAACTACTGCTTAGCAGAGGATTTTGCCCCGCAATTGCTCTGGGGTATTGCTCGCAGCGCTTATGGTGTAATGCGGCTGCTGGAGGGGGTACGGGCTATTGTGCAGGAGGATGGGCGATCGCCTCGAGAATCTCATGGCATCGTTCGGATGACGGCTCTGCTCCAGATTCGGATTGCTGACCATAGCCAAACGATTGACCTGGTGACTCACCATCCTCCGGAAATGACCCTGGATACTACCGTTCCTATTCAATTGCTGGAAGGGTACCCCATGACTGAACCCCGTCCCGCTGGGGAACTGTTGCAAGGCTTTGTCCAACAAATTCGGATGACAACTCCAGCAGTTCTAAGCTTTCTCAATGGAGTTGCGGTTACAGGTCTGACCCCTCAGCATCGTTGGCAGACAGGTACCCTGCAATTAAAGATGGGGTTGGAATTTATCCCTGACTATGAAGTGACCCGAGCTGCGGTTGCCCTGCCCCAATCAGTGCCGATTCTCAAATTTACCGATACGGTGTGGCTAGAGGCTTACCGCACAACTGTTTTACAGCAATACCTGGCGACCTTGATTCCGCAACTGTCGGCCTACCAAAACATGGCCCAGGCCGACTTGCCACCGCTGGCTGACGATATCCTGCCACTGCTGGTACAGAATGCCTGTGAAGTGGCCAATCTGCTCGAATCTGCTCCTCCATTTCTCGCCCAACGCCCAGCAGAAGCGGGCGTGCCCTTAGCGGATCTGCTGCCGTGGCTCCTCTGGTGTGTGAGTCGCAGTGCCTATGAGGTGATGTATCTCATTGGTGGGCTGCGCTGTCGCTTGCTGCAACCCGGGCAGGCCTGGCAGTCTGGACTGCTGCGCTTATTGCTAACTCTTAAGGTCAGCACACCTGAGCATGACTGGTACTTTGATTTAGCAACCGGTCACATGCCGGAACCTGATGTCTTTCCGTTGGAGCCGGATGTAGTAGTTCAACTTCCTAGCCGCTTGGGTGGTAGCCAACCTTGCCTGATTGAGCAGTGGCAGAGCCGCGTGATGGCGGCGATCGAAAGTGCAACCCCTGAGTTGCGTTTTCTCTTGGAAGGCACTGCGGTAGATATTCTGACAAGGGAAGCCGAGGCAGTTCCGGCATTGGTGCAGTTGTTGGTCGATTTTGATTTCCTGGCTGATCTTCAATCCAGCTAGTACGCTGAGGCGGAAATCCATCACCTATGTTTTTGTGTGGGGTGCGAAGCACCCCACACAAAAACATAGGATGTAAACTTAGGCCGCAGCCTACTAGTGGGTCATTTGACTCGAATATCGCCATTTTTTATAGGCGGCTGTCAAGATAGTAGGGAACCCTTGGGTGCCCTGCTATGACCCGTCGCCAAAAACATCCCCTGCGTGAT